>DATHIT010000670.1:0-14413 GCA_035489915.1 Pseudonocardia sp. | reverse complement strand
GGTCTCCAAGTCCGGCACGCTGACCTACCAGATGATGTACGAACTGCGCGAGATCGGCTTCTCCACCGCCATCGGCATCGGCGGCGACCCGGTCATCGGCACCACCCACATCGACGCCCTGGAAGCCTTCGAAGCCGACCCGGAGACCGAAGCCATCGTGATGATCGGCGAAATCGGCGGCGACGCCGAAGAACGCGCCGCCGAGTTCATCAAGGCCAACGTCACCAAACCCGTGGTCGGCTACGTCGCCGGATTCACCGCCCCAGAAGGCAAAACCATGGGCCACGCCGGCGCCATCGTCTCCGGCTCCGCCGGCACCGCCCAGGCCAAGAAAGAGGCCCTCGAAGCGGCCGGGGTCAAGGTCGGCAAGACCCCCAGCGAGACCGCCGCGCTGATGAAGGAACTGATGAAGTAGCTCATGTCGCGGGCGGTGTGCGCGTGTGTCTCACACCGTCTGCACTGGTTCGCTCGCTAGGGTCCGTGGCGGGCGGTCGACTGACCTCCCGCCACGATCAGCTTGTCCCGGTATGTGCAGGCCGGCTGTCAGGTGCCGGGGGAGCTGGTCAGGCAGGGTGCCGGTACGTGCCCGGGTAGCGCCGGAACGTGGTGGGTAGTGGAGACCGTGCCGGGTATCCGGGGTTCGTGCCCGGGTAGCTGGGTATGAACCGGGCGGCCGGGGACGTGCCGGACGGCGGGTACGTGCCAGGCCGAGCGGCCGGATGGCGGGGTGTTACCTCGGGTGGCCGGGGCGGGTATGTGCGTCGCGTCGCCGTCCCGGGCCCGACCAGGCCCGGGCGGTCTGGGCGCGTCGAGCAGGAGGTCGTGATGAACAGCCCCACCGGTGAGCCCGTCGGACCGTCGCGGGCCGAGCCTGGCCCAGCGGTAGGTGCGGCACGCGCGCTCGCGCTCAGCACAGCGGCCCTTGCCTTGCTCATCTATCTGCTCGGGTTCACCGCCGGAGTGCCCACCCTGATCACCAACTTGCCCGGGTCGCTACTGCTGGGCGGCGGCCTACTCACCGCGGTGTCCGTGTTGTCCCGCACCCGCTGGTTGTTGGCGCCCGCGGCGGTGACCAGCGTGGTCGGTGCGTTGCTGGTAGTGCAGAGGACCGCGACGACCTCCTCGTCGCTGAGCGCGACCGCCATCGTTGCCGTTTTGCTGTGTGTGCTCCAGCTGCTGGCGGCGGCCGGCGCGATGCTGTTGGACCAGGACCTGATGGGCAGCCGAGCCAATCTTTCATCCGGTCTCCTCGGGCGGTTCGGGTCAGGTGGTCAGCCGGGTTCCGGACAGACCGACGCGGGGCAGGGCCGTACCGGGCAGGGCGCGGGCTCTGCCGTGCCGGGGCAGCCCGGGGCGCAATACGCCGGCGGCCAGTACCCGCAGTACCCGGCGGAGGCTTACCCCGGTAGCCCGTATGCCGGCCAGTACGCCGGCGGCGCTGGTCAGTACGGCGGCGGTGCGTACGCGGCTGGTCAGTATCCGGCTGGTCAGTACGCGGGCGGTCAGTACGCGGTTGGGCAGTACCAGGGCGGACAGCCCGGTGGTCAGCAGTACGCCGGTGGCCAGGAGTATGCCGGCGGTCAGTACCCGGCCGGTCCGGCCGCTGCACAGCACGGTGGCGGACAGCTCGCGTCGCCGTCGCCCGGTTATCCGGCGCAGCCCGGTTATCCGGCGCAGCCCGGCTACGCGGCTCCGGCCGGCTATGTGCCCTCGCCGGGCGGCTATGGCGGCTATCCACAGCCGGCCAACTATCAGCAGGGCGGCTACTCGGCCGCGTCGTACGGTCAGCCGCCGGCCGCTGGCGGTTATGCCGGGTTCGGCCCGCCGGGCAGTCAGGGCGGGCCGTACGGATCGTCGCCCTTACCGCTGGGACCAGGCGCCCAGGGTGGCCAGCAGCATCCGCCGTACCCAGCGCAGGGTGAGAGCGCCTCGCCATCCGGGTCCGGTGAGCTCGGCCCGGGATCGCCCGTGCCGACTGGATTGAGCACGGAGTCCGCCGGTGGTCAGCCGCCCGCCGCCCACCCGGGGCCATCCGCCGGCCAGCCGACTCCCCAGGCGCAGCCCGAGGCGTTCCCCAGCCAGCCGGCGCCCCCCGCTGAGTCGGAGCCGTCCGAGGGCCAGCTGAGTCCGCCCACTCACCCGGAGCCATCCGTCGGCCAGCCGCTGCCGTCCGTCGCGTCGTCAGCCACCGCGGCCGAGGGCGCGGAATCGTCCACTGCGCCGACCACCGAATCCGGGCGATCAGACCCGGCCTCGACCGGATCCGGCTCATCCGGGGCCGAGTCGACGGGGCCCGATCCGGCGGCCAACCGCCCGACCACCCAGCTATCGCCGCATCCTCGTCCCTACCCGAAACCGGACAACGGTGCCAGCGGCTCCTCCGGCTGACCCCGCCTCGCCATGACTCCATCACGCTCCCCCTCCCGCCCCCCGGGCACGCCGGCGTCGGCTGATCCCCTGGGTGACCTGATGACCCATGCCGGGAGCCGCGAGCCCGCGCTCCAGGAACCGCCGGCACCCACCCCCACTGATCGATTGCGTCTGCTGGCCTGCGGTGCGTTCGCCAGCCTCGGACTCAGTTACCTGTTGGCCGTGCTCATCGCGGCGGTGGCCGGGCTGACCGCCGGCGCTGGGTTGGCGCCGAAGGCACTGTTGGTAGCGGCGATCCCGCTCTGGCTCGCGGCCCACCAAGTCCCACTCGTGGTGGCCGGAGCACCGCTGGGAGTGCTTCCACTGCTGCCCACCGCCGCTGTCCTGACGCTGACCGCCGTGGTGGCCGCCCGGGTGACCGCACGGCTGGGAGGACGGTTGCGGGAGGACGCCTCGGCGGTGGTGGCCTCGCTGGCCGGGGCGCACGCTTCGGTGGCGGTGCTGGCCACCGCACTGCCCCAGAGCCCGGTTCAGGCGACGCCATGGGCCGCGCTGCTCGGTGGTGGTTTGGTGGCGGCGGCCGGCGCGGGACTCGGTGCGTTGCGCCGTACCGGGCTGCCGGCCTGGTGGACGGTCGCGCCCGACTGGGTTCGGGCTGGAGTGTCGGCGGCCCGAATCGGCGCGTCGACACTGTGCACGGCCGGCTCGTTGATGTTGTTCGCGGCCTTGCTGGTGGCGGTCGGCGAGGTGCACGCGCGGCTGCAGTCCGCGTCCCCCACCCTCGGCGCCGGCGTGGGCATCACCCTGCTCTCCCTGTGTTACCTGCCGAACGCGCTGGTCGCCTCGGTCAGCTGGCTGGCCGGCCCAGGACTTTCGATCGGGGCGGCGGCCGCCTCGCCACTGTTCACCGCGCCCGGCCTCGTTCCACCGATCCCACTGATGGCGGCGATGCCGGCGGCGCGACCACCGGGCTGGACCGTGCTGGTGTTCGTGCTGCCGGTGCTGGCCGGCATCCTCGTCGGCCGGCGCTGCCGCCAGGTGGATGACGATCCGGTGCACCGGGTGTGCGCGGTCGCGGTTGCCGCGGGAATCGTCGCGTTCGGGTTCGGCTTGCTGGCCGCGCTGGTCAGCGGCCGGCTGGCGGCGGGCCAGTTCGATCCCGTGGAGCTGCCCGCCCTGGCGCTGGCGGCGGCGCTGCTGGGCTGGATCGGTGTTCCGGCCGTCGCCGTCGTGCTGCTGCCGGAGCGGACCCTGCCGCCGTGGCGGCTGACGGCCGCTAGGCGCCGGCCACAGCGCCGGCCCCGGAGGCGAAGTGGATCGCGATCGACCAGGAGCGGTGTGGCCGTCGCAGGTGCCGCGGTCGGTGCGGCGGGCGCCCCCGACGCCACGACCACCGGTGCGGATGACCCGGCGCGCACCCCGCGCGAGCGTGAGCCCGGTCAAGCCGACCTGGAGCGCGGCGCCGATGCCTCGCCGGGGGACACTGACCCTGACGGTGAATACGACGACTCCGACCTCGAGTACGACGATCTTGGCGCGGACTACGAGGACGACTACGCGAGCGAAAATGAGTACGCCGACGACGCCAGTGACAACGAGCACGGCGATCCCGCCGACACTGGTAAGGACGAGTACTCGGAGTTCGAGTACAACGAGGACGGTGATCTCGAGTACCTGGATCCGGCGTCCCTCGAGATCCCGCCGGAGGCCGAGGTGAGGGCCAATGCTGAAGCCGGCCCGGCGATCGATCCCGAACTCGAGGCCCAGCCCGAGTCGGCCCCCGAGCTCGCCCCGGAGCCCAGGCACCGGGCCTGGCGGTGGAGGCGAGACCGGCGGTAGCCCCGGCCGCTCGCCGGGTGATGCCTGCCGGTCGTGGCGGCGTCGGCCCACCTGGTTACCCTGGACGTGCCGCCGACCAGGGGAAGCCGAGGAGTCCGAGCTGAGCACGTCGAGCACCCCGTACCGGCTGGAGCTGCCGGTACCCGCCCGGACAGTTGTCCTGGTTTCCGGGTCCGGAACGTTGCTCCAGGCCCTGCTGGACGCCACCGTCGCGGGCGAGTACCCGGCGCAAGTGGTTGCGGTTGGCGCGGACCGTGCGGGCATCGAGGGTCTCTCCCGCGCGGAGCAGGCTGGGTTGCCCACCTTCACCGTGGCGCTGCGCGAGCATCTGGACCGGGACGAGTGGAATGCGGCGCTCACCAAGGCGGTTGTCGAGCACCGGCCAGATCTGGTGGTGAGCGCGGGTTTCATGAAGGTGCTGTCCCCGGCGTTCCTGGCCGGCGTCGGCGTCCCCGTGCTGAACACCCACCCCGCGCTGCTGCCCGCGTTCCCCGGGGTACACGCGGTGCGTGACGCGCTGGCGCACGGCGTAAAGATCACCGGTTGCACGCTGCACCTGGTTGATGCAGGGGTGGACACCGGGCCGGTGCTCGCCCAGCGGGCGGTGCCGGTCTGGGCTGGTGACACCGAAGAGACCTTGCACGAGCGAATCAAAATTGAAGAACGGCGGTTGCTGGTGGTCACCGTGGCCGCGCTGGCCACACACGGAGCTACCGTGACCGGACGAGAGGTGAGCATCCCGTGAGCGCTAACCCGCCCAGCGAGCGCCGGCCGATTCGGCGCGCTCTGATCAGCGTCTATGACAAGGCCGGCCTGCTGGACCTGGCGACCGGGCTGCACGCGGCCGGGGTGGAGATCGTGTCCACCGGGTCGACCGCGCAGCGGATCGCCGACGCCGGTGTGCCGGTGACTCGGGTGGAAGAGGTCACCTCGTTCCCCGAGTGTCTGGACGGGCGGGTCAAGACCCTGCACCCCCGGATCCACGCGGGGCTGCTCGCGGACACTCGCAAGCCCGAGCACCTGGCCCAGCTCGAGCAGCTCGCGGTCGCCCCGTTCGACCTCCTGGTCAGCAACCTGTATCCGTTCACCGAGACCGTGGCATCGGGCGCCGGCCCGGAAGACTGCGTCGAGCAGATCGACATCGGCGGCCCGGCGATGGTGCGCGCGGCGGCTAAGAACCATGCCAGCGTGGCCGTGCTGGTGGACCCTTCCCGCTATCCATGGGCGCTGGAGCAGATCGGGGCCGGCGGCTTCACCCTGGGTGACCGGCAGCGGCTGGCCGCCGAGGCCTACCGGCACACCGCCGGGTACGACGTCGCGGTGGCGTCCTGGATGGGCGACGTGCTCGCCCCGGAAAGCGAGCCGAGCGGCGTCGAGCGTCTCCCGTCCTGGATGGGTGGGACCTGGCAGCGGCGGGCCGGGCTGCGTTACGGGGAGAATCCCCACCAGGTCGCCGCGCTGTACGTGGCCAGCTCGGCCGGGGTACCGGACGGGTTGGCCGGCGCCGAGCAGTTGCACGGCAAGGAGATGTCGTACAACAACTACGTCGATGCCGATGCCGCCTGGCGCGCCGCGCACGACCATGACGAGCCGTGTGTGGCGATCATCAAGCACGCCAACCCGTGTGGCATCGCGGTGGCCTCCGCCGTGCTGTCGAGTGAGCCTGGCGCGGCGATCGCTGAGGCGCATCGCAAAGCACACGCCTGCGACCCGGTGAGCGCGTACGGCGGCGTGATCGCGGCGAACCGTGAGGTGAGCGTGGCGATGGCGGAGCAGATCGCCGAGGTGTTCACCGAGGCTGTGGCGGCTCCGTCGTACGCCGACGGCGCGCTGGAGGTGCTGGCCCGCAAGCGCAATGTCCGGGTGCTGCGGGTGACCGGGGCGCCTCGCGCGGGCGTCGAGCTGCGTGCGGTGAGCGGGGGCCTGTTGGTGCAGAGCCGGGACCTGATCGACGCCCCAGGGGACGACCCGGCGAAGTGGGAGCTGGCGGCGGGGGAGCCAGTGGATGCCGCCACGCTGGCTGACCTCGCCTTTGCCTGGCGGGCGTGCCGCGCGGTGAAGTCCAACGCGATCCTGCTGGCGCACGACCTGGCGACGGTAGGCGTCGGGATGGGCCAGGTGAACAGGGTGGACGCGGCTGGCCTGGCGGTTCAGCGAGCCGGCGACCGCGCGGCGGGCTCGGTGGCTGCCTCCGATGCGTTTTTCCCGTTCCCAGACGGGCTGGAGCTGCTGCTGCGCGCCGGGGTGCGGGCGGTCGTACAGCCTGGCGGATCGATTAGAGACTCCGAGGTGACCGCCGCCGCTGCCGCTGCGGGCGTACCGCTGTATCTGACCGGCACTCGGCACTTCGCGCACTAACCGCGCCCGCCGGCGCGAATCGCCGCGGGGTGCCTTTTGGGCGCCGTCACGTGCGCCGAGGCGACCCAGTCGACCTAGCGCCCGAGGCGACCCACGGACCGCTGGCGAGCGTGCGCACAAAGCTATGGACATAGCTGAGGCGCCCGCCGCGGAACGTGGAGCAGAGCCTGAATCCCCCTCGCTGTCCACCACGTTCCCCTCTCCGGTCTCTTGACTGCGCATGGCCTCATGGGCATATCCTGTTCGAACAAATGTTCGATGTCAAGTGGGTATGGTCGGCGCAAGGGCCCGGCGGGTTCAGGTGCTGGTGAAGGAACGGGGGTGAGGCGCGGTGGGGGTGGCGCCGGCGGCGGACGTGCGAGCCGCGCGGTTACACGAGGCCAGAAGCTTGCTCGGCAAGGCCACTAGAACGTGGGGCGGGCGGCACGCGCTGTCCGCGCCGACGATGTCCGCGCCGGTGGATGACGAGTTGGTGTTGCCGGTTGCCACTCCACTGCGATCGGTGCTGCCGGGGCACGGCCTCCGGCGCGGGAGCACGGTCTCGGTCCGCTCATCGACCGCATTACTGCTCGCGCTGTTGTCTGAGGCGTCGGCCGAGGGTGCCTGGTGCGCGCTGGTCGGGCTGCCTGAGGTGGGTCTGGTGGCGGCCGCCGAGGCCGGCTTGGCGCTGCATCGGGTGGCGTTGGTGCCTCGACCGGGGCCCGATCTGGTGGCGGTCACCGCCGCGTTGTTGGACGGGCTGGATCTGGTGGCGGTGGCCGGGGTGGAGCGGTTGCGTCCAGGTGATCGGCAGCGGCTGGCGGCCCGGGCTCGACAACGCGGTGCGGTGTTGTTGCCGGTTGGTCGCTGGCCGGGCGCGGATCTGGAGATGGTGACGGTATCCGGGCGGTGGCAGGGGTTGGTTGGTGGTGGAGCGGGGCGGCTGCGCTCTCGCCGGGCTCGGGTGCGAGTCAGCGGCCGGGGGGCGGCGCACCGGGAACGGGTCGCCTCGCTGCTGTTGCCCGGGCCGAGCGGCGCGATCGCGGAGGCGGATTGGTCGGTCAGAGGGATGCCGACCGGGGTGGAGCGATCCATGGAGGCGCTCGCGTCCGACGCTGAGCGGGAGGCGGGGTGAGCGCGTGCGTTTCATCGTGGCACGTCGGTCGGCCCGCTGGGGCGAGCGGTGAACGAGCAGGCCCCCCGGGTCCTTGCGTTGTGGTGCCCGGACTGGCCGGTGGTGGCGGCCACCAGCGCGGAGGGAGTTCCTGAGCACCGGCCGGCGGCGGTGGTGGCGGCGAATCGGGTGCTGGCCTGCTCGGCGGTGGCCAGGGCGCAGGGCGTGCGGCGCGGCCTGCGTCGCCGAGAGGCGCAGGCCCGGTGCCCGGAGTTGGCCGTACTGGCTGCTGACCCGGAGCGGGATGCCCGGATGTTCGAGCAGGTGGCGCTGGCCGTGGAGGAGCTCGCACCGGGAGTCGAGGTAGTCCGTCCTGGCCTGATCGCGCTGCTCGCTCAGGGTCCGGTGGGTTACTTCGGGGGTACCCGGCCGGCCGCCGAGCGGCTGATCGACCACGTTGCCGGCCGCACCGGCGCGGAGTGTCAGATCGGCATCGCGGACGGGCTGTTCGCGGCGACGCTGGCCGCGCACCGGGGTGTCGTGGTGGAGCCAGGGTGGGCCGAGGAGTTCCTTGCCCCGCTCTCCGTGGCTGAGCTGGGCCGCGAGCCCGGGGTGGACCGGGCCGAGCTGATCAGCCTGCTGAACCGATTGGGGTTGCGCAGTTTGGGTGCCTTCGGCCGGCTGCCCGTGGCCGACGTGGCCTCCCGGTTCGGTGCCGATGCGGTGCTCGCGCACCGGTTGGCTCGAGGCTTGGATCCGCGTCCCCCGGCGCGCCGCCGCCCGTCCGAGGAGCTGGCCGTGGCGGTTGAGTTGGACCCGCCGGTCACCCGGGTGGATGCGGCGGCTTTCGCCTCCCGAGCACTGGCCGAGCGGCTGCACGCGCTGCTCGCCGGGCACGGGTTGGCCTGCACCCGGCTCGGCATCCAGGCGCGCACTGTGGATGGCGTCGAGCTGAGCAGGGTGTGGCGCTGTGCCGAGCCGCTCACTCCGGGCGGGACGGTGGACCGGGTGCGCTGGCAGCTGGAGGCCTGGCTCACTCGGGAGCTGATCCGCCGGGGCGGGCTGGTCGGCGAGGCAACGGCTGAGTCCGGTGGGATCGGGTTGCTTCGGCTGTCCGGTGAGGAGGTCGTTGCGGGCGGTGCGCTGCAACTGGGGTTGTGGGGGGATGTCGGGGCCGTTGATGAGCGGGCCGGGCGCGCTCTGGTGCGGGTTCAGGCACTGTTGGGCCCGGAGGGGGTCTATACCGCTGTGCTCGAGGGCGGGCGGGATCCGGCGGAACGGGTCAGGTTGGTGCCCTGGGGGGACGAGCGGAGGGGGCCGGGTGATAGTTCGACCGCTGGTTCCGGCACGGCTGGCTCCGATGCGGTTGGCGCTGGTGCCGCTGGCGCTGGTGCTGGCGCGGCCGGCTCCGGTGTGCCTGGAGCGCGGTCAGGAAGGCGGTCAGTTCGCCCGGTTCGAGCCGCGGCGCAGCCGGTGCCGCCATGGCCGGGTCGGTTGCCGGCCCCTTCGCCGACCAGGGTGCTGGCCACCCCGATACCGGTCGAGGTGCTGGACGCCGCCGGCTCTCCTGCACGAATCACCGAGCGGTGCGCGCTGACGTCGACGCCGGCAACGGTCGCGATGAGCGGAGGGCGACGGGTGCCGGTGCGTGCGTGGGCTGGGCCATGGCCGGTGGATCAGCGCTGGTGGGACCCGGCGGCGGGGTGGCGGGGCAGCCGGCTGCAGGTGCTGCTCGGTGGAGTGCTCGAAGGGGCGGAGGGTGATGGAGTGGGGGGTGGCTCGCCGGAGGGCGGGCAGCCGGGCGAAACGGCACTGCTGCTGCTCTGCCAGGACGGCAAGTGGTCGGTCGCGGGGGAGTACGACTAGTGGGGACAACTCGAACGGTTGCTGGCGGAGTCGACACTCGCAAGCTATAGTCGAACATATGTTCGATCCAATGAAGCAAGGGGTAGCGGGCACTCGGTGTCGGGTGTACTCGTTGCTCGCGCGCCGCCCGGGGTGGACCGTTTCCGAGCATCCCAGCGGAATGGTCATCTGGCGCAGCCCGAGCGGGCGGCATTACCTGCGGCATCCCGCCCCGGTGCCGCGGCGGATCGCCCCCAGCGGTTGGCCGGATGCCCCGGCACCGGCCTGAGGGCGGCTATGGGCTTCAGCAACCCCGACATCAGCTGGTCCGAGCTCGAGCGGGTGCTGTCCGGCAAGCCGAGGGACGGCACCAGTCTGGTCGGCGCCTCGCCACCGGGCCTGCCCGGTGATGGTGGGGACAGCCCGGCCTGGTCGCGCAAACGCTCGCCCTACCGACCTCCCGAGGAGCCTCCGGGGGAGTCTTCGAAGGCGGTCAGCTCGGCGGCCAAGGTTGCCTACGCGGAGCTGCACTGCCACTCCAACTTCAGCTTCCTGGACGGGGCCAGCCACCCTGAGGAGCTTGCCGAGCAGGCCGCCCGCCTGGGGCTGGAGGCCATCGCGCTCACCGACCACGACGGCATGTACGGGGTGGTGCGGTTCGCCGAGGCGGCCGCCGAGCTCGGGGTCCGCACGGTATTCGGCGCCGAGCTGAGCCTCGGGCTCACCGCGCCCCAGAACGGGGTCCCAGATCCGGAGGGGACGCATCTGCTGCTGCTGGCCAGGGGGCCGGAGGGGTACCGCGCACTGTGCCGCACGATCAGTACCGCCCAGCTGCGCGGGGAAGAGAAGGGACGCCCGATCTACCGGTTGGACGAGGTGGCCCGGGATGTCGCCGGGCAGGTCATGGTGCTCACCGGTTGCCGCAAGGGTGCCGTTCGACAGGCGCTCGAGCAGCGCGGGCCTTCAGCGGCGGGCGACGAGTTGAGCCGGTTGATCGAGTTGTTCGGCGCTGAGCACGTGGCGGTGGAGCTCACCGATCACGGGTTGCCCACCGACAGCGAGCGTAACGACGTACTCGCCGAACTCGCCGACCACGCCCGGCTCCCCACGGTGGCCACCAATGCTGTGCACTACGCCGTTCCGGCGCGGTATCCGCTGGCCACCGCGCTGGCGGCGGTTCGGGCCAGGCGTGGCCTTGACGACGCGGACGGCTGGTTGCCCGCCGCCCCCTCGGCGTACCTGCGCAGTGGCGCTGAGATGGCTGCCCGGTTCGACGAACGCTATCCGGGGGCGGTCGCCCGAGCCGCCGCGCTGGGGCGGGAGCTGTCCTTCGAGCTGCGTCTGCTCGCGCCGGACCTGCCACCGTTCCCGGTACCCGCCGGACAGACCGAGGCATCCTGGCTGCGCAAGTTGACCTATCAGGGGGTGGCCGAGCGCTACGGGAGCCACGCCGAGAATCCGGGCGCGATCGAGACGGTCGAGCACGAGCTGAAGGTGATCGAGGCGAAGAACTTCCCCGGCTACTTCCTGATCGTGCATGACATCGTCAGGTTCTGCCGGGAGAACAACATCCTCTGCCAGGGCCGGGGCTCGGCGGCCAACTCGGCGGTCTGCTACGCGCTGGGCATCACCGCGGTGGACGCGGTCGAGCATGGCCTGCTGTTCGAGCGATTCCTCTCCCCGGCGAGGGATGGCTACCCGGACATCGACCTGGATATCGAGTCCGGCCGTCGCGAGGAAGTTATCCAGTACGTCTACCGCACGTACCACCGCACGCACACCGCCCAGGTAGCCAACGTGATCTCCTATCGGCCCCGGTCAGCGGTCCGGGACATGGCCAAGGCGCTGGGTTTCTCCCCCGGCCAGCAAGATGCCTGGAGCAAGCGGATCGAGCGCTGGGGGCCGAGCGTGGGGGCGAGCACGGACAGCTCGCCGGATGATCCGGACGGCATCCCGGAGAAGGTCCACGCGCTGGCCGACCAGCTGCTCGGTTTTCCTCGCCACCTGGGGATCCACTCCGGTGGCATGGTGATCTGCGACCGTCCGGTGTCCGAGGTCGTGCCGGTGGAGTGGGCCCGGATGGAAAACCGCACGGTGGTGCAGTGGGACAAGGACGACTGTGCCGCCGCCGGGCTGGTCAAGTTCGACCTGCTCGGGCTGGGCATGCTCACCGCGCTGCACAAGATGATCGACCTGGTGGCGGAGAACCACGGGCAACGGATCGAGTTGCACGAGCTGCGGCCCACCGATCCGGCTGTCTACGAGATGCTCTGCCGGGCGGATTCGGTCGGGGTGTTCCAGGTGGAGTCCCGGGCGCAGATCGCCACCCTGCCCCGGCTCAAGCCGCGTAAGTTCTACGACCTGGTGATCGAGGTCGCGCTGATCCGGCCCGGTCCGATTCAGGGCGGTTCGGTGCATCCCTACATCCGTCGCCGCAACGGCCAGGAGGAGCCCCAGTACGACCACCCACTGCTGGAGAAGGCACTGCACAAGACGTTGGGCGTACCGCTGTTCCAAGAGCAGCTGATGCAGATCGCGGTGGACGTGGCCGGGTTCTCCGCGGCGGACGCCGACGAGCTGCGCCGGGCGATGGGCGCCAAACGCTCCACCGAGAAGATGGAACGGCTGCGGGTGCGGTTCTACGCCGGTATGGCCGCCAACGGGATCACCGGCGAGGTCGCCACCACGATCTTTGAGAAGATGTTGGCGTTCGCCAACTTCGGCTTCCCGGAGAGCCACTCCATCAGCTTTGCCTCGCTGGTCTACTACAGCTCCTGGTTCAAGCTGTACTACCCGGCGGCGTTCTGCGCGGCGCTGCTGAATTCCCAGCCGATGGGCTTCTACTCGCCACAGTCGCTGGTCGCCGACGCGCGCCGGCACGGTGTGCTGGTGCTCGGGCCGGATGTGAACCGGTCCGGGGCCGACGCGGTACTGGAACCAGCCGAGGACAGCGAAGGTGGTCGGGCGATCCGGCTCGGGCTGTCCACCGTACGGGCGGTCGGGGATGAGGTGGCGAAGACCATCGAGGCGGAGCGACAAGCAAACGGCCCCTACGCCGACCTGTCCGAGCTGGCTCGCCGGGTTCAGCTGACCGTGCCCAAGGCGGAGGCGCTGGCGACCTCGGGAGCCTTCGGGTGCTTCGGGGTGGACCGGCGAGCCGCGCTGTGGGCAGCGGGAGTTCTTGCCGGGCAACGGCCGACCCATCTGCCTGGTACCTCGGTGGGCGTGGATGCCCCGCCGCTGCCGGGAATGACCGAGGCGGAGCTCACCGTCGCGGACGTCTGGGCGACCGGGGTCAGCCCCGACAGTCATCCCATCGAGCACCTACGGGACAAGCTGGTCGCCGAGGCGGCGGTCTCGATCGCCGAGCTGACCGCGGTCGGCGACGGGACGCGGGTGAAAGTCGGCGGGTTGGTGACCCACCGGCAGCGCCCGGCCACCGCGGGCGGAGTCACCTTCCTCAACCTCGAGGACGAGACCGGCATGCTCAACGTGGTGTGCTCGCCGGGGCTGTGGGCGCGGTACCGCTCGGTGGCAATGGGCGGGTCCGCACTGTTGGTGCGGGGTCGGCTGGAGCGCAGCACGGACAATCCGCGGGTACTGAACTTGCTGGCCGACCGGCTGGACCGATTGGTGCTGCGGGTCGCTGTCCGATCGAGGGACTTCCGGTGAGCTGGGCATGCCGGCAAGTACTACCGGATCTTGGTCACTGGCCTGGCCGTCGCCCCCGAGTTCATCGACGAGCTGGTGGATAGATTCCTGCACCGTATTGTCCGGGCGGACCGGGCGCGACCAACGGGATTGAACGCATCGGAGGGCTGGGACAGCGTGACGCGGGACGGAGCGACCCAAGACGACCTGACTGGGGACGCGGTGACCGGGGACGGCGAGTCGGATGCGGTGGTGGGAGCGGACTTCGCCGATCAGGTGTTCTCCGGCGAGCGATGGATCGGGCGACGATTCGTGGACTGCCGATTCACCGACGCCGATTTGCGCGGCCTGGTCACCGAGCGGTGCGAGTTCACCGAGTGCGACTTCAGCCGCGCCGACCTCGGCGAGTCGGTCCACCGAGGGAGCGCGCTGCGGGCGTGCGTGTTCACCCGCTCCACCCTCACCGGCGCCAGCCTGGTGGCGTGCTCGCTGCTCGGCTCGCAGTTCACCGACTGCCGGCTGCGTCCGATCACGATCACCGACACCGACCTCACCCTCACCTCCCTCGGCGGTGCCGACCTCAGGGAGACCGATCTGGCTGGGCTGCGCATGCGGGAGGCGAACCTGGTCGGGGCCGATCTGCGCGGCTCGTCGTTGCGCGGGGCGGACCTGTCCGGCGCCCGGCTCTCCGGCGCCCGGTTGGAGGGTGCCGACCTCAGGGGGACCGATCTGGCTGGGCTGCGCATGCGGGAGGCGAACCTGGTCGGAGCCGATCTGCGCGGCTCGTCGTTGCGCGGGGCGAACCTGTCCGGCGCGCGGCTCTCCGGTGCCCGATTGGAGGGCGCCGACCTGCGGGATGCGGTACTCGAACCCACGGGGCTGACTACCGCCCGGCTGGCCGGGGCCCGGGTGGACGTGGCGATCGCCGTCGGGTTCGCGCGGGCGCACGGTTTGCTTGTGGACCTGACCGGCGCCGATTAGACCGGCCGGTACCGACTAGACCTGGCCGGCGCCTTAGACCTGGCCGGCGCCTCAGACTTGGCCGGCGCCTCAGCGCTGGCCGACGCCGCCCAGACCTGGCTGGCATCGGCTGAGGAGGGCGCTGAACGAGCGGCCTGGGCACGCCGCCGCGATGGCCGGCCGGTCCGGTGCGGCTGTGCTCTGCGAAGATGGGTGAGTGACGGCGACGCGGGTCGGCGCGGGTACTGCTGGTGGCGTGGTGCTCGGTGAGCCTTACGTGTGTAGTCCGTTGCTGAC
>DATHIT010000669.1:0-11614 GCA_035489915.1 Pseudonocardia sp. | reverse complement strand
ACCGCGCTGCGCGGCAAGGCCATGTTCGGCGACCCGAAGACCATCCCGCAGGACGAGATGCCGGGCTGGCTGTGGCGGCTGGTCGCCCCGCTGCCGATCCGATTCAGCAATTTCCTCAGCCGTGGTCTGATGCCGCCGATCATCCGGGAAAAGATGAACTACCCCTGGACACCGGCCGACGAACGCAGGTTCCGCCGCGCCGCGCGGGTGCTCCGGGCCGTGGTGCCCCGACTGCCCGCCCGGGTCCGGTACAACCCGATTGCCCGGGCCGCGTTCGAGCGCGACGGCTGGCCGACCCCGTGACAGGCTCGGGGATCGACCGGGTGGCGCGCGCCGATCCGGACGGGCCCGGTATCGGACACCTCGCGTTCTGGGCGCAGCCCGAAGCGCAGCGGGCCGACGAGTTCACCCGGCTCCGTGCGCTGCCCGGGCTCCAGTTCGTTCCGTTCGGTCGGCCGGTGCCCTTCCGGCGCGGCCAGGCCGGCATCTACGCCGTGGTCCGGCACGCCGACGTGGTCGAGGCCAGCCGCAGCCCAAAGCTGTTCAGCAGTGAGCCGGCGGCCAACATGGTGATCGACATGCCGCCCTGGCTGGCGCCCTACTTCGACTCCATGATCAACATGGACGACCCCCGGCACAGCACCATCCGCAAGGTGGTGGCCCGCGCGTTCTCGCCCAAGCTGCTGGCCAAGCTGGAGGACGACCTGCGGGCCAGCGCCCGGCGCATCGTGGACGACGTGCTCTCCAGCGGTGGCGGCGACTTCGTCGCGCAGGTCGCGGCCCGGCTGCCCATCGAGGTCATCTGCGACATGATGGGCATCCCGGCCCGGCACCACGACATGGTGCAGCGCCACACAAACACCATCCTCGGCTTCAACGACCCGGAATTCACCGGGATCAGCCGCGAATACCTGCTCCGCCACGGCGCACCCGCACCCTGGCACATCGCGCGGATCACCCTGCGGCTGCTGGCCGCCGGCCGCGAGCTGACCGGACTGGTCCGCAAGCTCGGCCAGGAACGCATCCAGCACCCCGGGCCGGACCTGATCTCCGCACTGGTCAACGCCAACCCGGACGGCGAACGGCTCAGCCCGCGCGAGGTGGGCACCTTCTTCATCCTGCTCGTGGTGGCCGGCAACGAGACCACCCGTACCGTGCTCGCGCACGCCTTGCGGCTGTTCACCGAGCACCCCGACCAGCGCGCGCTGCTGCTGGCCGACTTCGACGGGCGCATCGCCGGCGCCATCGAGGAGATCGTCCGTTACGTCAGCCCGGTCGTGCAGTTCCGCCGGACGGTGACCCAGGACTGCGAGCTGGGTGGTCAGCCACTGCGCACCGGGGACAAGCTGCTGCTGTTCTACAACTCGGCCAACCGCGACGAGACGGTGTTCGCCGACCCGGACCGGTTCGACATCACCCGCTCCGCCAACCCGCACGTCGGTTTCGGCGGCCCCGGCCCGCACTACTGCCTTGGCGCCAACCTGGCCCGCCGGGAGATCACCGTCATGCTGCGCGAAATGTTCACCCGGCTGCCGGAGGTCCGCACGGCCGGTGAGCCCGAACCCCTGCTCTCCTTCTTCCTCAACGGCATCAAACGCATGCCGTTCACCGTCTAACGCTCAGGACGCTAGCGGTGGGTCCGCCCGCACGCCGTTGATGGCCACCTGCGCGACATAGTCAGCCATCTCCTCGATCGACAATCCCGCGCCCGCGTCGAACCAGCGCACCACCTCGGTGCTCATGCCGATGATCAGCCTGGCGAGCGCGTTCGGCGGCATCCGCATGACGGAACCGTCCTGTTGGCCCGCCGCGATCACGTCCGCGACGCGTTGCATGTAGGCCTCCTACTCCTTCCGGAGCGCTTCGCCTCGGGCACTCTGCAGCTTGGGCACCTCGTCGAGCTGGACGCGGAAGATATCGGCGTCGCTGAGCGTCTCGCGCACGTGGACCTTGATCAGTTCCCGCAGCTTGTCCAGCGGTGCCAGGCTGCTGTCGAGGAGCTCTTGCGCGCTGTCGACCGCCCGGCCGGCCCGGGTGACCAGCTCGATGAGGATGTCTTCCTTCTGCCCGCACGGGGAACCCGACCTCGTCCTGACCGTCCCTACCCGTCAGGATCAGGCACTGCTGTACCGGCTCTGCGGCGACGACAACCCGCTCCACCTTGACCCGGAGGCCGCCGCCCGAGTCGGATTCGACCGCCCGATCCTGCACGGCCTGTGCGCCTACGGCATCGTGGGCAGGGTTCTCCTGGCGGCCTACGCCGCTTCGGTCCCGGCACGATTCCACTCGTTGGCGGCCCGGTTTCAGGCCGGTGTTTCCCGGCGACACCTTGGCGGTCGAGGCATGGCAAAGCGGCGGCTGGTGAAAACCCAGCATGGCGAGACCGTGCTCACCAACGGGACCTTCCTGCTGCGCGAGTGAACACGACATACCGCGTAGCCACTGTGACGGGGCCGACAAAGCTGAGGGCGTAACAGCCTCTTTACGGCTGAGTCAAGATGCCGCGAGCCGGTGGTGCGACCATCGAAGGGACGAGGACCTCGGTCAGGGTGCCCGAACCACCCACCCTGACCTGCCAGCCCGAGGCAACGGCGCCGCCTGGCTCAACATCAAAGGAGACCAGACATGCGCTGTGACGCCGCGGAGCCAGTACCGGCGGACGAACAATGACCCCTCTCTCCCGCCGGGAGGAACGTGCCTGGCGCCGGATCGAGCGCTCCCTGCGTGAAGAAGCTCCACGGTTAGCCAGCTTGGGCACCGAACTGGATGCCGGTCGGTCCGATGTGACCGGCGCTCGGGTGGGCGCGGTGTTCCTAACCGTCGCGCTGGTGCTGATCCTGGCCGGAATAGCCTTGGAAGAGCAGCAGATGGTGCTCGGTGGGCTGTCGGTACTGGGCGTACTGCCGCTGATGATGACGCTCGTGGTGCTGGCCAACCGGAACGGCCGGCCGAACCCCGGAAGCGCGCGCTGATCGGCCGTTCAGTCAGCGCATGGTCCGGCCGGGTCCACGAGCCGTCGCCTTCAGTGGTTGATCAGTTCTTGGGCATGCTCGAATTCGCTGGCCAGGACTTCGCCGGGGCGGCTGTCCCGCAGGGTCCACCGGGTGGTTACCCCGCCGGGTTCGTCCAGCCGCCCATCGGCGAGGGCGCGGGTGATTCCCTCCCGCACACTGCTTTCGTTGTTGGCCTCGGCGGCAAACAGGATCCGCAGCCGCACGCCGCCCTCGATCTGTTCGACGCGAGTGTGGTGAGGAGCCAGCGGGCACGGTGGTTCGTGGTTCCAGTGCCCGCACAGCTCAACTGTTATCGCGGCTCCTGGGGCACCCGAATCGGCGTCCGGCTCCATCGTCAGCAAAGCCTCATGAGCGAATGCGGCACGCATGAGCTGAGTATGTCCAGACGTCCCCACCCAGGCGACCTCCGGAGCGCATACGGCCAGACGTGGGCCGACCAGCCGCCGACACAGAGCGGCCGCGGCGCGCGCAGACCGTGCAGGCTCTGTGCGGGGTGCACCTGGTCTGTGCCGGCCCAAACTGGCCGGCGCTGCCACGGGATGACCCTGGACCGTTGAGCCACGGCTTGCCGGTGCCCCGGCGCGACACTGAACCGGGGTGCCGGCGTCCAGCACTCAGAACATGTAGGTGGAGTTGATGATCGCGCCCTTGCGGGCGTAGTGGATCAGTGCGTCCTGCACGTCCAGCGGGTGCGTGGGTATGACGCCCTCCATCAGGTCCTCCTCCCGGACGCCGTGCAGGGACAGCCCGAACCGGCAGCAGTACACCTTGCCGCCCTCGGCGATGAACGTGGCCAGCTGGTTGTTGATGTTGTGCTCGCCGGGGAACGCCGAGTTCCCAGTCGTCGGGAAGCCGCGGGTGGCCAGGCAGTTCAGCGAGCCGGGCCCGTAGAAGTAGAGCGCCGACTCGAAGCCCTTCCGCAGCGCCCTGGTGGCCTGCAGGATCGCCACGAAACTGACGGACGACTCGTGTGCGATCCCGTGCACCAGGGTGAAGTACACCTCGCCCTGCTCGGTCTGGTAGTCCGGAAATACCTTCGTGCCGCCGTAGATCGATGAGCCGTCCGGCATCGACGGGTGCGGGATCTCGGAGAGGCTCTGCTGCTCGACGTCGCTCAGTGCGGGCACAGCAACCGGCTCGCCGGGTGCGGGCTCGGTTGCCAGCTGTCCATCCGGCTCTCCGGTTGACTGCTGCCGGGCGACGAGGGAGCTCCACAGCTGACGGAGCGAGGTCCGTGAGTTGGCCATCGGTCGCTCACGCGGACGCTGTGGACGGTGCCGAGACGAGCTTGCCCACCAGCAGGCTGGCCACGTAACCGAACAGGCCGCCGATCACGAACGACAGCAACATGACGGTGAAGGGGCCGCTGGGCAGGGAGAAGTCGGCGCCGGATGCCTTGGTCAAGAGCCCGAAGGCGGCCGTGGTGGCGAAGCCGACGACAGAACCAGGTACGAACCCGAAGACCGGGATGAGCGCACCGAGGACGGTGATCGCGGTGAACGCGCCCACCACGATGCCGACCAGGGCGGGGTTGCCGACCTTCGTCAGCACGATCAGCATCACCGTCGCCCACACGACTCCCCAGAGAATGGCTGGGGTGGTCTTCTTCAGCGCCGCCAAGTCGCCGCCGGCGGCGAAGTAGGTAGCGGCGCCCAGGAAAGTCGCGGGGATGAACAGACCCAGGCCCGATAGAGGCCCGACATACAACCAGGTGAGAATGGCGCCGAGGACTCCGATGACGAGTGCGAGCGCAAGCGGCAGCTTCATGGCAATACCTCCAGTGAGTTAATCCGATAGTGCAACCAGTGACGCCTTCCGAAATTGCCGAACTTTAACTTCCACGGTGGAACGAGCGTTGGCAATGGGTTGAGGCCCGGACAGCCGTCATGTGATCGAAGGTTTTCCGGATGTAACCATTTCGAAATATTTGCGACCAGCTTCCAGTGGCGAGCTATCTGGCGGCGCGCGTCATTTACAGTTCGGCATTCCGAATGAAACCATTTGGCAACATCTTCTCGGTCTACTTATTCGAGTTGTTGAGCTTTATCGTGCCGGGAGTTTGGACTTCGCCTGATCGCTCCCGCTCTCCCCTGAGACACCTCCGTCGGCAACTTCTTCAGCCCGAGGCGGTACCCGATCCGCGACGGCGGCCATCAAGATCTCGCGTGGAATACCCATCCGGGCCGTCTGGTTGAGGAGGTAGTAAAGAGTTCAACTACTTCTCGGAGGGTGTTGTGCAGTTCGGAATCTTCACCGTCGGCGACGTGACCCCAGACCCCACGGTGGGCCTGGCGCCGAGCGAGTTCGACCGGATCCAGGCGATGGTCACGCTCGCCCGCAAGGCTGAGGAGGTCGGGCTGGACGTCTTCGCCACCGGCGAGCACCACAACCCCCCGTTCGTCCCGTCCTCGCCCACCACGCTGCTGGGTTATATCGCGGCGCAGACCTCGCGGCTGCTGCTGTCCACCTCCACGACCCTGATCACCACGAACGACCCGGTCAAGATCGCCGAGGACTACGCGATGCTGCAGCACCTTGCCGGTGGCCGGGTGGACCTGATGCTCGGGCGGGGCAATACCGGGCCGGTCTACCCATGGTTCGGCCAGGACATCCGCAACGGCATCGCGCTGACCGTGGAGAACTACGCCCTGCTGCGCCGGCTGTGGCGCGAGGACGTGGTTGATTGGGATGGCAAGTTCCGCACCCCGCTGCAGGGGTTCACCTCCACCCCGCGCCCGCTGGACGGCGTCCCGCCGTTCGTCTGGCACGGGTCGATCCGCAGTCCGGAGATCGCTGAGCTGGCCGCCTACTACGGTGACGGCTTCTTCGCCAACCACATCTTCTGGCCGAAGGAGCACACCGAGCGGATGGTGGGGCTCTATCGGCGGCGGTTCGAGCACTACGGCCACGGCCGGGCCGATCAGGCCATCGTCGGGCTGGGCGGGCAGGTGTTCATGCGGAAGAACTCGCAGGACGCGATCGCCGAGTACCGGCCGTACTTCGACAACGCGCCGGTCTACGGGCACGGCCCCTCGTTGGAGGACTTCATGGCTCAGACCCCGCTGACCGTGGGCAGCCCGCAGCAGGTGATCGACAGGACGCTCGGCTTCCGCGAGTACGTCGGCGACTACCAGCGCCAGATGTTCCTGGTCGACCACGCGGGACTGCCGTTGAAGACGGCGCTCGAACAGCTCGACCTGCTCGGCGAGGAGGTCGTACCGGTGCTGCGCAAGGAGTTCGCCGCGCTGCGCCCCGCCGGCGTACCGGAGGCACCGACCCATCAGAGCCTGAAGGCCGCGCGGGACGCCGAGGCAGGGAAGGAAATGGTGTCGAAATGACCACCCGCACGATCGTCGTGGTGTCGGCCGGGTTGAGTGTGCCCTAGTCCACCCGGGTGCTGGTGTCCTTGGCGAGAACCCGTTGGGACCTGGCGTTCTAGCCCATTTCAGCGGCCCTCCAGTGGAGCTAGCGTCGAGTTGATCGACGATGGAGGAGAGGTACAGCCGTGCTTGCCCACCAACCGGTGAGATCGTCCTGGCCGGCGTTGCGGATCGCGACCGCCGCGGAGTTGATCTCCCTGGCCATCCTGCTGATCAACCTCGCCACGGTGCACTGGCGCCCGGTGGCCTCACTGTTCGGGCCTGTCCATGGGTGTGCCTACCTTTTGGTCATCGCCCTTACCGTCGGAATAGGTCGGGCAACCACGGGGACCAAACTCACCGCGCTGGTTCCCGGTATCGGCGGTCTTCTCGTTCTGCGACAGCTGCCCCGCACAGCCGAGCCAAAATAGATTCGGAGTAATCAGACAAATGGCACCCAGGACCTCCTAGCCTCGTGATGTAGCGACGCTCCTCTCCACGAAGCGCCTCTCCAGGCCGCGCCAGCAATCGACGTAGCCCGTCTGGAGTTCGCCCAGCTTCGCGGCGTACTCGGTAACCCGCTGCGGAATCCTGGATTCGAACATGAATGCCATGGTTCCGCTGAGCTTTTGGGGTTTGAGCTCGGCTGTGCTTGCGCCCTCGAAGGCCTCGGCATCGGGGCCGTGCGGCGTCATCGAGTTGTGCAGGCTGAAGCCACCCGGCACGAATCCTTCTGGTTTCGCGTCGTAGACGCCGTAGATCAAGCCCATGAACTCGGACATTATGTTCATGTGGTACCACGGCGGCCGGAAAGTGTCTTCGGTGACGAGCCAGCGATCCGGGAACAGGACGAAGTCGACGTTCGCGGTGCCCGGCGTCTCCGACGGCGAGGTGAGCGCGGTGAAGATCGACGGATCCGCGTGGTCGAACAGCACCGGGCCGACCGGCGAGAACAAGCGCAGGTCGTATTTGTACGGGGCGTAGTTGCCGTGCCAGGCGACCACGTCCAGCGGCGAATGATCGATCTCGGTTCGCCAGAGCCCGCCGCCCCACTTGACGTAGAGACTCGCACCGATCCCATCGCGCTCCTCATACGCCGCCACGGGAGTCAGGAAGTCACGAGGGTTCGCCAGGCAGTTCGCCCCGATGAGTCCGCGCTCGGGAAGGGTGAAGGATCCGCCGTAGTTCTCGCACAGATAGCCCCGGGCCGATCCGCCCAGAAGCTCAACGCGCAGTTTCACCCCGCGGGGTATGACCGCTATCTCGCCGGGCTCGGTGTCGATGATTCCGAACTCCGTACAGAAACGCACTCCGCCTTGTTGCGGGATGAAGAGCATCTCGCCATCGGCGTTGTAGAAGTACTCGTTCTCCATGGACTTCGTGATCAGGTAGATGTGACTTGCCATCCCGGTGTGGGTGGACACGTCGCCGGCGGTTGTGATGGTGTGGACGCCCCCGATGAACGTCTGGGGATAGTCCGGCAGAGGAATCGGATCCCAGCGCTGCGGCCCCATGGGCAAATGGAGTTCAGTCTCCGGCGCGCTGAGCCAGAGCCCCGCGTCGACCCGCTCGAAGCGACCGATGTTGCCGACGGACGGGAGGATTCGGTACAGCCACGAGCGTTCGTTTGTCGCCCGGGGAGCAGTGAAGGGAGACCCGCTCAACTGCTCGGCGTAAAGACCGAACGCGACTTTCTGGGGCGAATTCCGGCCGACCGGAAGTGCCCCCTCCACCGCCTCTGTTTCGAAGCTGTTTCCGAAGCCGGACTGATACTTGGGCACTTCTACCCTCCTGGATTGTTACTGGAGATGCAGTCCACCGTCCACCAGGACAACGGTTCCGGTGGCGAGCCTGAGGTGCGTGACGGCCCCCACGACAGAGACCGCGACATCGTCGGGATCGACGAGGATCTGTAAGGGCGTCCTCCGTGCCTGTGCCTCCACCGCATTGCGGTCGCGACCGGGCACGAAGGCGGTGTCAACCGCCGCGGGCGAGATGGCGATTACCCGGACTTCCGGCGCGAGAACGCGGGCGAGTGACTGCCCCATCGTGTCGACCGCCGCTTTCGACGCGCAGTAGGCGACGCTGCTGCCCTTGCCGGTAAGCGCGGACAAGGACGAAATGTTGACCAGAACGCCGTCGCCGGAGGCCCTGAGCAGCGGCGCGAAAGCCCTGGCCGCGGCGAAGGTGCCTCGGACATTCACCCGGTAGATCTCGTCGAAAGTTACGTCGTCGAGTTCGTCGAGATCGCTGTGCGCGATACGGCGCGTCGTTCCTGCCGCATTCACGAAAACATCGACCTTGCCGTGGCGTTCACCGACGAGTCGTGCGGCCTTGTCGACCGCCGCGGTGTCGTCGACCGGCAGCTGTACCGACCAGTGGCCTTCCCCCGACAGGCCGGCCGTGACCGCCTCCGCCCGCTCGCCGCCCTGGTGGTAGCCGACCACCACGGTCGCTCCAGCGGCGGCGAATCGCCGTGCCGCCGCCGCGCCGATCCCGCCACTGCCACCGGCGATGACCGCGACCTTGTGCGCCAGGTCGTAGACGCCCTGGCCACCCAGCCGCAACCCGTCCACCGGCGTTCCTCCTGTCGGTCGTTGACAGCCGATGAGCGTGAATACTACGTTCCTCTATAGGATTCGGCAATTGGTTGACCAGCGGGTTTTCGAGCCCTGACAATCTCACGCGGCGGCAGCCCTTGCCGTCACCCACATGGCATAGCGCCAGAGTCGAATACTGTGGGAGTCTGCCGCATGCCTCGGCAGATGTGGCGTATGCCACTCATCGCACTCCGAGAACAGCGGCACGCCACCGGGCGCACCCGCGTCCCGGAGCCCATGATCATGGACGATGCTGAGTCCGTCGCGCAGTTCCACGCCGGCGGGGCGTCCAGCGCCACCATGCTGATGGTCTACGACTTCAATGCCCGCGCACTCGACGCGCTACTCCCGGAGGGCGCCCGGCTGCTGGATCTCGGCGTCGGGTCCGGCCGCGCGCTCGCCTACCTTGCCCGTCTCCGCCCCGACCTGCACGTCACCGGTGTGGATCTGGCGCCGAACATGCTCGCCACCGCGCGCGGCCTGTTCGAATCCGAAGGCCTTGCTGCCCGCATCCAGCTCGTCGAAGCCGATATGACGGCGCTGCCTGAGTCGATAACCGGGCAACCCTGGGACGGGATCTCCTGCATGTGGACGCTGCACCAACTGCCGGACTTCGACGTCCTGCGTGCGGCATTGCGCCAGATCGCCGTACTGCGTGCGGGCACTGGCGCGGCGGTCTGGCTCTTCGACTTCGCCCGACTACGCGACCCTGGCACCCTCGACTCCCTGCTCGACGTCGTGGACCCATCGGTGCCTCCGGTGCTGCGCGGCGACGGCTTGGCCAGCGAAGCCGCGGCATTTACCCACGATGAGCTCGTCGGCGAGCTGCGCGCGGCGGGTTTGAGCGATGTTCGTGCCGGCATTTCCCGGCCGATTCCGTTCGTGCAGGCCTTTTGGGTCCAGCGGGGAGACGGTCGAGCGGGCGGCAGCCCACGCTTCCGACCCGAACGCCTGCCCCCTCGCGCACGCGGCGACGCCGCGATGTTGCGCACGGGCTTCACCGCGAAGCCGTTCTGAGCGAGCTCGTCGATGTCGGTTCTGTGGCTAACCGCTACCTCAACGCCCTGCTCGACGGCGCCTTCGCCCGCCGAGGCGCATCATCCGCATGACGGGCGTCGACGGCATATCAGCGATCTTGAGTGAGTCCCGGCCGGTTTATTCGGCCTCCGAGGCGGCGCCGTAGTCCCACTGCAGCGGCGAGCCAGGGCGGTAGCGGGGAGGCGGCAAGGCGGCGGTGTTGCGGCCGTTCGCCGCGGCGGGTTCCCGGCCCTGGGCCGCGCTGAGCTTGGCGATCAGTCGTGCCGGCAGCGCGGTGGGGGGCACCGCATGGCCGGCGTCGACATAGCCGCGCAGCTCCCGGTCGATGAGCTCCCCCACCGGTCCGGGGTAGGCGCGCAGGGCGTAGCGGACGGCGCGCAGCGCGGCGTGGGTCGCCTCGCGGTTCAGCCCAGGTGAGGGGGCGGGGACGGTGTCGTGGGTCTCCGAGACGCGCATGTCACGCCTGCGCGATCAGGTCGAGTTGCCGCAGCACGGTGACCCCGTCGTCGAGCCCGATCTCCTCGGTGATCTGGCCGTTCTCCACCTTGAGAATGGTGACGCCGGTGAACCGCATCGTCTTGCCGGTCCCGGCCCGCAGGGATCCGATCGGCATGTCATCGAATGCATCGCCGGTCTGGGTGCCGCCGCCTTCCCACTGGCCCACCACGTAGTCGCCCTCCCCGATCAGCTCGGCGGTGCCCCAGAAGTTGAGATCCGGGAAAGCGGCGCGGAACTTGGTGGCGAACTCGCGCACCTGCTCACGACCTCGGCAGGGGGCGTGCAGCGAGTACTCGAAGCGGATATCAGGGCTGGCGAGCTCGTCGATGACGGCTGGGTTGAAATCCTTGCCCCAGAATTCGGTGAACCAGCGTCCGACGATGGCCTTGTTCTCTTCTACCGACATGGCGTGTGCCTTTCCCGATCTCATGAGGTGGTCGGCCGCTTCCTGAAGCGCCTTGCCCGGTAGACGTCGGCCGCCGCCGAAACGTGAGCTGAGATGAGAGAAGCGCGACCAACACAGGTTGGTGCGGGCTGGCGGTCCGCGCGGGAGCGTGGAAGCTTTGGCGTTCATGGCCGCCGCGGATGATGACGCAGTGCGCTACACGCCGGGCCAGACCGCCGCCTCGGTGGCGTTCATGGCCGAGCGTCGCGCGGAGACCCACGCCAAGTTCTTCCTGCCCCATCTCGCCCCGGGAATGTCATTGCTCGACGTTGGCTGCGGCCCGGGGCACATCACCGTCGGCCTGGCCGCCGCGGTTGCTCCGGGCCCGGTGCTCGGCATCGACCAGGGCGGCGAGCAGCTCGCGCACGGCCGCGATCTGGCCGCCCGGGCCAGGCTGAGCAACCTTCGCCTCGAAGTCGGATCGTGCTATGCCCTGCCGGTGCCGGCCGAATCGGTGGACCGGGTGTTCTGCCACGCCCTGCTCGAACACCTCGCCGACCCGGTGGCCGCACTGCTCGAGGCGCGGCGGGTGTTGCGCCCCGGCGGGATGATCGGGGTATGCAGCCCCGACTGGGGCGGATTCATCCTCACCCCGCCCTCCGCGGCGTTGACCGCCGCGCTACAGGCCTACCAAGAGCTCCAACGCGGCAACGGCGGCGA
>DATHIT010000668.1:0-6521 GCA_035489915.1 Pseudonocardia sp. | reverse complement strand
CGCGGCCAGGCCACGCGGGTGCCGGTGACTTGCTGAGGCACCGTTTGATCGACCCAGTCAGCTGTGGATCCCATCAGGCTGGGCCATGCCGGCGGCAACGTCATCGACTCCAGCGCCCCCGCGCCACCCGCCTCGAGCAGCAACACTCGCCCGCCGCCCTCCGACAGCCGTGCCGCTAGCACGCAACCCGCGGTGCCAGCGCCCACCACCACATACTCATAACCGCGCACACCAACTCCCTACGGTCCGTCCTCGACCTGCATCGTCCTGGGCTTCCCCTCGTAACGTGGAGACATCGCCTTAAAGGAGGCAGGGGCGATGGCGGAGTCACGACGGAAGTTTGATCAGGATTTCAAGGAGGGCGCGGTCCGGCTGGTCCGCGAGACCGGCCACCCGATCGCGCAGATAGCGAAGGACCTGGGGATCAACCCGGGCACGCTGGCCAACTGGGTGGCCTTGGACCGTCAGGCCAAGGACGGCAACGGCCGGCTCAGCGAGGACGAGCGCCTCGAGCTGGCTCGGCTGCGGCGGGAGAACGCCGAGCTGGCGATGGAGCGTGATGTGCTCAAGCGCTCGGTAGCCCTCTGGGTCAAGGACGCGACGGGTCGGCGGTAGCCGTGGCCAGGTTCATCGCGGCCCAGAGGGCCGAATACGGGGTGCCGCATGCGCTGGCGTGTCGGGCGCTGGGGGTGTCTCAGGCCTGGTTCTACAAATGTCGCCACGGCGACGCCTCGCCCCGGCGAGCCCGCCGACGGGCGCTGAGCGTGCTGGTCGCGGCGTTGTTCGCCCGTCACCGAGGCACCTACGGTGCACCGAGGATCACCGCGGATTTGCGGGAGTCGGGCTGGCGGGTCAGCCAGAACACCGTCGCGGCGGCGATGGCCGAGCAAGGACTGCGAGCCAGGGCGAAACGTCGCCGGCGCGCTACGACCCGCCGAGGCAAGGGCCGCTGGCGGGCTCCGGACCTGGTCAAACGTGACTTCACCGCACGACGGGTGAACCAGCGCTGGTTCGGCGATGGCACCGAGATCGACACCGCCGAGGGCAAGCTGGCCCTGGCCAGCGTGTTAGACGTGTGCTCGCGGCGCATCTTGGGGTTCGCCTTGAGCGAGCACCACAACGCCGAGCTGGCCTATGGCTCGTTGGCGATGGCGGTCGCGGTGCGTGGCGGGCAGGTCGCCGGGGTGGTGCTGCACACCGACCAGGGCAGCGAGTACACCGCCGGGATGTTCCGCGCGGCCTGCGCCCGGCTGGGCGTCCGCCAGTCGATGGGCCGACCGGGATCGGCCCTGGACAACGCGGTCATCGAGTCCTGGCACTCCACCCTGGAGTTTGAGCTGCGCTCGCGCGAGGAGTTCCCGACCAAGGCGGCCGCTCGCCAGCGGGTCGCGGCCTGGGTCGATGAATACAACCGCACTCGCCGGCACTCCTCCATCGGGATGGTCTCCCCGCTCGACTATGAGCTGGCGCAACCGGACGATCCCGACACCGAGGTGGCCTGAGCGAGATGCTCACCCACGGGCACAACCCCAATGGAGGCGGCTGCGCCGCCGCTGGCTCTCTTCGCGCGCCGCGCAGGGTAAGGGGGCCGCACCTCCAACCTCAAGGGTCGCTGACGCGATCGCTGGCGCGACGGCCTACGGCCGCCCTTGACCCCGGAGCCTCGACGACCCCCCAACCGGCGCACAGCGCGGGCAGGCCAGCGCCTGCCCCACTCGCGCGCGACGCGAACAACACGACCCAACTACAAGATCACACCAACCGAAGTCTCTACGGTTTCAGGGGATTGCCAGTCCTTCAATGCCATCGACAAAAAGTTGACGACTTGGGCCGTGGCAAGGATCTGGGACAGCTCCTTGTGGTTGTCCTGGTCGGGCAGCAGTTGTGGCCTGGTAGTGGGTACGGACCTCGGCCGGGGTGAGGTAGCCCAGGTGTGAGTGCAACCGCTGGCGGTTATGGAAGATCTCTATGTATTCGGCGACGCGACTCGATCGTGTCCCGCACGCCGTCCAGCCCCCGCCAGATCCGCCCGACCTCCGGGCGCGGCCACTATCTATTTTTTATCTATCGGGTCCCCGTAGACATAAGTCATGGAACGCTCAACTACCGAACCGCCCGCACTCGGGTGCCAGCAGGACAGCCACCTGGGTGGCCCCGGCGACGAGTTGCCCACGAGTTCGGATGACCGACGCATGATTGGGATGATCACCGGCTTCTGGGTCAGCCAGCTCGTGCGAGCGGTCGCCGACCTCAACCTCGCCGAGCATCTCGCCGACGGCAGCCTCAGCGCCGCTGAACTCGCCGAGCGGGAAGGCAGCGAGCCCGACAGCACTTCCCGGTTACTGCGCGCCGCCGCCGCACTCGGCCTGCTCACCCGCGATGAGCACCACCGCTTCCACAGCACCCCGCTACTCGCGACGTTGCGGCGGGACGTGCCGCGATCGTTGCGCGGGCTCGCACTCGGCCGGACCGTGCCCGGCCTCTGGCTGACCTGGAACCACTTCCCGGCGGCAGTACGCACCGGAAGACCCCAAACAGAGACCGCGCTGGGCAGTGCGCTGTTCGAACACTTCGCGGCACACCCGGGCGAGGGCGCACTGTTTTCCGAGGCGATGGCCAGCGCCACCGCCGCGTGGGCACCCAGCGTCGCCGCGCGCATCGACCTCGACGGGGTGACCCGGATCGTCGACATCGGCGGGGCCAACGGCTCGCTGCTCCAGTTGTTGCTCCAGGCCGATCCCACCCCGCGCGGATTGGTGCTGGACCGGCCGGAGGTGATACCCCGGGCCGCCCAGGAAGCCGCCCGAAACGGTCTCGACCAACGGCTCGACACCCTCGCCGGCGACTTCTTCGAAGGCGTCCCCGAGGCGGACCTCTACCTTCTCAAGTTCATTCTGCACGACTGGGACGACGAGTCCTGCGTAAAGATACTGCGGAATTGCCGATCGGCAATGCGCCCGCGGGCCAGGGTCGCGGTTGTGGAGATGGTGATCGACGCCGCCGGCGAGCCCGGACTCGCGGAGCTTCAGGACCTGAACATGCTGGTCGCTACGTCGGGCAGAGAACGCAGTCTTGACGAGTACGACGCCCTATTGACCACGGCCGGGCTACGCCGCCACAGATTGATCGCCACCGACTCTCCACTGAGCGTGATCGAGGCCGTCGCCGCATGACAACCCGGTCAACCTATTTGACAGTCAAGGAGGAATAGTGGCTCAGCCGACGCGCAGGCCACCCACGCCGAGCGCGGCCGCCGAATCATCGCCGGAAACTCGACACCTGAAGCGCGTTGCGGTTGCCAGCCTGGTGGGAACCGCCATCGAGTTCTACGACTTCTTCCTCTACGGATTGGCCGCCAGCCTGGTTCTCAATAGCCAGTTCTTCCCGAAGGTATCGCCGCTCGCCGGCACCCTGGCATCGCTGGGGACCTTCGGCGCGGGGATCCTGGCCCGCCCACTCGGGGCGCTCATCTTCGGTCACCTCGGCGACCGGGCCGGTCGAAAGCACGTGCTCGTGCTCACGATGGTTACCGCCGGAGGCAGTACCGCACTGGTCGGCCTGCTGCCCAACTACCAGCAGATCGGAATCGCCGCCCCGGTGCTGCTGCTCGCCCTGCGGATCCTGCAGGGACTGGGCATCGGTGGCGAATGGGGTGGCGCGGTGCTGATGGCCGCCGAGCACGCACCCGGGGCAAAACGCACGGTGTGGGCCTGCTTCCCGCAGATGGGCAATCCGGTCGGTCTCATCGTGGCGATCCTCGTACTCTTTCTGTTCAATAACGAACTCTCCGCACCCCAGTTCCAGAACTGGGGCTGGCGAATCCCCTTCCTACTGAGCTTGGGGCTGGTCGTGCTGGGTCTCGTAATTCGCCGGCGCATACCCGAGACCCCCGAGTTCGAACAGGTTCGCGGCGCGCGGGATCTGCTGAAGCTGCCCATGGCGACTCTGGCGAAAAACTATACAAGGTCATTGGTACTCGGCACGCTGTACTCCACCGCCTCGCCCGCCATTGGCCTGCTGATATACGTGTACGCCGTGTCGATCGGTCACGAACTGCTACATATTCCGACTGCTCGCATGCTCGACCTTGCGGCGGCCGCCGGGATCGGCGTACTGGTCGCCATCTGGGCTTCCGCGAACCTTGCCGAAAAAGTCGGGCGCAAGATTGTCTCCATCCTGGGCTTTACCCTCATGATGGCCTGGGCGATACCCTTCGTATTACTTTTCCGCACGGGCCTCATCTTGCCGATGCTCGTCGGATTCGCAATGTTCGGCGTAGCCGTCGGCATGGTCAACGGCCCACAAGCGGCGGTGCTCGCGGAGTTATTCCCGGTCGCGGCGCGCTACACCGGCGTGTCAGTCGCTTTCCAGCTAGCGTCCATCCTCGGTGGCGCCGTGGCGCCGCTGGCCCTGGTGGCCCTACTCGGCGCCACCCATCAGCTGCTCGTCATCGGCCTCTGGGCGATGGCCCTCGCCGCCATGAGCATGGTCGCGTTCCTGCTGCTGCCCCCTTCGGCGACCGGCGTCCACCAGCGGAATCCCGCATTCCAGCAGAAAGAGCACTGAGATGGGACTCATTCACCTTGCCGCTGGAGCTCCGACACACATGGCCGCCTGGCTGGAGGCCCACAGCTATCAGATCGTTCGCTCCCCGACCGGCCGAACCACCTCCCGGGACCACGGTGGCGACCAGCGCTCGACCATCAGCCGCGGTCCGTGCCCGAGCCCGAAGAGACAAGAAAGGGAAATGCCATGAGATGGCGCATCGACGTGGTGCGAACTGGCCAGAGCACCCGGGAAACCGGCACAACTCGGGAAGCGGGTACCTGTTCTGGTAGGTGGCCTTCGACGTCATCGGCAGCTGCCGGAAGTCCTCGACAGACTGGACCGCAGCCGAGTCGATCTCCGCGTCGGCCAGGAACTTCCGGTACGCGGGGACCGAGGCGACCACGTCCCGGAAGAAGCCGACGACATCGAGCGGTCGCGGGTTGACCGCGACGGGGATGCGCTAGCCGACCAGCGCATCGAGGTCGGCCACCAGCTCGTCGATGCCGGGCAGGCCGAGAATCTGGCGTTGGAAGCCGCGAGCGGCGTGCCGGTACGAAGAGTCCTCCAGCACCCGGCGACAGGCCGCGGTGAGCGTCGCCGTATCCACTTCGTCCCGGGCCAGCGTGATACCGACGCCGAGGTCGGCCAGCCGCTGCGCGTTCGCCGGCTGGTCCGCCCGCTGGGGCAGCGCGACGGTGGGCACTCCAGCGGTCAGCGTCTCCCGGACGCTGCCGAACCCGGCATGGGTAATGAAGAGATCACAGGTCGGCAGCAACAGGCGCTGCTGCACGAACGACACGAGTCGCACGTTGGCCGGGCGCGGGCCTGTCCACTCGGCCAGGGCGGCGTCGCTGCCCAGCGCCACTACCGCTGTCACTGGCAGCGCGCCGAGGCCCTCGACGATCTCGGAAAGGGGAAGCTTCCCGTGCGCGAGCACCCCGGTGTTGGAGCCCAGGGCCGCCAGTACGAGCGGCCGGTCCGCGGGCAGCCCGGCGATCGCCGGGTCCAAGGTTTCGGTGGGCTGGTCCGGCGCCCGGTAGTGCCGGTGCGCCCGGCTGTGAAGCTCCGCCGGGTACCAGCTCGCGGGTAGCCAGCTGACCCACGGATACTCGGTCAGCGTGGCGGTATCCGGAACGGTCCGCAGGCCGAAAGCCGTGCGCGACTCGTTCAGCACGGGCAGCACATCGGCGTGCCGACTCGGAGCCATGGCCGCGGTGTCCAGGGTCACGCAGGGCACACCGATCTTCTCGGCGAACAGGCAACCGCCGAGTTCGGCGTTCTCCCGCACCACAAGATCTGGTTGGAACTTCGACGCGACAGCCAGCAGGTCCTCGGCCGACTGCAGAGCCATCTCACCGGCGAACAACCGGCCGAACGCCGCGCCGGTCACCGGCTTGGCAATCTCCTCCGGGACCAACCCGAGCCGGCGGGCGACCTCGGGATCGGCGGCCCGCTGCATCGCGGTCACCATCCGGGGCAGCGACAGGTGCGGTAGCCCCAGCCGATCCAGGTCGCCGGCCAACGACGGGCCGGTGGCCACCGCGACCTCGTGCCCGGCCTTGCGGACCGCCTCGGCCACCGGCGCGACCATCGGCGCGAAATGCGAGTACACCGGACCGCTGGTCAGCAGAACACGCATTTTCGAGCTCCTATGCCTTGCCCAATTCCTGGGCCGTCGATTCAGCAAGGCTGGCATGCATTTGTCGACGGACTATATATAGCTCGTGAATGAGACGTATCTATAGTCAATGACACTTAAGAGCTCAAGGGCGGCGAACCCCGCGCGCGCGAACTCGGATACTTCGTCCTCGCCGCGATGGCAAAGGCAGTACTGGAAGCTGGGATCACCACGGTCCGCGATGTCGGATGCGATGACTGCGAGGCCATCGTGCTGCGCCAGGCGGTGAATCTGGGCGTCGTACCCGGTCCGCAGGTGCTCTCCTGTGGCCGGATCATCTCCGCCACCTCGCCGG
>DATHIT010000667.1:0-12160 GCA_035489915.1 Pseudonocardia sp. | reverse complement strand
GCTGGCGGGCGGCGGGCGGCGGGGTGCTGGGCGGGGGGGCCTGGTCTGGGTGCGCGGGGGGTGGTTAGAGGCGGTGTTGGAGGGCGTCGGCGGCGGCTAGGAGGTTGGCTGCCCAGCGGGCTCCGGGGCGTCGGCCTATGCGGTCTACTGGGCCGGAGACTGAGACGGCGGCGACTACTTGGCCGGTGGAGTTGCGGACGGGGGCGGAGACGCTGGCAACTCCGGATTCTCGTTCGGCCACGCTTTGCGCCCAGCCGCGTCGGCGCACCTCCATCAGGGTGCGCTCGGAGAACGTGGCGTCGGCCAGGACGGCTCGCTGGGTGGACGGGTCGGCCCAGGCGGTGAGCACCTTCGCTCCTGATCCCGCGCCCATGGACAGCCTGGTGCCGACCGGCACGGTGTCGCGCAGTCCGCTGACCGGCTCTGAGGCTGCCACGCAGATGCGCTGCATGCCGTCCCGTCGATACAACTGCACGCTCTCACCGGTCAGGTCGCGTAGCCGGGGCAGTACCGCGGCGGCCGCCTCCAGCAGCGGGTCGCCGGAGCGGGAGGCGAGCTCGGTCAGTGTGGGGCCGGGCCGCCACCGGCCGTCCGCGCCCCGGTGCAGCAGACCGTGCACCTCCAGGCCAACCGCGAGCCGATGAGCGGTGGCCCTGGGCAGGCCGGTGCGCTGGCACAGTTCGGAAAGCCCGCAGGGCTCAGCTGCGGCCGCCCAGAGCACCCCGACGGCCTTGTCCAGCACCCCAATCCCGCTATGCTGTCTCACGAACCGATACTAACTTCCCGATATGTGGGAAGTCTAGATCGACGGTCACACGGAGGAAGCGATGGGAAGGACGCTCGCGGAGAAGGTATGGGACGCCCACCTGGTACGCCCGGGGCAGGGCGCGGAGCCGGACCTGCTCTACATCGACCTGCACCTGGTGCACGAGGTCACCAGTCCGCAGGCGTTTGACGGGCTGCGGCTCGCCGGGCGCCCGGTGCGCCGACCGGATCTCACGATCGCCACCGAGGACCACAACGTGCCCACGAAGGACGTCGACCTACCGATCGCGGACCCGGTATCCCGGATCCAGGTGGAGACGCTGCGACGCAACTGCGCGGAGTTCGGCGTCCCGCTGTATCCGATGAACCACGCCGAGCAGGGCATCGTGCATGTGGTCGGCCCGCAGCTCGGGCTCACCCAGCCGGGGATGACGGTGGTCTGCGGCGACAGCCACACCTCCACGCACGGCGCGTTCGGTTCGATGGCCTTCGGTATCGGTACCTCCGAGGTCGAGCACGTGCTGGCCACCCAGACGCTGCCGCTCAAGCGGTTCAAGACCATGGCGATCAACATCAACAGCGCGGATGGCACGCTGCGGCCCGGGGTGACCAGCAAGGACGTCGTACTGGCGGTGATCGCCAAGATCGGTACCGGCGGCGGCCAGGGCTACGTGCTCGAGTACCGGGGCAACGTCATCGAGAACCTCTCCATGGAGGCCCGGATGACGATCTGCAACATGTCCATCGAGGCGGGCGCCCGGGCCGGCATGATCGCCCCGGACGCGACCACCTATGAGTACCTGAACGGTCGCGACCATGCCCCGAAGGGCGCGGAATGGGACGAGGCGGTGGCCGACTGGGAGCAGCTGCGCACCGACGACGACGCCACCTTCGACGAGCAGGTGACCATCGACGCCGACACGCTCACCCCCTTCGTCACCTGGGGAACCAACCCGGGGCAGGGTCTGCCGCTGAGCGAGCGGGTGCCCGACCCGCAACAGATCGCCGACGAGAACGAGCGAATCGCCGCCGAGAGGGCGCTGGCGTACATGGGTCTGGAGGCGGGCACTCCGCTGCGCGAGGTCCCGGTGGACACCGTGTTCGTCGGGTCTTGCACCAACGGCCGGATTGAGGACCTGCGGGCCGCCGCCGAGGTGATCAAGGGGCGCAAGGTCGCGGACGGGGTGCGCATGCTCGTGGTGCCCGGGTCGATGCGGGTGCGCTTCCAGGCTGAGAAGGAGGGCCTCAGCGACGTGTTCACCGCCGCCGGCGCGGAGTGGCGCTCGGCCGGCTGCTCCATGTGCCTGGGCATGAACCCGGACCAGCTGGCTCCCGGCGAGCGCAGCGCGTCCACCTCGAACCGCAACTTCGAAGGCCGCCAGGGCAAGGGGGGCCGCACCCACCTGGTGTCCCCGCTGGTCGCGGCGGCCACCGCCGTGCGCGGCACCCTGTCCTCACCCGAAGACCTGGACTGACGAAGGAGGGCCCAGTCATGGAGCCATTTACCAGGCACACCGGCATCGGTGTGCCCCTGCGGCGGTCCAATGTGGACACCGATCAGATCATTCCGGCGGTCTACCTGAAGCGGGTCACCCGCACCGGGTTCGAAGACGGGTTGTTCTCCGCATGGCGGCAGGACGAGCACTTCATCCTGAACGTCGAGCCGTTCTCCCGGGGAAGTGTGCTGGTCGCCGGGCCGGACTTCGGTACCGGATCGTCCAGGGAACACGCCGTCTGGGCGCTGATGGACTACGGGTTCCGGGTGGTCATCTCCGCCCGGTTCGCCGACATCTTCCGCGGCAACTCCGGCAAGGGCGGGCTGCTCACCGCCCAGTGTGCCCAGGACGATGTCGAGCTGCTGTGGAAGCTGCTGGAGAACGAACCGGGCACCGAGGTCACCGTCGACCTCGCCGAGAAAGTCGTCAGCGCCAAGGATCTGTCCATGCGCTTCGACGTGGACGACTACGTGAGGTGGCGGCTGCTCGAGGGGCTGGACGACATCGGCCTCACTCTGCGTAGCGCGGATGCGATCGATCAATTCGAGGCGGATCGGCCCGCTCGGATGCCGCGAACGGTGCCCAGCGCCTCGGGGTGATCGCTTTTGGGCGAGCCGACTGGCAACTGACCAGCCAGAACCTCTACGGTGATCCCGATCTGCTCGGCCCAATTGGGGCCGAGAATGCGGGAAGGGGCACGAGGTGAACAAGGCTGAGCTCGTCACGGCGCTCGCCGAGCACCTGGATGGGGACCGTAAGACCGCCGCCGCGGCGGTGGACGGACTGCTCGACGTCATTGTCCGGACGGTGCACGCCGGTGACTCAGTGTCATTGACAGGATTCGGGGTATTCGAGCGGCGGGAGCGGGCGGCGCGGGCTGGCCGCAACCCCCGCACCGGTCAGGTGATCGAGGTGCCTGCGACGGCCGTGCCGGCGTTCCGGCCCGGTACCGGCTTCCGGGACGTGGTCAGCGGGGCCCGTGAGCCGGGCGCCGGGCCCGCCGCACCGGCCGCCGCGCGCCCGGCACCGACCCGGTCCCGGGCCGCCCGCCCGGCGGTGGCCCGCGCGTCGACCAACAAGGCGTCCACCAACAACGTCGCGCCGGCCCCGGTCGCCGCGGCAGCGGCGAAGGCGGCGACCAAGACCGCTGAGAAGGGCGCTGAGAAGGGCAAGGCGCCCAAGGCCACCGCGAAGGCGCCCAAGGCCACCGCGAAGGCGGTGAAGGCCAAGCCCTCGGCGAAGGACGCCGCCAAGGATGACGCCGCCAAGGGCGCCAGCAAGAATGGCAAGGCGGTCAGCGGCAAGGCGCCGAGCAAGAAGAAGACCAAGAAGTAGCCGCACCACGAAGTAGCCGCACGATGAAGTAGCCGCGCCATCCGGCGTCGGTCGAGCCGACCCGGGCAACCGGGCGTCGGCCGAGGCCGGATGGGCGTCAGCCGGTTGGTTCCGAGTAGTAGTCGGCGGTGACCACCCGGTCGCCGGTGAAGCCGAGCACCCACGTGCTCGCCTTGCGGGCCGGTGGCTCCTCCTTGCCGGTCAGCCGGGTGATCAGGTCCGGAATCACCCCGCCCTGGCTGCACACCACCGCGACCTCCGAGCCGGCGGACAGCGCGAGGAACCGGGAGAACGCCGCATCCGGGTCCTTCCAGTAGTCCTCCTCGCCCAGCAGCGGCTCGGGGGTGATCGGCAGGTGGAGCCGGTCGGCCAGCGGTTGGATGGTCTGTGGACAGCGGATCGGCGTCGCCGCGTATGCCCGCGTCGGGCCGAACAGGCGGAGCAGCTCGCTCAGCTTGCCGGCCTGCTCCCTGCCCTTCACGGTGAGTGGGCGCTGGTAGTCGTCGCCGTCCCAGTCGTACCGGCTGCCCGCCTTGGCGTGGCGGACCAGCAGCAGCGGCCGGGGCGGCGGCTCGAGCTGACGGAACCGGTCCAGGATCTCGCCGTCCCTCGAGTAGCTGAGCAGCCCGCCGGCCAGCTCGGGGCGCAGCCAGCGCAGCTCGTCCACCTCGTCGTTGGGTGCGAACTCGCCGCCGGATGCCCGCGCGCTCCAGTAATGCACCACCTTGTCGCCCTGCGGCACCCGGTAGTGGGAGTCGCCGAGCTGGACACCGAGCACCGCGGTGGAGCCGGTCTCCTCGGCCACCTCCCGGACCGCGGCGGCGGGCACGGACTCGCCGCGCGCCAGCTTTCCCTTCGGCAGCGACCAGTCGTCGTAGCGCGGCCGGTGCACCACCGCAACCTCGACGCCGTCGCTGGCGGGGCGCCAGAGCACCGCTCCGGCGGCGACGATCTCGGACATGGTGCTGGTCCGTGCGGATTCCACCTGGATCACTCTGCCAGTGCCGGCGCGTGTCGGCGCAGCAGGTCGGCCTGGTGGTCCCGGATCGTGGTGCCGGTGCCAGTTGTCGGCGATGGCGACCAGGTGCCGTCCGGCTCGAGCACCCAGCAGCGGGTGCGCGGGTCCAGAGCGGAGCGGAGGATATCGTCCAGCTGCTCGCTGAGCGCCGGGTTGACCCGCAGCAGCACCTCGACCCGTCGATCCAGGTTGCGGTGCATGATGTCCGCGCTGCCGATCCAGTACTCGTCCGCACCTTCGAAGTGGTAGACCCGGGAGTGTTCCAGGAACCGGCCGAGGATCGACCGCACGTGGATGTTCTCGCTCAGCCCGGGGCGCCCGGGCACCAGCGCGCAGATGCCCCGGACCACCACCTCGACCTTCACCCCGGCCTGCGACGCCCGGTACAGCGCGTCGATCACCTGCTCGTCCACCAGCGAGTTCATCTTGAATCGGATGCCCGCCGGCCGGTCTGCCTTGTGGTGGTCGATCTCCGCCTCGATCCGCTCCAGGAGGCCGCGGCGGACGCCGTACGGCGCGACCAGCAGGGTGCGGTAGCGGCTCTGCCGGGCGTAGCCGGTGAGTGAGTTGAACAGGTCAGCGACGTCCGCGCCCACCGTGGGGTCCGCGGTCAGCACGCCGAGGTCCTCGTAGAGCCTGGCCGTCTTGGGGTTGTAGTTGCCGGTACCCACGTGGCAGTAGCGGCGGATCCGGGAACCCTCCTGGCGCACCACCAGCGAGGTCTTGCAGTGCGTCTTGAGCCCGATCAGCCCGTACACCACGTGCACGCCCGCCTTCTCCAGCTCACGGGCCCAGCGGATGTTGGCCTTCTCGTCGAACCGGGCCTTCAGCTCCACCAGCGCGACTACCTGCTTGCCCGCCTCGGCGGCGCTGACCAACGCGTCCACGATCGGCGAGTCGCCGGAGGTGCGGTAGAGGGTCTGTTTGATGGCCAGCACCCTCGGGTCGGCGGCGGCCTGCTCGATGAACCGCTGCACGCTGGTGGAGAACGAGTCGTACGGGTGGTGCACCAGCACGTCGCCCTGGCGCAGCGTGGCGAACACGCTCTTCGGCGTCTCACCCTCGGCGAACGCCGGGTGCGTGGCCGGCACAAAAGGGGCGTCTTTGAGCTCGGGACGATCCACCCCGTACACCCGCCAGAGCATGGTCAGATCCAGCAGCCCGGGCACCACCATCACGTCGTGCGGGTCCACGTCGAGCTCGCGCAGCAGCAGCTCCAGCACGTGCTCGCTCATCGTGTCGGTGACCTCGAGGCGCACCGGCGGGCCGAACCGGCGCCGGGCCAGCTCCCGCTCGAGGGCCTGCAGCAGGTCCTCGTCGCGGTCCTCCTCGACGTCCAGATCCGCGTTGCGGGTGACCCGGAAGGCGTGGTGCTCGGCGACCTCCATGCCGGTGAACAGCTCGCCCAGGTGCGCCGCGATCAGGTCCTCGACCGGCAGGAACACATCGTTGCCGCCGTCCGAGATGACCGGGACCAGCCGAGGCACGTTGTTCGGCACCTTCACCCTGGCGAACCGCTCGGTGTGCGACTGCGGGTCCCGCACCGTCACAGCCAGGTTCAGGGATAACCCGGAGATGTAGGGGAACGGGTGCGCCGGGTCCACCGCGAGCGGGGTGAGCACCGGGAAGACCTGCTCGAAGAAGTACTCGGACAGTTGCTTGCGCTGCGACTCGGTGAGGTCGCGCCAGCGCAGGATGTACACGCCGTGCTCGACCAGCTCCGGTTGCACCGAGTCGAGGAACACCTTGGCGTGCCGCTCGGCCAGCGCCTGGCTGCGCTCGGAGATGCGGGCCAGCTGCTCGCGCGGGGTGAGCCCATCCGCGGAGCGGACCGCCAGCCCGGTCTCGTCCCGGCGCTTGAGCCCGGCCACCCGGACCATGAAGAACTCGTCCAGGTTGGAGGCGAAGATGGCCAGGAACTTAGCTCGCTCCAGCAGCGGCTGGCTGGTGTCCTCGGCCAGGGCGAGCACCCGCGCGTTGAAGTCCAGCCAGGACAGCTCCCGGTTCAGGTAGCGGTCGTCCGGCAGGTCGTTGCGCACCTCCGCCGGGGTGGGCGCGGGCGGTGCCGCCGGGTCCGACTGGCCGACCGGCACGGCGGGGCGGGGCGGTGGCCGGCGGGTGCCGACGGTGCTCGGGACGAGCCTCGCCGCGACACCGTTGCCCGCCGGCGCGTCCTTGCCAGGTACCTCGCCCTTGATCCGGGCGTCGTTCTTGTCAGCCGCCTCGTCGTTGACGGGGGCTTCGGCCGTGGCCGGCGCGGTGATCTTGGTTGGCGTGGTGCCCTTGGTCGCCGAGGTCCGGGTCCGGGATGAGTTGCTGGCCCGGGTCGAGCCGCTGGCACGGGCGGAGTTCCGGGCGGACGCGGTCTTCGCGGCGGGACGCGCGCCGTCGGACCGCGCGCCGTCGGACCTGCCGTCGGACTGCGCGGGGACCTCGGGTTCCGGGGAAGCATCGCCCGAGGCAGCCGTGGTCACCGACGACCGCCCGGTCCCCGGAGCGGAGCGCGGCGCGGGAGTACCCCGGCGGGTGGTGCCACGCGTTGTCCGTCGACCGTTCTGCCCATCGGGAGTCACGGAGTCATTCTTGCCCACTCGCGGCCGCGGCGAAGCCCCCGCCAGGATGGGTAGCGGGTGAATAGCAGGTCACGATCGCCTATCGGCGTGCCCAGGCGTGCTGAAGAGGGGTAATGGGCCGGTGTCAACGGCGCGGGCGCGCGGTGGTGCGCAGCGCGGCCAGGGTGGCCGGACCCAGGCCCAACTCGGCGGCGCGTCTGAGGTCCTCGGGCGTGTCCACATCCTGGCGCAGCCCGGGCCACTCACCGCGCAGCCGCAGCGCTCCGGCGCGCTCGTGCGCCTCGGCGGAGCCGGGCCCGAACCGGGGCGCCAGCGGCACCCCCGCGGCGGATACCAGCAGCGTGGTGCCCTCGCCGAGGGCGTCGGCGCAGAAGGCGCGGGGCGCGGTTCCGGCCTCGAGGATGAGGCGCGCGTGCGCCAGGGCGTCGGCCAGCTCGTCGGGGCGCAGCGCGGGCAGGTCGGCCTGCAGTGCGCCGATCGGCCGGCCCGGGTTCCTGGCCAGAAGCGCCTCGGAGCCGAAGCGCAGCGCGGCGTTCAGCCCGGCCTCCGGGCGGTCGGCGAGTACCTGCACCCCGTCGGCGGTGAGCACCGAGGTGACCTCGGGGTCCGACGTGATAGCAATCACCTCGTGCACCCCGCGCGCGGACCGGGCGGCGGCGATCGTGTCACGGGCCAGCGCGAGGGAAAGCCGGCTGTGCGCGACCGGGTCGCCAACCCCCTCGTCGGCCGCGCCACGCAGCCGCGTCTTAGCCCTGGCCAGGGATTTGATCGGGACGATGAGGTCCACCGCGGACATGCGATCCACCTTTACCCTCGCGGCCACATGTTCATCGTTCCACCAGTCGGCGGCCACGCCACCGGGGATGGTTGCTGGACCGGCGGCGCCCGGCCGGTACAGACTTCCGCCGGTGGCCACTGGGTACAGACTTCCCGGGGTCGAGGAGACAGATCCGGACACGACCGGGTCGCACGGCCGCAATCGAGGAGGTCTGCGGGTGGCGCGGGAAAAAGGCGGCTTCTGGGTCGGACTGTGCGCGGTGGTGTTCTATCCGCTCACCTGGCTGGTGAGCCGTTGGCGGGTGGAGGGGCTGGACAAGGTCCCCACCACCGGGGCGGTGCTGATCGTGGCCAACCACGTCTCGTACCTGGATCCGGTGTACTCCGCCGTGTTCGTGCACCGGGCCCGCCGGGTCCCCCGGTTCCTGGCCAAGGCCAGCCTGTGGAAGGTCCCGGTGCTGGGCGGGGCGATGGGCGGCAGCGGGCAGATCCCGGTCTACCGCGATTCGGCGGACGCCCAGCACAGCCTCAGCGCCGGTGTGGAGGCGCTGCACGACGGCAAGGCGGTGGTGATCTACCCGGAGGGCACCATCACCCGGGACCCGGCCGGCTGGCCGATGGTCTCCCGCACCGGGGTCGCCCGGCTGGCGCTGGCCAGCGACGTGCCGGTGGTCCCGATGGTGCACTGGGGCACGCTCGCGGTGTACGACCACTACAACAAGAAGTTCCGGCCGCTGCCGCGCAAGGACGTCGTGGTCCGCGCCGGCGAACCGATCGACATGTCCGCTTTCCGCGGTCGCCCGGTGGACGCCGCGCTGCTGCGCGAGGTCACCGACTACCTGATGGCCTCGGTCCGTCAGCTGCTGTCCGAGGTTCGTGGCGAACCGGCGCCGGCGGACTTCTACCGCAGAGGTAGCGCCGCCGGCGGCCCGGTCACCGGTGACGCCGCGTCGTGAGCGATGTGCCGGAGTTGGAGCGGTCCGGGGTACGCCGGCTCGCGGTCCTCGGAGCCGGGTCATGGGGAACCACGTTCGCCAAGGTGGTGGCCGACGCGGGCCGACAGGTCACACTGTGGGCCCGGCGCCCGGAGGTGGCCGAGGACATCAACGAGCGGCACACCAACCACGAGTACCTGCCGGGTATTCGACTGCCCGGGGCGATGCGGGCCACCACGGACCCGGCCGAAGCGATGGACGGGGCGGACGCGGTGGTGTTCGCGGTGCCCTCGCAGACGCTGCGCGTCAACCTGACCGGGTGGCGGGACTTCCTGCCGGCGGACGCCACCCTGGTCAGCCTCGCCAAGGGCGTCGAACTGGGCAGCCTCTGCCGGATGAGCGAGGTGGTCACCGAGGTGGCCGGGGTGCCGGCCAGCCAGGTCGCCGTGCTCAGCGGCCCGAACCTGGCGAAGGAGATCGCCGAGGAGCAGCCGACCGCCACGGTGATCGCCTGCACCGACCACGACCGGGCGGTCGCGCTGCAGCTGGCCTGTACCACCGGCTACTTCCGGGTGTACACCAACACCGACCTGGTCGGCGCGGAGCTGGGCGGGGCCGGGAAGAACGTGATCGCGCTGGCCTGCGGGATCGCCGCCGGGATGGGCTTCGGCGACAACACCAGGGCATCGCTGATCACCCGTGGGCTGGCCGAGACCGCTCGGCTCGGGGTCCGCCTCGGCGCCGATCCGCTCACCTTCGCCGGGTTGGCCGGCCTGGGTGATCTGGTGGCCACCTGCTCGTCGCCGCTGTCCCGCAACCGGAGCTTCGGCGAACGGCTGGGCAGGGGGGAGAGCCTGGCCGAGGCGGAGGCGGCCAACCACGGCCAGATCGCCGAAGGGGTGAAGTCCTGCCAGTCGATCTGTGAGCTGGCCGCCCGGCACGAGGTCGACGTCCCGATCGCCGACGGGGTGCGCCGGGTGTGCCACGAGGGCGAGTCCGCCGCCGCGATGGCCAAGGGCCTGATCACCCGCACCCTCAAGCCGGAGTGACTCCGGTAGCCCGGCAGCGGGAGTGACCGGCGGCTCAGCGGTGGGGAGTGACGCGGACTGCCCGCTCCGTGTGCGCCGTCTCGCTGCTTACACAGCGCGTGTGGCTCGACACAGCGCGTGTGGCTCGACACAGCGCGTCGGGCGGCTGTGTGAGCATGCCGCGGGCTGTGTGAGCGCGCCGGGGAGGCTGTGTGAGCGTCCGGGGGCTGTGTGAGGCTCCCTTGGTCGGCTGCGAGCGGTTTGGGTGCGAGCGGTTTGGGTGCGAAGTCGCGTCGGCTCAGCGGCCGGACTGCCCCCGGGCTCGGCGACCGGGAGTGACCCGGCGGCCCGGCAACGGGAGTGACGCGGACAACCCGAGCGGGACGGATCCGCTCACGTAGCGTGGCACCGTGATCGAACAGCACTCCACCGCGATCGGGGACGGGACGCGTTGTGTGCACGCCGGGCGCGCCGGCGACGGGATCGGCGAGCCGCTGCACGCGGGGCCGGTGTTCGCCGCCGCCTACCACCTGGGACCGCCGGAGGCGCCGACCCCGGTGGACTTCTACGGCCGTTCGGCCAACCCGACCTGGCGGGCCCTGGAGGCGGCCATCGGCGAGCTGGACGGCGGGCACACGGTGCTCTTCGCGTCCGGAATGGCCGCCGTCTCGGCGACCCTGCGGCTGCTCTGCCGGCCCGGCTCAGCGGTGGTGCTGCCGGCGGACGGCTACTACCTGGCCCGTGCGCTGGCCACCGAGGAACTCGCGCCGCTGGGCGTGCAGGTGCGCGAGGTGCCGACTGCCGGGCCGTGGCCGTCGTCGCTGTTCGACGGCGCCAGCCTGGTGCTGCTGGAGACCCCGTCCAATCCCCGCCTGGACGTCTGCGACATCGCCGAGCTGGCCGATCGGGCGCACGCCGCCGGCGCGCTGCTCGCGGTGGACAACACCACCGCCACCCCGCTGGGCCAACGGCCGCTGGCGCTGGGCGCGGACCTGGTGGTGGCCAGCGACTCCAAGGCCCTGTCCGGCCACAGCGACCTCGTCCTCGGCCATGTGACCAGCGCGGACCCCGAGCTGGCCGGGCGGCTGGCCACCGCCCGCAACCGGGGTGGCGCGGTACCGGGGCCGTTCGAGACCTGGCTGGCCCACCGCGGCCTGGGCACCCTGGACCTGCGGCTGGCCCGGCAGGCGGAGAACGCCGCCGCGCTGGCCACCGCGCTGGGTGAACACCCCGGGGTGCTCGAGGTGCGCTGGCCCGGCCTGCCGAGTGACCCGTCCTTCGAGCTGGCCAGCCGGCAGATGCGCCGATTCGGCGGGGTGCTGTCCTTCGAGCTGCCCTCCGAGGCCGCCGTCGGCCGGTTCCTGGCCACCAGCTCCCTGGTGGCCTCGGCAACCAGCTTCGGCGGGCTGTCCAGCAGCCTGGACCGCCGGGCCCGGTGGGGCGACCTGGTCGGGCCGGGCTTCGTCCGCATGTCCGCCGGCTGCGAGGACACCGCCGACCTGCTAGCCGACGTCCTCAAAGCGCTAGACGCGGCAGCCGGCTAACCCGCCGTCAGCGGTTGCGGTGATGCGTGCGCCTACGTGCAGAGCGTCGGCTAGACCCGGGCTTGGGCGGCGCCGAGTTCGGCGCCGGCCCTGGTCACCAGGTGCTCGGGGACGCTGTGGCCGGGTGCCAGGTCGGGTGCCGGCTCCGGCTCGCCGAACACCGTGCGCACCGGCAGCACTCCGGCCCAGGCGGATCCGCTCTCCACGTCGGCCTCGTCGTCGATCGGTGGCCCGGTGCGGACCTTCACGCTGGCCTCCTCCAGGTCCAGGGCCAGCAGGGCGGTGGCGGCCAGCTCCTTGGGATTGGGCTGGCGGGCGTGATCCCAGGAGCCAGGGGTGGTGTGCTCCACGATCGCCCGCAACCCGGCCAGCCGCTCCTCCTGGTCGGTGACCAGCCGGGCCGTGCCGTGCACCACCGCCGAGCGGTAGTTGGCTGAGAAGTGGAACACCGAGCGGGCGTAGATCAGCCCGTCGATCAGTGTCACGGTGACGCACACCGGCGTCCCGGACCCGCTGCTCAGGCTCTTGGCCCCGGTGGATCCGTGCAGGTAGAGCACGTCGCCGAGGACCCCGTAGCAGGTCGGCAGCACCCTCGGAGCGCCGTCCACGACCACACCGAGGTGGCAGATGAGTGCCTCGTCGAGCACCGCGTGCAGGTCGGCGCGGTCTTCTCGGCCGCGCTCCTTGGC
>DATHIT010000666.1:0-6189 GCA_035489915.1 Pseudonocardia sp. | reverse complement strand
ACGGCCCAGCTTCCGGCGCCAGCCGGCCCGGCGTTGCGCGGCTACCGGATCGTCCGGGTCAGCGGCGGCGGCGAACCGGTCGGCGGCCACCCCGTTGGGGATCACCTCCGCCCGGATCCCCCACCCGGCGGACAGCTCGGCGGCCACCGCCTCGGACACACACACGTGCCGCTTCGGCTCGCGCAGCGCCTTCTCGTGGCAGGCGACCAGCTCCGGGGTACTGAACTGGTCGATGTGGTGCACCGTGCGCAGCACATCGGCCCGCACCGTCAGCGCCGCGTTCGCGCTCAGGCAGTCCTGCGCGTGCACCACGTCGGCGGTCAACCCGTCCGCCCGCAGCGCGGCGGCCAGCTCGGTGATCGAGCGGACGATCCGGGGGCCCACCTCCTCGTCGGCGCGGTCCTCGAACGGCACCAGCCGGACCCGCACGGCCGGATCCACCGGGCGGAAGAACCCGGCGTCGCCGCCTCGCCGCAGCGACCACACCTCCACCTCCTGGCCGAGCGCGGCGAGCGCTTCGGCCAGCGCCAGGGTGTGCACCACCCCGCCGCGCGGCTTGGTCGAGTAGGTGAGCAGGCTGATCTTCACCGGTCGACCGCCACCGACTCACCGGCCGGCTCCGCCCGGTATGCCTCGGGTCGGCGCTCGACGAGGTGATGCAGCACCCGGCGGGCCCGGGACACCTCGGCGGCCGGATCCAGTTCGGCCACCGCCAGGCCGGCCTTGGCCCAGGTACGCGCCCGGATGTCGCCACCCGGCCCGACCACCTTGGCGTTGCCGAGGAAGGTGAGCACGCCACTGCGCCCGGTTTGGTTCGCCGACACCACCACGACCTGGTTCTCCGCCGCGCGGGCGCAGTCATAGAGATCGAACAGCCGAGCCTGACGGTCCTTGACCACCCGTCGTGCCGGGTCGGTGAGGCTGGCCGGCCACGCCGACAGGCAGGCGAGCACGATCGCGCCGTCCTCGGCCAGCGTCCTGGCCCCCTCCGGGAACGTCTTGTCGTAGTCGATCATCATGCCCAGCCGGCCCACCGGCGTGTCGAATGCGGCAAACCGGTCGCCGGAGGCGTAGCTCACCCGTTCCCCGGGTGCCAGATGCACCTTGCGGTGCCGGCCGTGCACCCCGGCGCCGGACAGGCACACCGCCGAGTTGTAGGTCAGCGCACCGGCCCGTTCCCGGTAGCCCAGGCACAGCACCAGGTCGCCGGCCATCGCGGTGAGCCGGTCGAACACCGGGTCGTCCGGCTCCAGCGCCGGGGGCAGGTCGGCCGACACGGACATGGGCGGCGGCACCGGCGCCTCGTGCTCGGCGCTGGGCGCATCCGGTGCCGGCGGGGTCGGGTCCTCGGGTTCGGTCGGGCTGAGCTCATGCCCTGGGTCGACGGGTTCGCGCAGGTCGGTGAGGTAGCCGCCGAGGGTGCCGTCCGGCAGCACGAGCAGGCCGGCACCCGCCCGCCGGGCCGCCGCGACGATCGACTCCACCCGTTGCAGGCCGAACTCCATATCACGGCCGAACTGCGCCGCCGCCGCCGCGAGATACACCACTGGTCAGGTCTAACCCACCGACGCCGGCACAGAACCGGTCAACCACGCGGCCAGCTCGCGAGCGCTGGGACCGGGCAGCCGCGCGCTGGCACACACCGGTCTCCCGGCAACCCGGGCCGCCTCCGCCCATACCTCGGTCCACACCGCGGCCACGTTAGCGTCCGACTCGGCGCCGACGATGCCCGCGTCGCGCCGGGCTCGCACGGCCCGCGCACAGGCCAGCGCCGAAGCGAGCGCCACCGCGACTCCGGAGCACCATGACGGGTCGCCGGCGTGCAGCGCATCGCCGACCGGGATCAGGCCGGGCAGCCGCATCACGTCCTCGGCCCGGCCGCGCCGAGCAGGCGACACGGTCAGCGTGGTGACCCCGGTGAGCGGTTCGGCGACACCCGGATCCACCCAGTCCGCGATCAGCGGGAGTCGGCGCGCGGCCGCCTGGAAACCTTCGGGGGTGCACAGCGCGGCCAGCCCCGGCTCGACCAGCCCGGCCGCCGTGGGCTCGGCCGGCTCAGGACGCCCCGGCCGCGTCGGATCACCCAGGGCGCCGGCCGGCACGGTGAACGTGACGGTGAACGTGTGGTTGTCCCCCGGGACCAGCCGGCAGGAGTAGCCGCCGTACTCGCCGCCGGCGGCCAGGCCCAGGTTCAGCGGACCCGGATCGTCCCGCCAGTGCAGCGCGTAGCAGCGGGTGTAGTGGTCAGCGCCGGCGCGCGCGGCGGCGGTGTCCGGATCCTCACGGGGCTCGGCCAGCCGGACAGACCGGGCCCGTTGGCCCAGGTCATCCAGCCAGCCGGAGACCGGCCCGGATCCACCGGTCGCGTCCACGGTGAGCTCGGTGGCCACCACGCCACCCCGAACCAGCACGCCGGACAGGCGCCCGCCGCTGATCTGCAGCCCGGTGGCCGGCAGCCCCCCGTGCACCCGCACCCCCGGCTCCCGCTCGGCGACCCGGCGCAACACCCAGTCGAACACCGGACGCCGCACCGCGAGCCCGAACCCCTCCGCCGGAAGAGCACCGGCCGCCTCGCCGGAACCGCTCACGGAGAGTTCCCGGGCGCCGAGTTCGAGCAGCCGAGCCAACACGTCGGGTAGCTCGTCGGCCAGCATCCGGTAGCAGTGTGGCGAGAAGACATGCCCCAGCCCGGCGTGCGGCACGCAGTCGCGGTACCAGCCGCCGGCCTCCCGGCGCCCCCTCGGGGCCTGGGTGCAGTCCTGTTCCAGCACGTCCACCGGGATACCCCGGCGGGCCAGGGCGATCGCGGTGGTCAGCCCGGCGACACCGGCGCCGAGCACCAGCACCCGGGAGTCGGTTGTGGACATCTGCCGCATCAGGTCACCTCCGAACGCCGCATCAACTGACCGAGAGCATCGAGTGAGGCGGGTAGTAGGTATCCGGCCGGCGATCGGCCAGGTGACACATGAACCGCCGGGCCTGGGCGAGCTCGGACGGCACGTCCACGTCCACCGTCGCCGCCCCGGCGTCCACACCGGTGCTGGCGAGCACATCCCCGCCCGGGCCGACCACCTTGGCGTTGGCTACAAAGCGCAGCGTGCCGAACCTGCCGGCCTGGTTGGCCGAGGCGAGCACCACCTGATTCTCCAGCGCACGAGCGGCGTCGAACAGGTTGAACCGCTTGGTCCAGCGGTCGTCGGCCAGGTTGGCGGCGGCCCCGGTCCGGCTGGTCGGCCACGCCGACATGCAGACGATGACCTGAGCCCCGTCCAGCGCGAGCGCTCTGGCGGCCTCGGGGAACGCCTTGTCGTAGCAGATCAGCATGCCCAGCCGGCCGACCGGAGTGTCGAACGCGGCGAAGCCGCTGCCGGCGGAGTAGTAGGAGTCCTCGGCCAGCGGCTGGTGCACCTTGCGGTACACCCCGTGCACCCCCTCGCCGGAGAAGCACACCGCGCTGTTGAACCGGCGCCCGTCGGCGATCTCGCAGAAGCCCAGGCAGACCACCAGCTCACCGGCGGCCGCCGCCAACTCCGCCAGCTCGGGTCCCGCCACGCTCAGCTCCGGCGGACCGGGGTCGTCGTGCACCAGGGTGCTGTCCGCATCGGACAGGTCGGCCAGGTAACCGCCCAGACACGCCTCGGGCAACACCAGCAGATCGACCCCGGTCCGCTTGGCCTCGTCGATCTGCCCGATGACCTGATCCAGACTGCGCCGCAGGCCGCGCCCGTACTCGGCGGCCACAGCGGAGATGCGGATACTCACTGCTCACCTCCGCCCTCGGTGCTGATGCCTCGGCCCCATCGCGTACTCATGCCACTCCCATTCCGGTCACCGCGCCGGCGACGGCCTCGGTGTACTCGCCGTCCGGCCAGCGCAGCCGCACCCCCGCGCCCGGGCGCAGCCGCCCGCACACCGCGGAGGTGGTGGCCGGCGCGGGCGGCGGCACGGTGCTGCCGAGCCGGTCGGCGGTGATCATCGCGTAGCCGGGGAAGCAGGTCAGCCAATCGCCGACACTCGCCCCGTCCGGCCGGGGCACCGCCGCCACGTCCAGTTCGGCGGCACAGCCGGAGGCTTCGGCGAGCATGCCGAGCGTGCCGGCCAACCCGGCCATGGACACGTCCTTAGCCGCGGCCGGCTCGGCCAGCGCGACCGCGCGTTGCTGGTCGCGCAGCACCGCCGGCTCGCGGTGGCTGGTGGAATCCCACTGCCGGCCGGTGTGCCCACGGCGCCAGCCGCCACCCAGATCCGCGGTGACCCGCACCTCGTCACCGGGGCGACCGCCGCCGGCCGGTACCGGACGGCTGGTCCGGCCAAGCGCGGTGACCGAGAGCGCGGCGGGCACCCCGAGCTGGGTGTGTCCGCCGAGCACCGGGACACCCCAGGCCCCCGCCGCCGACCGCAGCCCGGACAACACCCTGGCGGCGAACGAGGCATCCCGCGCGCCGACCGCGTCCAGCAGGCCCACCGGGGTCGCCCCCATCGCGGCCAGGTCGTTCACGTTGACCAGCACCGAACACCAGCCGGCCCACTCCGGGTCCCGCTCCACCATGGACGGCAGGATGGCGTCGCAGGCGGCGATCAGGTCACTGCCCGGTACCGGCGCCCCGTCGTCACCGAGGAAACCGGCCGGCGCACCGGCCAGCCCGGCGAGCAGGCCCTGCAGCGGAGCCTTGGTGGCCGCGACCAGCCCACCGATCCGGTGCACCGGCCAGCGCATCAGCACATGCGGCTGCCCCACCACCTCGACGTCGGCGAGCCGGGTCCAGCCCAGCCGGGCGAAGAACCGCTCGTTGGCCGCCTGCACGGTGGCCTCGAAGCGCAGCGCGCCGACGGCCTCGGCGGTCGCGCAGGCGGACCGGACCAGCGCGGCGCCCACCTGGGCACCACCCCGGCGGGCTCGCGGATGCACCGCCAGCCGGCTGCCCGCCCACCAACCCAGGTCGGGATCGGTGACCGGGGCCAGCCGCACGCCGCCGACCACCGGACGCTCCGGGTCCCGCCCGTCCCTGGCGACCAGCACCACGGTCCGGGGGTCATCATCCACGTCATCGCTGTCGTGGCTGGGGAACAGGCCCTGCTCGGCGACGAACACCTCGCGGCGCAGCGCCCGGTATTGGGCCAACGCGGCCCGTCCCGCCGGCCCTGTGCCGGCGTCGACGCGTTCGACCAGCAACGCCGGCCCGGGTCGGGTGCGCGAGGGCATGCCGATCAGCAGCTCGCACACGTCCACGCCGCGCGGGCCGGTCGGTCCGGTGATCACCTCAACCCCCGACCGTGGACAGCGCGCTGCACGCCCCGCAGGCCGCGCAGCCGGCGCCCTGATCCGCGCCGCGCATGCCGGCGGCGCTGAGCAGCCCGGCCACCCTGGCGGTCACCTCGGCGAGCAGCGCGGGCGACGGCGCCCGGGCGTGGTCGACGTCCACCGCCAGCGTGCCGGCGGCCGGCCGGAACGGCACCACAAACGGGTAGACGCCGTGCTCGATCAGCTCGGCCGCGCCGGCGACCAGCTCGTCCGGCTTCTCCCCCAGGCCAACCAGCAGATACGTGGACACCCGGTTGCGGCCGAACACCGCCACGGCGCGGTCCCAGGCCGCCCAGTACTCGGCCAGCGGCACGCCCGCCTTGCCCGGCATCCAGCGCCGCCGCACCTCGTCGTCCAGCGACTCCACGTGGATGCCGATCGCGGTGGCCCCGGCGCGGTGCAGCATGTCGATGGCATCCAGGTCGGCCGGGGGCTCGCACTGGACCTGGATCGGCAGATCGGGCACGGCGGCCTTGATCGCCACCACGCAGCGGGCCAGGTGCGCGGCGCCCCGGTCCCGCCCGCGACTGGTGCCTGTGGTCATCACCATCTGCCGTACGCCGTCCAGCCGCACCGCCGCCTCGGCCACCTCGGCCAGTTGAGCCGGCGTCTTCACCGCCGTGGTGGACCCGGCCCGCAGCGATTCCTCGATCGCACAGAACCGGCAGCGGGTCTCCGGGTCGTAGCGCATGCAGGTCTGCACCACGGTGGTGGCCAGCACGTCGGAGCCGTGCAGCCGGGCGAGCTGCTCGTAGCGCACCCCGTCGGCGGTGCTCAGGTCGTAGAACTTCGGCCGACGGACCGGCTCGACCTCCAGCCCGGTGTCGGTGCCCTCGTAGAGGATCCGGCGGCCGCGCAGGGTGTACGGGCTGGTGGAGACGATGGGC
>DATHIT010000665.1:0-3473 GCA_035489915.1 Pseudonocardia sp. | reverse complement strand
AAGATGGTCTACGAGTTCCAGCCGAAGATCGACTGGAACAAGGGCAAAGCGGTGCTCTACCTGCTGGCGGCCCTGGGCCTGGACTCCGACGACGTGGTGCCGATCTACCTCGGCGACGACGTCACCGACGAGGACGCGTTCCGGGCGCTGGCCGGTGGTCGCGGCATCGGCATCATCGTCGGCCACGCCGACGACCCCGAGGTGGCCGACCGGGCCACCGCCGCCGAATTCGCGGTCTCCTCACCCGCGGAGGTGGAACAGCTGCTATCCGCTCTGGCCCGCTGACCAGGTGTTCGCCGTTTGAGAGGGAGACCGTGTCCGACTTCGCACTCGCCTACGACCACTTCGACCCCGAGAGCGAGGGTTTGCGGGAGTCGTTGACGTCGACGGGCAACGGCTACTTCTGCACCCGAGGCACCGCCGAGTGGGAGGACGTCGACGGGGTCCACTACCCCGGTACCTACGCCCATGGTGGCTTCAATCGGGAGACCACCATCCTCGGGGGCCGCCCGGTGCTGAACGAGGACCTGGTCAACCTGCCGAACTGGCTGGTGCTCAAGCTGCGCATCGAGGGCGAGGAGGCGATCCGGCTCGACAATGTCGAGCTGATCTCCTACGAGCATTCCTACGACATCCGGCTTGCCATGGTGCAGCGCGTGCTGCGCTTCCGCGACCGCGCCGACCGGGAGACGACGCTGCGCAGCCGCCGTTTCGTCAGCATGGCCCACAGCCATCTGGCCGGCATCGAGTGGACGCTGACCCCGGAGAACTGGTCGGGTCGCATCGAAGTGATCTCCGGGCTCGACGGCCGGGTGACCAACCAGATGGTCGCCCGCTACCGCGAGCTGGAGGGGCGCCACCTGGACCCGGTCTCACCCCGCACGTTCGGTCCGGAGACGATCGCCCTGAAGGCGCAGACCCGGCAGTCGAACATCTACGTCGCCGAGGCCGCCCGCACCCGCGTGTTCCTCGGCGGCGAGCAGGTGCCGGTGGAGCGCAGCCTGTACCAGATGCAGGACTACATCCAGCAGGTCATCGCCTTCGACGTGGCGCAGGGCGAGCCGGTGCGGGTGGAGAAGATGGTCGCGCTGTTCACCTCGCACGACAACGCGATCACCGAGACGCTGACCGCCGCGGGGCGGGATGTGCTGCGCTACCCGGGGTTCGCCGAAGCTCTGGAGGAACACGCCTCAGCGTGGACGGAGCTGTGGGAGGTCTGCGACGTCGAGCTGCCCCGGGAGCCGCGGGTGCAGCTACTGCTGCGCTTCCATGTGGCGCACGTCCTGCAGGTCTGCTCGCGGCACACCGCGCGGCACGACGCGGGGGTGCCGGCCCGCGGCCTCAACGGCGAGGCCTACCGGGGCCACGTGTTCTGGGACGAGCTCTACGTCTACCCGTTCCTCAACTTCCGGCTGCCCGAGATCACCCGTGGGTTGCTGCTCTACCGCTACCGCCGGCTCAGCGAGGCCCGCGCCGCCGCCCGTGAGGCGGGTTTTCAGGGCGCGATGTTCCCGTGGCAGAGCGGCAGCGATGGCACCGAGGAGACCCAGGTGGTCCACCTCAACCCGCTGTCCGGCCAGTGGGATCCCGACCACAGCCACAACCAGCGCCACGTCAATGCCGCGATCTTCTACAACGTCTGGCAGTACTACCAGGTGACCGACGACCGGGAGTTCCTGCGCGAGTACGGCGCCGAGCTGATGCTCGAGATCGCCCGGTTCTGGGCCTCGATCGCGCACTACAACCCGGAGCGCGACCGCTACGAGATCCACGGCGTGATGGGGCCCGACGAGTTCCACGAGCGCTACCCGGGCGCCGAGGAGGGCGGGCTGCGCAACAACGCCTACACCAACGTGATGGTGGCCTGGATCGCCGACACCGCCCCTCGGGTGCTGAACCTGCTGCCGGCCAGCCGCCGCGCCGCACTGCGCGCCCGCCTCGGGCTGACCGACGACGAGCTGCGCACCTGGGACGAGATGAGCCGGAAGATGTTCGTGCCGTTCCACCCGGACGGCATCCTCAGCCAGTTCGAGGGCTACCTCGACCTCGAGGAGCTCGACTGGGAGCACTACCGAGCCGAGCACTCCAACATCCAGCGCCTGGACCGGATCCTCAAGGCCGAGGGCGACGATCCCGGCCGGTTCAAGCTGGCCAAACAGGCTGACGCGGTGATGCTGTTCTTCCTGTTCTCCGGCACGGAGCTCCGCACGCTGTTCGCCCGGCTCGGTTACCAGCACGACCCGGAGCTGACCCGGCGCACGATCGACTACTACGACCGGCGCACCTCCCACGGTTCGACGCTGAGCCTCGTCACCCACGCCGGGGTGCTCGCCGGTCTGGACCCGAAGAGCTCGTGGGACCGGTTCATGGTGGCGCTGGAGAGCGATATCGGTGACGTCCAAGGTGGGACGACCAAGGAGGGCATCCACATGGGTGTCATGTCCGGGACCCTGGACCTGCTGCAGCGCTACTACGTCGGCAGCGACGTCCGGGACGGCGTCCTGTACTTCGCGCCGACCTTGCTCGACCGGCTGGACGGGCTGGTGTTCTCGATGCAGTTCCGCGCTACCCCGCTGCGGGTGTCGATAGCCGGCGACGAGCTGACGGTGCTCGCGCTGCCCGAGGGCTTCCGCGGACCGGTCCGCATCGGCGTCGGGGACGAGGTCCGCGAGCTCGGAGCCGGCGAGAGCTGGGTGTTCACCCTGTCCCACGAAACCGGGCCGACAGAGCGGAATCACGTGAGTCACGCGGAAGGGAGCCACCATGGCGACAGGCTTTAAGGGCGCGATCTTCGACGTCGACGGCGTGCTCGTCGACTCTCCCCACGAGCGGGCCTGGAAGGACTCGCTGCGCGAGCTGATGGAGACCGACTGGGCCGACATCCAGGATCAGACGTCCTGGTCCGACGACCGGTTCACCCCGCAGGTCTATCAACAGGTGATGTCCGGCAAGCCCCGGGCGGCCGGGGCGCTGGCCGCCCTCGAGTACTTCGAGGTGCCCGACGCGAAGGACCGCGTCGAGGCCTACGGCGCGCACAAGCAGGACATGGTCATCAAGCTCATCGAAGCCGGCGAGTTCGAGGCCTACCCCGACGCGATGCGCTTCGTCCTCGCGGTCAAAGCCTCGGGCATCCCGATTGCGGCGGCGTCGTCGTCGAAGAACGCGGGGCTGTTCCTGCGCCAGATCCGGCTCGACACCTACGCCGACCAGGACAGCCGATCCTACGACTTCGTGACGCCCGGGCTGAGCCTGCTCGACTCCTTCGACGTGGACATCTCCGGCCGCGACTTCGCCCAGGGCAAGCCACACCCGGAGATCTTCCTGACCGGCGCGGCCGAGCTCGGCGTCGATCCAGCGGACTGCTTCGTGATCGAGGACGCCGCCAGCGGCATCCAGGCCGCGAAGGCCGGCGGGATGGCGGCGCTGGGCGTCGCCAGGGTCGGCGACGAGGACGAGCTCGCCGCCGAGCGGGC
>DATHIT010000664.1:0-8886 GCA_035489915.1 Pseudonocardia sp. | reverse complement strand
GCGCCCGGCGGCGTCCACCTGGCCGCCGCGCGCGTTGCCGGACTCGGCCCGGCCGATCGCGGCGAGCAGCGGCCAGTGCAGCTGGCAGACCGACTGGGTCACCCCGAGCACCTGTTCGGCGTGCCGGTACGCGGCCAGCGGGACGCCGGGTATGCCACTAGGACCCGGCGGGACGGTCGCCGGGCTGGCCGCGCCGGCAGCGGGGTCGGTGAAGCTCAGCTCGCCGGCCGACGAGCCGCCGGTGGCCGACTCGTCAGGTAGTGGTTGAGGGATCGCGGTCAGCGAGATCGACCCCGGCAGCGGCGGCGCCCCGCGCGCCCCCGACGTCGCATCCGCCGACGCCTGGTCCGCCGGAACGACCGGCCCGGCGGGCGCCGGCTCACCCGCGCGAGCCACCACCGCCACCGCGCCGACGGCGAGCGCGACGACCAGCAGCAGCCAAGCCACCGGTCGCACACCACCACCCCCGAACGGCACGGGATAACCCTGCCTGAGAGGGGCTGTGGTGTCACTCACCAGCCATTAGTCTCGAACCATGACCGATCTTCTGGACCAGCGCGATGCCGCCGCACACCCCGAGCGCGCCTCCGAACGGGTGGCGGCAGACACGGTCGGGCAGGCCGCTGGCGACCGGTTCCGCACCCATCAGGTCGCCAACCAGGTACCGCCGCTGGACGGCTACGACCCGCTGGGATGTGACCCAGCGGTGGCCGATGCGCTGAACCGGGAGGGCGCCGAGTACGCGCTGCCCCGCATCCGCGAGGTGGCTCAGGTGGTCGGTTCCGCCGAGGGGCGGGAGCACGCCCGGCTGGCCAACGAGCACAAGCCACAGCTGCGCACCCATGACCGCTACGGCAACCGGATCGACGAGGTCGAGTTCCACCCCTCCTGGCACTGGCTGATGGACGTCTCGGTCCGGGCCGGCAACACCGCCGCGCCGTGGGCGCCGGACGCCGAGCCGGCCGCTCATGTCGCTCGGGCGGCGTCGTTCTATCTGATGAGCCAGCTCGAGCAGGGCCACTGCTGCCCGATCACCATGACCTACGCCGCGGTTCCGGTGCTGCGCCACGACCCGGAGATGGCGGCCCGCTACGAGCCCGGGTTGCGCTCTCGGGTGTACGACCCGGGGCTGGCCGAGCCGAGTGGCAAGGCCGGGCTGCTGGCCGGCATGTCGATGACCGAGAAGCAGGGCGGCTCGGACGTGCGCTCCGGGACCACGGTGGCCACTCCCTCCTCCGACGGCACATACACCCTGGTCGGGCACAAATGGTTCACCTCGGCGCCGATGAACGACGTGTTCCTCACCCTGGCCCAGGCGCCCGGTGGGTTGACCTGCTTCCTGCTGCCCCGGGTGCTGCCGGACGGCACCCGCAACCCGATTCGGCTGCAGCGGCTGAAGGACAAGTTGGGCAACCGCTCCAACGCCTCGGCGGAGATCGAGTACCAGGACGCGGTCGGTTGGCGGCTCGGCGAGGAAGGCCGAGGGGTCCGCACGATCATCGACATGGTGTCGGTGACCCGGCTGGACTGCGTGCTGGGCTCGGCCTCGTTGATGCGGATCGCGCTGTCCGAGGCGGCACACCACGTGGCGCACCGCTCCGCGTTCGGCGCCCGCCTGGCCGACCAGCCGCTGATGCGCACGGTGGTCGCCGAGCTGGCCGCCGAGACCGAGGCGTCCACCCGGCTGGCTCTGCGGCTGGCCGGGGCGTTCGACCGGGCCTCGGAGCAGGAGGCGGCACTGCTGCGGCTGGCCCTGCCGGTGACCAAGTACCTGGTCTGCAAGCGGACCTCGGCGGTGGTGGCCGAGGCGTCCGAGTGCCTGGGCGGCAACGGGTACGTCGAGGAATCCATGATGCCCCGGCTGTACCGGGAGGCCCCGCTGAACTCGATCTGGGAGGGCTCCGGCAACGTCAACGCGCTGGACTCGCTGCGCGCGATGGCCCGGTCCCCGGAGTCGGTGGAGGCATTGCTCGCCGAGGTAGACCTGGCCGCCGGCGAGTCGGCGGCTTTCGACGCCGGGGTCCGCGCGCTGCGCGCCGAGCTGGCCGCGCCGGACGAGCGACGGGCCCGGCGGCTGGCCGAGCTGGCCGCGACCTGTCTGCAGGGCTCCGTGCTGATCCGCCAGGCCCCGGCGGAGGTCGCCGAGGTGTTCCTGGCCAGCCGGTTCGGCGAGGACGGCGGCTGGCGCACCGCCGGCACGCACACCGCGTCGGACACCGCGACCGCCGCCGTCCTGGCTCGGGTCACGCCGTCGGTCTGACCAGGGTGCTGGCCGCCGTGTGCTGAGAGCCCCGACTCAGTGTGCTGAGAGCCCCGACTCGCGGGCAGTCCGGACCCCGGGCGGTGGTTCCGGACCCGGGCGGTGGTGTGGGCCGCAGTGGTGGTGTGGGTTAGGGGTTGGCGCAGGGGCCGGGGCGCCACCAGTCGGCTAGTTCGGCCAGGGTTTCGTCGCCGAAGGGGTTGACGCCGGGGCCGGCGGCGAGGGCGTGTCCGACGTGTACGTGCAGGCACTTGACCCGGTCCGGCATGCCGCCGGCGCTGACCTGGGTGCCCAGCGGCTCGAGCGCGTCCCGCTCGGCCAGGTAGACGTCGTGCGCGCGGCGGTACGCCTCGGCGAGCTCGGGGTCGGTAGCCAGCCGCTCGGTCATCTCGCGCATCCGCCCGTCCGCCTCCAACCCGCCGATCCGCGAGCACAGCCGCGAGCAGGTCAGGTAGTAGAGCGTCGGAAACGGCGTCCCGTCCTCCAGCCGAGGGTTGGTGCGCACCACGGACGGCAGTCCGCACGGGCAGCGGTGCGCCACCGCCCGCACACCTCGGGGCCGGCGGCCCAGCTGGGCGGTCACCGCGGCCTGGTCGGCCTCGGTCACACCCGCCCGGTCCGCCTCGGTCACACCGGCCTGGTCCGCCTCGGTCACCTCGGTACTCCTCGCACATCACTCCACAGCACGTTGAACCAGGGTGCACCGCCCGCGCCAGCCGCGCCGGCCGGGGCCGCCATGACATCGCTGGGCAACTGCACCACGTACGGAGTCTCGCCGGGGCGCACGTAGCCCAGCCGGTCCCGTGCCTCGGCCTGCAGCTGCGTCGGGTCGTCGAGCTGGTCGCGGCGCCGGGTCAGGCCGTCCACCTGGGTGGTCAGCTGGTGTTGTTTGGCCTGCAGCGCGGACAGCTCCTGGCGCTGGGTCAGGTAGTTGCGCAGCGGCACCGCCACGGTCAGCGCGAGCGCGCACACCACCAGCGCGAGGATCGCGGCGCGCCGGGTCGAGGACACCCCGAGCATGCCGGAGGTGACCACGGCCATCCGGTGTGCGCGGCTGCCCCGGATCGACTCGGACGCCGCGCCCCCGACGCCGACCCGGACCTTCTCGCCCGGGGCCGCCGGGGCACCTCGGCCCAGCCCGGCCGCACCGGACTCACCCCGGGCACCACCCGGCGGCCGGACGGCGGAGGCCCGTGCCCCGGCTCGGCCGGAGGAGGAGCGCTCGCCGCCGCTCCGCCCGGAGGACCGGTCACCGGTCGAACGGCCGGCCGCCGCGCGCGGACCCTTGGTCGGGCGGTTCCGTCCGGCCCGCGTCCGACCCGGGTCGCCAGCAGACGGCATCCGCTACTCAGTCGTCCAGGGTGTAGCGCGGGAACGCGAGGTCACCGGCGTAGCGGGCGGCGTCGCCGAGGGTCTCCTCGATGCGCAGCAGCTGGTTGTACTTGGCCACCCGCTCGGAGCGGGCCGGGGCACCGGCCTTGATCTGCCCGCATCCGGTGGCCACCGCCAGGTCGGCGATCGTGGTGTCCTCGGTCTCCCCGGAGCGGTGGCTCATCATGCACTTGTAGCCGCAGGAGTGCGCGAGAGTGACCGCGTCGAGCGTCTCGGACAGCGTGCCGATCTGGTTGACCTTGACCAGCAGCGCGTTGGCCGCCCCGCGGGAGATCCCTTCCTCCAACCGCTCCGGGTTGGTCACGAACAGGTCGTCGCCGACCAGCTGCACCTTGGAGCCGATCGCGGCGGTGAGCGCCTGCCAGCCGTCCCAGTCGTCCTCGGCCAGCGGGTCCTCGATGGACACCAGCGGGTAGGCGCCGACCAGCTCGGCGTAGAAGGTGGACATCTCCTCGGCGCTGCGCTTGCCGCCCTCGAACGCGTAGCTGCCGTCGGTGAAGAACTCGGTGGCGGCCACGTCCAGCGCGAGCGCCACGTCCCGGCCCAGGGTGAGCCCGGTCTGCCCGATCGCGGTGCCGATCAGGTCCAGCGCCGCGCGGGTGCCTGGCAGGTCGGGCGCGAAGCCACCTTCGTCGCCCAGCCCGGTGCTCAGCCCCTGGGCCTTGAGCACGGACTTCAGCGCGTGGTACACCTCGGCGCCCCAGCGCAGCGCCTCCCGGAACGAGTCCGCGCCGATCGGGGCGATCATGAACTCCTGCACGTCGACCGACGAGTCGGCGTGCGCGCCACCGTTGATGATGTTCATCATCGGCACCGGCAGCACGTGCGCGTTCGGCCCGCCGACGTAGCGGAACAGCTCCAGCCCGGAGGACTCGGCGGCCGCCTTGGCCACCGCCAGGCTCACCCCCAGCAGCGCGTTCGCGCCGAGCCGGGACTTGTCCGGGGTGCCGTCCAGGTCCACCAGCTTCTGGTCCACCACCCGCTGGTCCACCGCGTCGACACCGACCAGCTCGGGACCAATCTCGTCCAGCACCCCGGCGACCGCCCGCTCGACGCCCTTGCCGCCGTACCGACGGGAATCGCCGTCGCGCAGTTCCACCGCCTCGTGCTCCCCGGTGGACGCCCCGGACGGAACGGCCGCCCGCGCCAGCGTCCCGTCATCCAAAGCGACCTCCACCTCCACGGTGGGGTTGCCTCGAGAGTCGAGAATCTCGCGGGCGCCGACCTGTTCGATGACGGCCACATCAGCTCCTTGCCTGGCATTCCGGCCTGCGTCGGTCGCCTCTGCCCGAACACACCGGGGAGAGGCATCAGCGTCGCCGTCGAGCGTAACCGCCGGGGCGGCTCGCGGTAGGGCGCCGCGCCACCTAACCTTGGCACGACCATGACGAGCGCTCCCTCCCCCAACCCCGAATCCGACCGCCCCAGCGAGGGCGGGTCCGACGCCGAGGCCACGTTCGCCTCGTTCCGCCGCGCGGAGACATTGCTGGCCCAGCGCCGCCCGCTGGACGCGGTGCAGGCCCTGCTGCCGGTGCTCGCCGCGCAGCCGGACGACGCCTCGGTGCAGCTGCTCGCCGGGCGGGCATTCCTGGACTCGGCGCAGCTGCGCCGGGCCGAGGCGGCTTTCACCCGGGTGCTGGAGATCGACCCGGCGGACCATTACGCGCGGTTCGCGCTGGGCAAGGCGCTGCAGCGGCAGGGCCGGTTCACCGAATCGCTCGCCCAGCTGCGGATGGCGTCCGCGATGGACCCGCGTCCGGAGTACCAGGACGCCATCGGCGAGGTCAGCGCGCGGATCGCGATCTCCGAACGGGACTGAGCAGCGGGCGCCGACAGCGCTCCGCTCAGAATGTTGGTCACAGCGCGTTGTCAAGCCTGGAATCTCAGCAAAGTCCCAGGTTAGGCTGCCCACCATGAGGTTAGCCTGGCCTGCCGCAGCGCAGCGGCCCTATGCCCGTGACCTGGCACTTCCCGGCGGCGCCGCGTGCTGAGCAACGCACTGATCGGCCTGCGAGAAGGCCTGGAAGCCGCCCTGGTGGTGAGCATTCTGGTGGCGTTCCTGGTGCGCAGCGACCGGCGCGAGGCGCTGCCCAAGGTGTGGGCCGGAGTCGCGGTCGCGCTGGCGCTCAGTGTCGCGGTCGGCGCGCTGCTCACCTTCACCTCGAATTCCATGTCGTTCGAGGCCCAGGAGGCGTTCGGCGGCGGCATGTCCATCGTCGCGGTCGGCTTCGTCACCTGGATGATCTTCTGGATGCGCCGCACCGCTCGCGCGCTGTCCGGTGAGCTGCGGGACAAGCTCGAACAGGCGCTGCAAATCGGCTCCTGGGCGGTCGTGCTGATGGCCTTTCTCGCGGTCGGCAGGGAGGGGCTGGAGACCGCGGTGTTCTTCTGGGCCGCCGCCCAGGCCACCGGCGAGACCACCCAGCCGCTGGTCGGGTTCCTGATCGGCATCGCGGTCGCGGTCGCGCTGGCCTACCTGATCTACCGGGGCGCGGTGCGCCTCAACATGGCCAAGTTCTTCAAGGTCACCGGCATTCTGTTGATCTTCGTCGCGGCCGGCATCCTGGCCTACGGCATGCATGACCTGCAGGAGGCGAACATCCTCCCCGGTCTGAACACGCTGGCGTTCGACATCAGCGCCGCGGTCCCCGCCGACTCCTGGTACGGGACGCTGCTCAAGGGCATCTTCAACCTCTCCCCCCAGACCACGGTGGTCGAAGCGACCGTCTGGGTGTTGTACGTGGGCATCGTGCTCACGCTGTTCCTGCTCCCGGGTCGGGCGCGCAGCGCGTCCACCGCCTCGGCGACCGCCTGACCCTCGCACTGCCCCGATCGTCAAGGAGAACCACTGTGCCCCGCGCAATCGAACGCTCGCTGACCCTCTCGGCCGCCACCCTCGGCGCCACAGCCCTGCTCGCCGGCTGTGCCGGCGGCGGTGGGGGCGCCGCCGCTCCCGCCCAGTCAGACGGCTCCATCGCGGTCAACGCCTCGGATACCGCCTGCGAGGTGGCCAAGGCTGAGGCGCCGGCCGGCAAGATCACCTTCCAGATCGCCAACCGAGGCACCAAAGTCACCGAGTTCTACCTCTACGGCACCGGTGACCGGATCATGGGCGAGGTGGAGAACATCGGCCCCGGGCTGACCCGGCGGCTGATCGTGGAGGCGCCCGACGGCGGCACCTACACCACCGCCTGCAAACCCGGCATGGTCGGCGACGGCATCCGCGCCCCATTTACGGTGACCGGGCAGGCCAGCCGCTCGGTGGACAGCAATGCCCGGCTGGCCGAGGCCACCGCCAGCTACAAGCGCTACGTGAACTCGCAGATCGAGGCCCTGGTGCCGAAGACGCAGGAGTTCGTGGACACGGTCAAGGCCGGCAAGGTCGAGGAGGCCAAGGCCCAGTTCCCGGTCGCCCGGGTCTACTGGGAGCGGATCGAGCCGGTGGCCGAGTCGTTCGGCGACCTCGACCCCAAGGTGGACGGCCGGGAGGACGACGAGCGCGGCCCCGGGGAGAGCTTCACCGGCTACCACCGCCTGGAGGCGGACCTGTGGCGGGACGGTCTCAAGCCGGACTCGGGTGCGATCGCCGACCAGCTGCTGGTCGACATCAAGGATCTGCAGGCCCGGGCGGCCACCGTGGAGCTGACCCCGGTGCAGCTGGCCAACGGGGCCAAGGAGCTGCTGGACGAGGTGGCCACCGGCAAGATCACCGGCGAGGAGGACCGCTACTCGCACACCGACCTGTGGGACTTCAAGGCAAACGTGGAGGGCTCCCAGGCGGCGGTCGCGGCGCTTCGCCCGGTGATCGACGAGAAGGACAAGGCCCTCGGTCCGACCCTGGACCAGCGCTTCGCCGACGTGGAGAAGCTGCTGGAGGGCTACCGCTCGGGTGACGGGTTCAAGCTCTACACCGAGCTGACGGATGCGGACAAGAAGAAGATGGCCGACTCGGTGGACGCGCTCGGCGAGCCGGTCAGCCAGGTCGCGGGGGTGGTGACGAGCACGTGACCCAATCAGCTGGGCAACCCGACAAACCCGCCACGCCGGGAATGTCCCGGCGCCGCTTGTTCGGGCTGGCCGGTGCCGGGGCGGCGCTGGCCGGCGCCGGCGCCACGATCGGCTCGGCAATCAGCTCCCAGCAGGCCGAACCCGCCCGGGAAGCGGCCGCCCGCGAGCAGGCCGCCCAGGAAGCTGTGCCGTTCCGGGGCCCGCACCAGGCCGGCATCATCACCCCGGCGCAGGACCGCATGCACTTCGTCGCGCTCGACGTCATCACCACCGATCGCGCCGCCCTGGTCGACCTGCTGCGCCGGTGGACCAGGGCCGCGGAGCGGATGACCGCCGGCGCCGAGGTGAGTCCGCTCGGCGCGCTGGGCGGGAACCCGGAAGCGCCGCCGGCGGACAACGGCGAGGCGCTCGGGCTGCCGCCGTCCCAGCTCACCCTCACCCTCGGGCTGGGCGGCTCGCTGTTCGACGGGCGGTTCGGGCTGGCCAGCGCCAAGCCGCCCGCGCTGGCCGACCTGCCGCATTTCCAGCTCGACCAGCTGGATCCCCAGCGCAGCGGCGGCGACCTGTGCATCCAGGCCTGCGCGAACGACCCGCAGGTGGCCGTGCACGCGATCCGGCACCTGGTGCGGATGGGGTTCGGCACCACCTCGGTGCGGTGGTCCCAGCTCGGCTTCGGCCGCACCTCGTCCACCTCGACCGCCCAGGTCACCCCGCGCAACCTGTTCGGCTTCAAGGACGGCACGAACAACATCAAGGCCGAAGAGCCGGACAGGCTGCGCGACCACGTCTGGGTGGCGTCAGAGGACGGACCGGCCTGGATGACCGGCGGCAGCTACCTGGTGGCCCGCCGGATCCGGATGCACATCGAGATCTGGGACCGCACCTCGCTGGCCGAGCAGGAGTTGATCATCGGTCGGCAGAAGGGCAGCGGCGCACCGCCCGGGAAGGCCAACGAGTTCGATCCGACCGACTTCGACCTGACCGCCAACGACGGCCGCCCGCTGGTCGGGGAGATCGCGCACATCAGGCTGGCCTCGCACGAAGCGAACGGCGGCGTGCGGATCCTGCGCCGCGGCTACAACTTTGTGGACGGGGCGGACGGCACCGGGCACCTGGACGCCGGGCTGTTCTTCATCGCGTTCATGAAGGACCCGCACCGGCAGTTCGTGCCCCTGCAGCGGGCGCTGGCCAGCCAGGACACCCTGATGGAGTACATCGAGCACACC
>DATHIT010000663.1:0-7656 GCA_035489915.1 Pseudonocardia sp. | reverse complement strand
GAAGCCACCCAGCGGGAGAACCGGTACCGCGCCACCCGCATCCGGATCGGCCTGGAGTGGCTGCTCACCCCGGCGATGCTGTACCAGAACTACCACCTGGTGCACCACCTGCACCCGTCCATCCCGTTCTACCGCTACATCAAGGCGTGGAAGCGCAACGAGGAGGCGTACCTGGAGCGGGACGCGGCGATCAGGACGGCGTTCGGCCGGGAGCTGACCGTCGAGGAGTACCGGGTCTGGCGCGAGCTGGATTCGGCGCTGGCCAGGATGCGCCCGGTCGAGGTGCCCGCCGGGTCCAGCGCCAGCCACGCCGAGTTTCACCGGCTGCCGGTGGCCGCGCTGGACCGGCCCACCGAGGACAGCGTGGTGATCACCTTCGCGGTGCCCGAGGACGTGGCCGACCTGTTCCGGTTCGAAGCCGGCCAGCACGTCACGGTGCGCACCGACCTCGGCGGGCAGGGCGTGCGGCGCAACTACTCGATCTGCGCGCCGGCCACCGACGGGACGCTGCGGATCGCGGTCAAGCGGATCCCTGGCGGGGTGTTCTCCGCCTACGCCGCCGAGCAGCTCCAGGTTGGCGACAAGCTGGAGCTGATGACCCCGACCGGCCGGTTCGGCCCACCGCTGCGGCCCAGCCAGGCCAAGCACTACGTGGCCATCGTGGCCGGGAGCGGAATCACCCCGATCCTGTCCATCCTGGCCACCGCCCTGGAGATCGAGTCGGACAGCCGCTGCACGCTGATCTACGGCAACCGCACCCGGAGCTCGACCATGTTCCGCGAGGAGCTGGCCGACCTGGAGTCCCGGTTCGCCGATCGGCTGGAGATCATGCACGTGCTCTCCGGCGAGCGCGGTGCCAGCCCCTATCACGGCCGGATCGACGCCGAACTGCTCAGTCGGCTGCTCGCCGACCGGGTGTCGCCCGCCGACGCGGACCACTGGTACCTGTGCGGGCCGGCCGGCCTGGTGGACACCGCCCGAGACACGCTGCTCGATCGCGGTGTGCCGGCCGAGCGGCTGCACGCCGAGCTGTTCCACGTCCCGGCCGGGACCACCGGCACCACTGGCGTGGCCAGTGCGGTCACCGTGCGGCTGGATGGCCGCGAGGATGTCGTCGCGCTGGCCGCAGGGCAGTCCGTGCTGGACGGGGCACTGACCGTCCGCTCCGATGCCCCGTACGCCTGCATGGGCGGCGCCTGCGGTACCTGTCGGGCCAAGCTGGTCAGCGGCACCGTGGACATGGAGCACAACTACGCGCTGGGCCAGGCCGACCTCGACGCCGGCTACGTACTGACCTGCCAATCCCAACCCACCAGCCCCGAAGTCACCGTCGACTACGACGCCTGACCGGGCGGGCGCTAGGGGCGGCGGGTGAGGTTGCCCAGGGTGTCGGCGAACGCCTCGAGGGCGCCGCGGGCGAGCTTGGAGTCGCGGTCCACCAGCCAACCGAGCACCAGACCGTCGATCATGTTCATCAGCATCCGGGTCAGGGTGGGCAGCGGCACCGTCCATTCCACCCCGGCCCTGGCCGCGATCTGCCGCAACCGCTCGCCGCTGCGGGCGTAATAGACCTGGTACTGCCACTGGGCCAGCTCTTCCAGGCCCTCGGTGCGCAGGGCGTAGTGGGTCAGCTCGTAGGTCACCTGCTGCTTGCCCGGCTCGCGCTCCACCACGGCCCACAGCGCACCCAGATCGGCCCGCAACATGTCGGCCACGCTGGCGCCGGCCGGCGGCTCGGTCGACCAGTCCGACGCCAGCTCGTTGATGATGGAGATCAACACCTCCTGCAGCAGCTCCTGCTTCGACTCGAAGCAGTAGTGCACGCTGGCCAGGCTGGCTCCGGCCTCCGTGGCGATGGCCCGGGTGGTGGCGGCCGCGACCCCATCCCTGGTGGCCACCCGGACCGCCGCGTCGATGAGCTGCTCCCGCCTGACCTTCGCCTGCACCCGTGCCATGCGGCTACCTTAGGGTAAAAGTGGGTCATCTGTCCTAGACGGTTGACTCAGAAGTGTTTTTGCCGTCACCCTCTGCAGGGTGGACATCAGAGCGGAAGCGAGTGCGGGCGGCGGCGGTGACGCCGGGGAGTTCGGCTACCGGCAGGAGCTGCACCGGGTGCTGCGGCTGTTCGCGGTCTTCTCGGTGGCGTTCTCGGTGGTGTCGATCACCACCGGGATCTTCCTCAACTACGCGTTCGGGCTCACCCACCTGGGCCCGGTGAGCATCTGGCTGTGGCCGATCGCCGCCGTGGGCCAGACGCTGGTCGCGCTGATCCTGGCCGAGTTGTCCACCCGGATCCCGCTGGCCGGCGCGAACTACCAGTGGGCCGCCCGGCTGGTGGGTCCGCGATACGGCTACCTGGTCGGCGCGCTCGGCATCCTGTACAGCGCGGTCGGCATGCCCGGAATCATGTTGCTGGGTGCCGCGCCGCTGCTGGTGACCGCGCTGCACGGCGATGCCTCCAACGGCAGGCTGCTGTTCGGGGTCGCGGTACTGCTCATCGTGCTGGCATTCGGGATCAACATCATCAGCGTGCAGCTGGCGGCCAAGGTCAACAACGTCGCGGTGGTCACCGAGATCATCGGCACCGTGGTGCTCGCGGCACTGCTGTTCGGGCTGTTCGTCGGCCACGCCAAGCCGGTCGAGCACGGCTTCGAGATCCTCGGGCAACACGCCACGCAGCCCGGTCAGTCGCTGTTCTACGGGATCGTGCTGGCCTCGCTGATCGGCGTCTACACGCTGGTCGGCTTCGAGGCGGCGGCCGACATGGGGGAGGAGACGGTGGACGCGCGGCGCACCATCCCAAGGGCCATCCTGCTCTCGGTGATCGTCTCCGGGGTGCTCGGGATGATCACGCTGATCGGCTTCACGGTGGCCATCCCGGACCCGGCCACGATCGGCTCCGCCGAGGTACCGCTGGCCGAGATCAGCACCTACTGGCTCGGGTCGACGCTCACCTCGGTGTTCCTGCTCGTCGTGGTGTTCTCCATGTTCGCGCTGACCGTGGTCGCCGCCGCCGCGAACGCCCGGCTGATCTACGCAATGGCCAGGGACAACATGCTGCCCGGCTCGCGACTGCTGCGCGGGGTGAGCGCGGGTCGGCTGACCCCGCTGCCCGCGCTGGTCACCGCGCTGGTGATCTGCCTGGCGCTGATGAGCTACGGCTACCTGAACGGGAACGCGTTCGGCACCCTGGTCGGGGCCACCGCGCTGATCCCGTACGTGGTCTACTTCCTGACCGTGATCGCCTACGGCGCCCGGCGGCACCGGCTGGATCGGCTGCCCGGTGCGTTCCACCTGGGCCGGTGGGCGACGCCGGTGTTCGTGCTGGCACTGATCTGGCTGCTCACCGCGCTGGCCGCGCTGGTGCTGCCCAGTGAGTTCCGCTCCGCGGTGTGGGTCACCTTGGGCGGGCTGGTGCTGGCCGCGTTCTGGTACGTCGTCGGGTTGCGCGCCCGGTTGCGGGACGGCGCCGCGGGGCCGCCCAGGCTGCCGGACGCCGCGGAATCTGTTACCCAGGTCAGCGAGGGGAGAGCATGAGCAAGCAGTGGCACAACTGGGCGGGCAACCAGCGCGCCACGCCGAGCCGGGTGGAGACGCCGGGCAGCGTGGCCGAGCTGTCGGCGGTGATCGGGGCGGCGGCGCGGGCGGGGCTGCCGGTCAAGGCGATCGGCTCCGGCCACTCGTTCACCGGCATCGGGCTGACCGACGGCGTGCAGCTGAGCCTGGCGAGGCTGGCCGGCCTCCGCGCGCTGGACAGCGAGACCGGCCTGGTCACCGTGCAGGCGGGGATGCCGCTGCACCGGCTGAACCGGCTGCTCGAGGACGCCGGCCTAGCGTTGAGCAACCTCGGTGACATCGACCGGCAGACGGTGTCCGGCGCGCTGTCCACCGGCACCCACGGCACCGGCCGCAACCTGGGCGGGCTGGCCACCCAGATACGTGGGCTGGAGCTGGTGCTGGCGGACGGCTCGGTGGTGCAGTGCGACCCTACCCGGGACGCCGAGCTGTTCCGGGCCGCCCGAGTGGGGCTGGGCGCGCTGGGCGTGATCACCGCTGTCACCCTGGCCGCCGAGCCGGCTTTCGCGCTGCGCGCGGCGGAGCGGCCGATGCCGTTGCCTCGGGTACTCGACGAGCTGGACGAGCTGGTCGCGGCGAACGAGCACTTCGAGTTCTACTGGTTCCCGCACACCGACAAGACGCTGACCAAGCGCAACAACCGGCTGGCCGCCGGCGAGCGACCCGAGCCGCTCGGCCCAGCGCGGGCGTTCCTGGAGGACGATCTGATCGGCAACGGGGCATTCCGGCTGACCTGTGAGTTGGGCAAGGCGGTGCCGGCGCTGGTGCCCAGGATCAACGGGTTCGCGGCCCGGTTCATGGGCGACCGGGAGTACTCCGACGCCTCGCACCGGGTGTTCTGCTCGCCCCGGCGGGTGCGGTTCGTGGAGATGGAGTACGCGGTGCCCCGGGACGCGGTGCGCGAGGCGATCGCCGGAGTGCAGCGGGTCACCGAGCGCCCCGGGATGAGCGTGTCCTTCCCGATCGAGGTCCGGTTCGCCGCCGCCGACGACATCCCGCTGTCCACCGCGAGCGGGCGGGAGTCCGCGTATCTGGCCGTGCACATGTTCCGCGGCCAGCCCTACCAGCACTACTTCGACCAGGTCGAGGCGGTGATGGGTGCGCTGGACGGCCGGCCGCACTGGGGCAAGATGCACTCCTTGGACGCGGCGACGCTGCGCACCCGATATCCACGCTTCGACGAGTTCCTCGCGGTGCGCAAGCGCGTCGACCCGGACGGCGTGTTCGCCAACGACTATCTGGACCGGGTCCTGGGGCGGGTGTGATGGCCACGATCGACGAATTGACCACTCCGGCGCTGCTGGTGGAGACCTCGGCGCTGGAGGCCAACCTGGCCGCGATGGCCGCCGTGCTGCCCGGCGCGCGGCTGCGCCCGCACGTCAAGGCACACAAGTGCACCGCGTTGGCCGCTCGGCAGCGAGCCGTCGGGCACCCCGGGTTCACCTGCGCCACGATCCGCGAGGCGGAGGGCATGGCCGCCGCCGGGCTGGGCGGCGATCTCCTGCTGGCCAACGAGGTGCTGGACACCCGCCGGCTGGGCGCGCTGGTCGAACGCGGCGCCCGGGTCACCCTCGCGGTGGACTCCGCCCAGACGATCGCCGCCGCCGCCGAGGGCGGGGTGCGGGAGGTGCTCATCGACGTCAACGTCGGGCTGCCCCGCTGCGGGTGCCCGCCGGAGCGGGCCGGCGCGCTCGCCTCGCTGGCCAGGGAGCGGGGCCTCGAGGTGCGCGGGGTGATGGGCTACGAGGGTCACCTGATGATGCTCACCCCGGAGGCCGACCGGGCGCGGCGCACCGAGGATGCGATGAAGCTGCTGCTCGCCGCGCACGCCGACGTGGGCGGCGAGCTGATCTCCGCCGGTGGCACCGGTACCCACGCGATGAACACCTGGGCCACCGAGATCCAGGCCGGCTCGTACGCCCTGATGGACACCGCGTACAGCGCGGCCGGGCTGCCGTTCGAGCAGGCGCTGTCCGTGCTCGGCACGGTGATCTCGGTGAACAGCGGAAACCCCACCGACAGCTCGACCGGGGGCGGACCCTGGGCGGTGGCCAACGTCGGGCTCAAGGCGCTCGGCATGGATCACGGCAACCCGACGATCCCGGGCGCGAAAGTCTGGTACTGCTCGGACGAGCACGTCACGTTTGCCCCGGAGCGGCCAGGTTCGGCGCGGGTCGGCGACCGGGTGCGGGTGCTGCCGGCGCACGTGGACCCCACGGTGACCATGCACGAGGCGATGTACCTGGTCGACGGCGACCGGGTGCTTGAGCGTTGGCCGGTCGACCTACGCGGCTGGTAACCCGGCCGCACACCCTCTTCCGGCGCCGCACACCTGTTGCAGCGGGTGTGCCGCGCCCACACGTGGTGTGCGGTGACGCGTCGGCCGCCTACCAGGGCAGGTGGCCGTCGTCGTTGAAGAACCCGCCGTTGGGGCCGTCCTCGGGCAGCGTGGCCAGCTCCACCACGATGCGCGCGCCCTGAGCGGGGGTGCGTGGCCCCCGGTGTTCGTTCAGGTCGGTGGCGATGTGTCCCGGCGTGGCCGAGTTGACCTTGAAGTGGGCGAACTCCTCGGCCCGCCGGAACGCGTTCGCGTACTGCACGGTCAGCATGGTGACCGCCGCCTTCGAGGAGGCGTACGCGAGATTGCGCGGCGCATTGGCGAACCGCGCGTCCGGGCCATTGTTGTAGGTGGATGACGCGGTCGTGCTGGCCACGTTGACGATCCTCGGCGCCGCCGCCTTGGCCAGCAGCGGCAACAGCGCCCTGGTCACCGTGACCACGCCGAAGACGTTGGTTTCGAAGGTGGCGCGCATGTCCTCGGTGCTGGTGTCCAGCGCCAGCGGGTTGATCAGGATGCCGGCGTTGTTGACCAGCACGTCGAGTAGGCCGTACCGGTGTGCCACCAGCTCCACCACCGCCTCGACACTCCCGGCGTCGGTGACGTCGAGCTCGACCGGGATCACCGGAAGGCTCTCGGCGACCAGCTCGGCGGCGGCGCGCTCGCCCCGCTCGCGGTTGCGGCTGCCCAGCAGCACGGTGATGCCGCGCTCGCCGAGCTGGCGCGCGACCTCCTTACCCAGCCCCTTGTTGGCGCCGGTCACCAGTGCGACGGTCATCGTGGTTGGTCCTCCTCTGCAGGGGGTTCGATCAGAAGCTGGAACATCGCTTCGAGCGGGCGGGCCAGCGCGGACTCGTCCTCGGCGGCGAGCGCCGGGTTCTTCATCACCTGCTGCATGAGTCGGACCCCGGCGAGCAGGGAGAGGAACAGCGCGGCGCGCTCGTGGGCATGTGCGCCGGGAAGTACTGACACCAGGTGGCGCTGGAAATGCCTGTCGATGCCGGCGCGCAGGATCTCGGTGGCTCTCGGATTGGACACCGACCGCACCATCAGCAGGAAGCCGTCCACCGATCGAGGTTCGGACGCCACCAATGCGGCGGCGGCGAACCGGCTCAGTGACGCGATGTCGTCGGCGATCAGCGTCCGTTCGCTGAAGGTGACCTCGACGACCTCGGCGAAGAGCTGTTCCTTCGAGCCGAAGTAGCGGTTGACCAGCATCGCGGTCACGCCCGCCTGCTGCGCGATCTCCCGGACGCCGACCCCGTCGTAGCCGTGGCGGGTGAAGGCGACCAGCGCCGAGCGCAGGATCGCCTCCCGGGTGGCGGCGGCATTACGTCGCCTGAGCGGCGGGCTGTCTCGCTGCTCCTCGATCTCCGGCACGGTCATGTATACGAGTGTAGATTACTTATGTCTACAGTCGTAGATCTGATCTTTGGCCGATCTTCAGAGGATGAGCATGGACCTGCAACTGACCGGGAAACGAGCACTTGTCACGGGATCGAGTGCCGGGCTCGGCGAGGCCACCGCCACCATGCTGGCCGACGAAGGTGCCTCGGTCGTGGTGCACGGCCGCGACCGGGCGGTGCTGCGGGTGGACGGCGGCACCATCCGCTCAGTCAACTGAGAGGGGAAACTCATGACCAGGACATGGCTCATCACCGGCAGCTCCAGGGGCTTCGGTCGGGAGCTCGCCAAGGCGGTGCTGGAGACCGGCGACCACGTGGTGGCCACCGCGCGGCGCC
>DATHIT010000662.1:0-3454 GCA_035489915.1 Pseudonocardia sp. | reverse complement strand
CCGGGCCGCCTCCCCGCCTTTCGCATGACGCTTCCGGAAGGCGTGTTCCTGTTAGTCTCCGCGGGTGGATGATGCTCACGAGGCTTCCGTGGCGCGGTCGCGGCGAACGCGCAGCGATGCCTTGGCAAATCGCAAGCGGGTGCTCGAGGTAGCCAGCCAGGTGTTCGCCACCCAGGGATTGTCTGCCACCCTGGCCGACGTCGCGGCGGCAGCCGGCGTTGGTGTGGGCACGCTCTATCGCGGTTTCGAGAACAAGGACGAGCTGATCTACGTGGTGTACGAGCCACGGCTACGGGACGCCGAGATGACCGCCCGCCAATTCGCCGAATCCGACGACGCCTGGACTGGGCTGGTGCGGTTCATCGAGACGTCCGCCGACAACCTCGCCCACGACATTGGCTTCCGTCAGTTCGTCCTCGGCCGGCACACCGACACGCTGGGCTGGTCCCGGACCGCGCCGTCACCCAAGCTGGTCGAACTGCTGGAACAGACCGATGCCCGCGTCCTGGAGCAGCTGACCGGCCTGGTCAACCGCGCCAAGCAGGCGGGGCAGCTGCGACAAGACTTCGATGTCGGGGATGTCCTGCTCGTTTCGGCGGCGATCCAATCCGCGGCGGACTTCGGCGGCGCAAGCCACCCTCCGCTCTACCGAAGGCTTGTCGGCTTGCTGATCGACGGCCTTCGCAACAGCCGTTCGGAGCCAACGCCGTTGCCATCGAGCTGCTGACCAGCTTCCGCCGCCAAGGGCAAGATCAGACAGTCGGCGCGGGACGGCCCTTTCCGCGCCAACGGGAAGCAGTCACCGGGCGCGGCGCGCGGAGAATCTTGTAGGCCGAGAGCAGCGCTTCCCTGGATCTGTCCCAGGACAGCTCGCCGAGCGCCCTGGCTTGCCCGACCTTCCCCATTCGCGAGCGCTCGGACGGGTCGTCAAGCAAATTGACGATCAGCTTGGCGAAGTCGCGCTCCGAGTTCGGTTCGGCGTAGACCGCGGCCTCTTGAGCGGTGAACCTGGTCTCTCGGAGGTCAAACGACACGATCGGCTTACCCACGGTCATGTACTCGACGATCTTTGTCATCGAGGACACGTCGTTCAGCGCGTTGCGTGGGTCGGGCGCCAAGCAGATATCCGCGGTGGATAGATACCGGCACAGGTCCTCGTTGGAGACGCGGCCGGTGAACGTGACCATCGACTCCAGCCCCAGGTCAGCGGCCAACTGCTTGAGCTCATCCAGGCAGTCACCGGCGCCGATGAATGCGGCGTGCCAGTCCTCTCGGCCGTGCACTTCGCGCAGCGTCCGCAGCGCGCGCACCGCGTAGTCGACCCCGTCCTGCGGGCCCATGGTGCCCAGGTAGCACAGCAGGTGCTGCTTACCCTCGGCGAGCGCGGGGTCCGGAGTCACCGTCCGCACCCGTTGGTCGGCCGGCGCGTTGCGCACGACAAACACCCGGCCCGGATCCATGCCGCCGCGATCCACGGCGATCTCCCGGTAGCTCTCGTTCGTTGCGATCGCCACGTCGGCGGCTTCGAAGGTCTTCCGCTCCAGCCAGCGGGTGGCCCGGTAGAGGGCGTCCTGCCCACGGTCGAAGCGGGAGAGGTACAGCTCGGGCACCAGATCATGATGGTCGAAAACGAACCAGGCACCTCGCCGCTTCAACAACTTGGCGACCAGGAACATCAGGTCGGGCGGATTGCTGGCATGCACGACGTCGACCGGGCCGAGGCGCCAGGCGAGCCGCAACAGGTGGAACAGCGCCAACGCGTACTCGCGCAGGTATCCGACCGGACCCCCGGTAGCCGCGCGCAGCGGGAACCGGTGCAGGCGTACGCCCTCGACCTCGGTCTCCAGCTCGGGATCCTCGAAATGCCCGGTCGGGCAGATTACGTGCACCTCCCAGCCGTCCGATCGCAGCGCCTGGCATTCCTGCCACACCCGCGTGTCGAACGGGACGGACTCATTCTCATTGAGTATGACCACTCTGGGAGGCACTGCGGGAGATCCCTTCTGGTTCGATCAGCTCAGTGAGAGCCGCGACCGCATCGCCGACGTAATGCGTCCAGGTCGGCGTCGACACCCCGCACAGCAAACCCTCTCGGCGATCTCTCAGCAAAACGAGCGGAACCCGGTAGGGGTGCGAGCAACGAAGCCCGCCTCACCCGTCCGGCCGGTCGGGCGTTTCATCCTCATTGTTGATCCACACCGTCCCCCACCCGTCTTGGCGTTCCCGCCCGGTAACGTCCGCGCTGGGCTCGACCAGGTAGGTCATACAACCGTGATAGCGCCGGTGATGTCGATCTAATAAGGACACTGGGATGGCAGCCCAACCGCGGTTAGGTCTCCCGGTGCGTCGCCTGGTCGGCGCCGGCCGATCGCGCCGTGTCGAGCTCTCCGGACGAGCCGCGCAGCCGCCCGAAACCTATCCGCAGCGCGATCACGTAGCAGCCGAGCGCGACCACGCCGCCGACCGCCACAATCGCAATCTCAGCGAACACCCCGAGAGCCGGATCCCGGGAGAATGCCCAGCTCACCACCAGTGCGGGAGCCATCGCCACGGTGGCGGCCAACACCGCAACCTGCCTCGAGACGTCGAGGAACCGCTCGGGTGCGATCACCTTCCTGAGCCGGGCGATGACCACCGCGGCGGCCGCAAGGTCGGACAGCAGGACGGTCACGCTGAGCGCGACCAGTCGAGGCAGCCCGGCGGGGACCAGCAGGGCCGCTCCCGCTGCTACCGCACTGACCGCGAGGTAGGTCATGCTGGCCCGGCGCGGGGCGTCCACCTCGATCCGGGCGAATAGGGCCTGCCGGGTGATCTCGTGAACGCCGGCCACCATCTGGGCCACCCCGAGCACCGCGACCGACCCGGCGAACGACTCGATGATCTCCCCGGACTGCAGCTTTCCGGCTGAGAGAATCTCAGCAACCGGGTGCGCAAAAGCGAGCAGCAGCGCCATCGCGGGCAGCCCGACGATGCCGACATACGTGGCGGCCTGGCGCCAGGAACTGGCGTAGCCCGGTGCGTCGTGCGCCGCCGCCGCTCGGGACAGTCCGGGCAGTGCCGCGCTCGACACAGCCTTGGCGCCCAGTGCCGTCGGCACGTTGTAGATGGAGTACGAGGCCTGCAGGACGAACACGCCGCCGGGCACGGTCGCCGCGACGGCCAGCCGCCCGAAGTAGGCGAGCGCCGGGTTCGCGGCGACGGGCAACGATGCCCGGATTCGCTTGGCGGTCTCGGTGGCGAGTGGGTCACTCCGACCGCCCAGGCGTGGACGCACCGGCATCCCGGCTCGTGCCGCGCCCCACAGCTGCGCGGCGGCATGCAGTGCAACGGCCAGCGTGTTGCCGGCGCCCAAGGTGATCACTAAGCCGAGCGGCGCGTTAGCGGTGTCCACGTCGGTCGACTGGGTGAGCACAACGAAGGCCAGGGTGGCGATCAGTCCGACGTTCTCCAGCGC
>DATHIT010000661.1:0-2176 GCA_035489915.1 Pseudonocardia sp. | reverse complement strand
AAGGGCGGGGTAGGCAAGTCCACGTTGGCGACCGCCACGGCCGTGCGCGACGCGCGCAGCGGCCTACGGGTGCTGATCGTGTCGACCGATCAGGCGCACTCGACGGGTGACGTGCTCGGCACTACGGTCACGCCGACCGGCGACTGTCTGCCGACCCGGGTGCTGGCCGACCTGGATGTCGGCGCCGACGCGGGCGGCGGATTCCTCGACGCACTGGCTCTCGGCACCCTGGCCCTGCTGGCAGTCCGCTGGCGTGAGGTGGCCGGCGTGCTGGCCGCCAGGTTCCCCGAATCCGATGTGGGAGACGTTGCACCCGAAGAGCTTTCGGCGCTGCCGGGGATTCAGGAGGTGCTCGGCCTGCACGAGGTGGGGGAGCTCGCCGCCTCGGGCCGGTGGGACCACGTGGTGGTCGACTGCGCGTCGACTGCCGACGCGATGCGCATGCTCACCCTGCCCGCCACGTTCGGCCTCTACCTGGAACGGGCCTGGCCCAGGCACCGCCGGCTGTCGCTGGCGGCACAGGACGCCCGGTCCGCGGGCGCGGCCGAGTTGCTGGAGCGGATCAGCGCCGGAATGGAGCGACTCGGCTCCCTGCTGGTCGACGGATCGCGCGTCCGCGCGCACCTGGTGCTCACCCCTGAGCGGGTGGTGGCCGCCGAAGCGGTGCGCACCCTGGGTTCGTTGGCCCTGATGGGCGTGTCGGTCGACGAGCTCATCGTGAATCAAATTCTGATGCAGGATGATTCGTACGAATACCACAACCTGCCCGAACACCCGGCGTTCGACTGGTACACCGAGCGGATCTCCGAGCAGCGGGTGGTGCTCGAGGAACTCGACGCCGCCATCGGCGACGTCAAGCTAGTGCTAGTGCCGCACCTGCCCGGTGAGCCGATCGGCCCGAAGGCGCTGGCCGAGCTGTTGGACAGCGCCCGCCGCAGGGACGGCTCGCCACCCCCAGGGCCGCTGCGGCCCGTCGTCGTCCGCGAATCGGGATCCGGACTCGATGCGATCTACCGGTTGCAGCTAGAGTTGCCGCAGGTCGATTCCGGCGCGTTGACGCTGGGCCGGGTCGACGATGATCTGATCATCGGCGCCGGTGGCATGCGGCGCCGGGTTCGATTGGCGTCCGTCCTGCGGCGATGCATCGTGGTGGACGCCCAGCTGCGTGGCAGCGAGCTGACGGTACGTTTTCGACCAGATCCGGAGGTGTGGCCGGCGTGAGTGACTCCCACACCGAGGCCGGAGCCGCTGGTCGGGGACATTCGGACATAGCTCCCGAATTGCGCCAATTGGCGCAGACCATCCTGGACCGGCTCGATCCGGCCGTGCGATTGGCGGCTGCGCGGGCGTCGGCCGGTGGCGAGGGCAAGTGTCAGCAGGTGTGGTGCCCGGTGTGTGCGCTGGCGGCGTTGGTGAACGGCGAGCAGCACCCGCTGCTGACCGTGATCGCCGAACACAGCGTCGCGTTGCTGGCGGTCGTCCGGGCCATGGCCGAGAGCGCCGGTGCCGCCGAGACGCCTCGGCCGCCCGACGGGTCCCCCACGGGTCCTGGCCCGTCGGCTCCCGACGACGAGCCGCCGCCCGCAGGGCCGGGCCGTTATCAGCACATCCCGGTGACCGTCGAGGAGTGACCTGCGCACCTGGATCGTGGTCTGCGTGGTCGAGGCCGCGGCGCGTGGGTAAAGTTGTCGCATGGCACCGTCCGGGCGCCTGACGCGGGAGGCTCGATGTGGTATTGGCTGTTCAAGTACGTCTTCATGGGACCGCTCCTTTCGCTGTTGGGTCGCCCGAAAGTGCAAGGGCTGGAATACGTTCCGGACTCGGGTCCCGTCATCCTTGCCAGTAACCACATCGCGGTCGCAGACAGCTTCTACCTGTGCCTGGTGGTGCGGCGACGAATCACGTACCTGGCCAAGGCCGAGTACTTCACCGGCACCGGCATCAAGGGCTGGTTCTCCCGCTGGTTCTACACCGCCGCCGGCCAGGTGCCCATCGACCGCACCGATGCCGACGCCGCGCAGGGTGCACTGACCACTGCGGGCCGCATCCTTGGTGACGGCAAGGTGCTCGGCATGTACCCGGAGGGCACCCGCTCGCCCGACGGCCGGTTGTACAAGGGCAAGACGGGGCTGGCCCGGCTGGCGCTGGAGACCGGAGTTCCGGTCATCCCGGTCGC
>DATHIT010000660.1:0-5840 GCA_035489915.1 Pseudonocardia sp. | reverse complement strand
CCGGCCATCGTCTGGGGGTTCGCCTCGACGGTCGGCACGGTGGCGGTCACCGGTCGGCCGGTCACCATGGCGGCCCTCGGGAACCCTGTGCTGATGGCCGCCGTGGCGATAGTGTTCGGCGGCCTTTTCGGCATAGCGTCGGAGTGGATTGCTCGATCGATCACCCATTCCCGCTCGCCCCACCCGCTGCCCGCACAGGAGCACTCCGGATGAAACTCCAACACCAGCTCGGCGGACTCGAAGGCCTGGACGGGCCCATCGACTTTGAGAAGCGGGTGTTCGTCCAGGACTGGGAGCGGCGGATCTTCGCCATCCACGCCGCCATGATGGGGCTGAGCGACTCGCTGCGCGAGGCCCTGCCCGACTATGACCTGGACGCCGTGCCCACCGCGTTCGCCAGCACCTGGACCTGGGCGGACCTGCGCAAGGGCGCCGAGTCGATGAATCCGCTGGCCTACTTCCAGTACCGCTACTACGAGAAGTGGCTGGGCGGGATCACCGGCTACCTGGTCGAGCAGGGGTACCTCAGCCAGGACGAGTTGCACGCCGCCGCCGAGCGCTACCGCAAGGAGCCGGACGCCCCGCTGCCCGCCCGGGACAGCGAGCCCATCGACGACCAGGTGATCCGCTACCTGCGGGAAGGCGACTCACCGCGCAGGGGGCCGGCCAAGCCCACCTTCGCGGTGGGCGACCAGGTGATCGTGGGCGACCCGCCGCGCGCCGAGCACACCCGGCTGCCCGGCTACCTGCGCGGCCGCCCAGGCACCGTGACGCGGGTCTTCGAGGGCAACTACGCCTACTTCTGCTCCACCGGGCCGGACGGGCTCGGCGAACCGGTGCCGGTGTACATCGTGCGCTTCGAAGCCGTGGACGTCTGGGGTCCGAGGGCCGAGCCGAACGGCGGGCCGGTGTTCGCCGACATCTACCAGGTGTACCTCTCCCCTGCTCCAAGCGAGAAAGGAAGCTCGTGACCGCACAGTTCGGCTACCCGGAGGACCGGGAAGAGCGCAGTGCCGCGCAGGTCCGCGCGCTGGAGGCGCTGCTCATCGAGAAGGGCGTCATCGGCAGCGGCACGGTGGACAAGGTGCTCGGCTACTTCGAGTCCGAGATGACCCCGCTGAACGGCAAGAAGATCGTGGCCAGGGCCTGGACCGACCCGGACTTCGCCCGCCGACTGGCCGAGGACACCCCGGCCGCGGTTGCCGAGCTGGACCTGCCGGAGGGCATGGCCGGCGCAGAGGGCGAGCACCTGGCCGCCGTGCTCAACGAGCCAGGTGTGCACAACCTGGTGATCTGCACGCTGTGCTCGTGCTTCCCATGGCCGGTGCTGGGCCTGCCGCCGTACTGGTACAAGGATCCGGTGTTCCGCGCCAGGGCGGCCCGGGAACCCCGCGCGGTGCTGGCCGAGCTCGGGGTGCCGCTGGATCCGGACACCGAGGTGCGGGTGTGGGACGCGAGCGGGCACGCCCGGTGGTTCGTGGTGCCCCAGCGCCCCGCCGGCACCGAAGGGATGTCCGAGAAACGGCTGGCCGACCTGGTCACCACCGAGTCGATGATCGGCGTCGCGCTTGCCGAGGCCCCGGCATGACCCCGGACCAGCACGGGGCCGACACCCGGCTGCACCCGTCCTGCGTCACCGACCTGAACCAGCCGACCTTCGACGCGGAATGGCAGCGCCGAGCGTTCGGGCTGGCCGTGGCGCTGTCGGAGTTCGGGCACTACCCGTGGGAGGACTTCCAGCGGGAGCTGATCGACGAGATCGGCCGCTGGGAGGAGGCACCCGCCGACGCCCGCGGCCGGTGGGCCTACTACGAGCACTGGGCCGCCGCGCTGGAACGGGTGGTGCGCCGCCACGGGCTGCTCGAGGACGGCTACGTCAACCCTGAGGATCGGGTGGACGAGCCGGCCAGCGAATGAACTAGCCTCGGTTCGTGGCCGATGCGGACATCAACTTCTACTTCGACCCGGTGTGCCCGTTCGCCTGGATGACCAGCAAATGGGTGCGCAAGGTCCAGGCCCAGCGGGACTACTCGGTGGACTGGCGGTTCATCTCGTTGCGGCTGCTCAACTCGCACATCGACTACGACGCGCACTTCCCGCCGGAGTACGAGGCCGGGCACACCGCCGGGCTGAAGCTGCTGCGGGTCGCCGCGCGCACCCGGGCGGAGTACGGACGCGAGGCGGTCGCCCCGCTGTACGCCGCCCTGGGCGCCCAGGCGTTCGACCGGGAGGCGGTCGCCGGTGTCGCGGGCGCGCGGGCACATCGGGGGTCCCGAGAGTTCGCCGAGGCTGCCCTGGCCGAGGCCGGGCTGCCCACCTCGCTGTCCGACGCGCTGGACGACACCTCGTGGGACGCGGTGATCCAGGCCGAGACCGACGAGGCGCTCAGCCTCACCGGCAAGGACGTCGGCACGCCGATCCTGCACTTCGAGCCACCGGGCGGGGTGGCCTTCTTCGGGCCGGTGATCAGCCGGCTGCCCAGTGACGAGCAGGCCGCGCAGCTGTGGGACCACGTCATCGCGCTGGCCCGGTTCCCCGGGTTCGCGGAGCTCAAGCGCAGCCTGCGGGAGCAGCCCCAGCTGCGCGCGTTCGGCGTCCAGGACGACGAGGTCGGTGTAGCGGAGGACTGGCACGGCGGCAGCCGCCGGCTCAAGAAGTAGCCGCCGCCAGCCGGAGTTCGTCGAGCAGTGTCCGGGCGGCGGCGCCCAGGAATCCGCCCTGCCGGGTCACCGCGGTCACCGGAATCGCCAAGTCGAGGTCGGCGACGTCGAGCACCACCAGAGAGCCGGCCGCCAGCTCCTCCCGAACGCTGCTGTCGGGCACCAGCGCGATGCCGAAACCCGCCTCGACCAGCCGTTTCTGCGCGGTCAGGCTGTCGATCCGGAGGACCTGGCCGGCAACCACCCCCACCGCGTCCAACACCCGCCGGATCGCCGTACCGGAGGTCTCCGGGCGGTCGGGCGGCTCGGGGAAGGCGATCCAGCGCTGGTCGGCCAGCGCGGCCATGGCGACGCCCTGGGCGGTGGCAAGCCGGTGCTCGGGCGCGGCCACCACCACCATGCGCTCGCCGAACAGCGCCTCACACCGCAGGGCCGGGTCCGGATCCGAGCCGTAGCGCAGGCCCAGGCTGACCTCGCCTCGGCGGACCAGGTCGCTCACCTCGCGGCTGGTCGCGGTGCGCGGAACCACCTCCACGCCAGGGTGCTGCCGCGCGAACCGCCGCAGCACCGCGGTCAGGTCGGTGCTGGCCAGCGTCCCGACCAGCGCGACGGTGACCGAGCCACTGTCCGCCGAATGCACGGCGCGGACAGCGGCCTCGGCGTCCCGGACCGTGGCCAGCACCGCCTCGGCGAACGGCAGCAGCGCGCGCCCGGCCTCGCTCAGCACCACCCCGCCGGGCACCCGCTCGAACAGCGGCACGCCCAGCTCGCCCTCCAGCAGGGTGAGCCTGCGGCTGACCGCGGGCTGCGAGCGGTACAGCTCGGCGGCGGCCCGGGTGACCGAGCCGGACCGATGGATGGCGACGAAGGTGCGCAACGCGTCCAGGTCCATCTCGCAAGCCTATGCATAGTACTGATAGCGCACAGCTGAAGTATGCATTGGGCATATGTCGCCTCCCGGCCTACCGTGGCGCTGCAGAGCCAGAACCACGGCAAGGAGGACCAGGTGCACGATTCCGATCCAGCTTCGGCAGCGCGGCGAGCAGCCGTCTTTCGGGACCTGCACGCGGCCGGGGCCGGATTTGTGATGCCGAACGCGTGGGACGCCGGGAGCGCGATCCTGCTCGCCGAGGTCGGGTTCAGCGCGATCGCCACCACGAGTGCCGGCATCGCCTTCTCGCTGGGCCAGCCCGATCACAGCATTCCCCAGGGCGGATCGGCGGTGTCCCGCGAGGAGATGTTCGACCGGATCCGCCAGATCGCCGACGCGGTCGACATCCCGGTCAACGGGGACCTCGAGGGCGGCTACGGCGACGAGCCGGCGGAGGTGGCGCGCACGATCGACCTGGCCATCGACGCGGGCCTGGCCGGCGGCAACATCGAGGACTTCGCCGAGGGTGTGCTCTACCCGGAGGAACTCGCGGTCGAGCGGATCGCCGCCGCCCGCGAAGCCATCGACAACAGCGGCACCGACTTCGTGCTGACCGCGCGGACCGACGGACACCTGCTCCGTACGCCGCTTGCCGACTCGATTCGCCGGGCCAACCGGTATCGGCAAGCGGGCGCGGACTGCCTCTACGTTCCCGGGGTCAACGACCTCGACGAGATCGCCACCCTGGTCCGGGAGATCGACGGCCCGCTCAACGTGGTCATCGGCCTGGGCAGCAGCAGCCTCACCGTGCCGGCGCTGCGCCAGGCGGGTGTCGCCCGGATCAGCCTGGGTGGCAGCATCGCCCGCGCCGCGTTGGGCTTCATCCGGGACAGCGCTCGCGAACTGCTGGAATACGGCACGATCGGCTTCGCCAAGGACCAGATTCCCCAGGGAGAGCTCAACCAGCTGTTCGCCAGCCGCCGGGGGCGTTGAGCAGCCGCCGGATCAGGCGCGCGCGGTCGACTGGTGGGCAACCAGTCGCCAGCCCTCCGGACGCCGGGTCCACACCGCGATGGTGTTGCTGCGCAGCTGCCGATCGGCGCCGTTCGAGGTGATGTCGGCGTTCATCTGGCCGACCGCGATGGCCGTGTCCGGGCTGATCACGATCACCCGGTCGATCGGGTGTTCCGCCCGGTGGTAGACGTAAAAACCCTCCCGGCACTTCTTCAGGTATTCGTCGCGGGTGTCCACCACGCCATTGCTGTGGGTGTAGACCAGCTCCGGATCGCACAGGTCCTCGAACGCGTCCCAGTCGCCGGCCACGACGGCGTTGAACCGCTGGTCCTCCAACTGGTGGATCTGGGCCACGATGTCTTCGCTGGCGGTCACCTGCGCTCCTCCCCGACGTGGTCCGGCGGTTCCCGGTCCCGCATTCATTCTGGGTGGTGCGCTCGGGTTCCGCGCGGCGTCCTCAGTGTGACGGTGGAGTAGTTAGCTGTGGCCTACATGTGAATCCCCCGGGCGGCCCCTTTTGCCGGCTGCCCCCGGCGCGCCGCTTGTAGCGTGAAAATGTGAAGCAGGCCTGGACGTCGACCGCACGCCCGGTGGCCGGTTGGCTGGCCGCGGCTGCTCTGGTCCTGGTGGCGGTCGCGGCGTGCGCCGCGCCGGCCCCTCGGCCCGCTCCGGCGCCCGCCGCGCCGCCGCCGGCCCCGCCGAGCAGCGCCGCTCCGGCTCCGCCGGCCGCCCCGCCGGGCCCGGCCCCCACGCAGTTGAACATCTGGCTCACCGGCTACTCCTGGCAGGACAACACCCCGCCCGGCTCGTCCATCGTCGGCGAGCCGGTGCTGCATCAGCAGGCCGGTGGCCAGGGCACCTTCGCCGACCCGATCACCGTCGCGGTACCCGGTCACGCCGGGGCCATGGCGTGGAACCCGGGCACCAAGTTCTACCTGCCCACGGTGAAGCGGTACGTGATCGTGGAGGACTCCGGCGCCAGCCGCCCCCCAGCCGGCGCCGACACCCACCTGGACATGTGGATCGGGGGCCAGGGTGGGACGCTGGCCGCCACCAACGCCTGTGAGGACTCGCTCACCGATCGGGTGCCCGCGACGCTCAATCCGCCGCCCAACCTGCCGGTGATGGCCGGCCCGATCTTCGCCAACCAGACATGCAACATCCCGGCCACGGCCAACAGCTGACCCTCGGTTGATCGTAGGCTCGCCGGATGGCGGCTACGGGCACCCGGTCATGGTGGGGTTGGGGCTGGACCGAGGCGGCGCTGAGCGACGACGAATGCCGGCAGCTGGCCG
>DATHIT010000659.1:0-8877 GCA_035489915.1 Pseudonocardia sp. | reverse complement strand
CTCCGAGGCGGTGCCGCTGGACGGGGCGTGCCCCACGTAACAGACCGTCTTGAACACCGCGAAGAGCATGTCCTCGTAGCGCTCAAGCTTGGGTCGGTTGTGCGCGTGTACCGCGTCCTCGACGGCTAGCTCGTGCAGCCCGAATGTCTCCGCGATGCCGGTGATCTGCTCGTTGTCCGGCTCGTGCAGCCCGATCCAGACGAATGCGTCGTCCCGGTTGCGCACCTCCTGCACCGCGCGTTCGTGCGTCCAGCGGCCGGGCAACCGGTGACCCTTGACGTACACCGCGCAATCCACGACGTACGCGGACAGCGGCACCGGAATGTGCGGTGCGACGATCCCATTGGATCGGCCGGTGAGCTTCGTCCGCGCGCCGCGGGCACGAATCGAGGGCAGGTTGGGCACAGCGACCTCCGGGTCACGTGCACGGAACCGAGCGGCTCCGGGCGGCGGGTGGGAACTTGGGTCCCCGCCGTGCAAGGTCCGGTCAGCCGGACCCCGCGGTGGGGACCCGGCTGGTACTGCCTCCTGGCGCAGCGTCCACCGGCCCCACCTCCCCTGTGAGATCCACCTACCGACGAGATCTCTGCTCATCCAACTGCTTAGGGTACTCCGAGTACACCCCGTTTGAGTTAAGGAGGCGTGTGAAGTGCAGTTCGGGCGGTACTTCGAGGAGTTCGAGATCGGCGCGGTCTACAAGCACTGGCCGGGCAAGACGGTGACCGAGTACGACGACCACCTGTTCTGCCTGCTCACGATGAACCACCACCCGCTGCACCTGGACGCGCACTACGCTGAGGAAACCACAGACTTCAAGCGCAACGTGGTCGTCGGCAACTACATCTACTCCCTGCTGCTCGGCATGTCGGTGCCCGACGTGTCCGGCAAGGCGATCGCCAACCTCGAGGTGGAGTCGCTGCGCCACACCAAGCCCACTTTCCACGGCGACACCATCTACGGCGAGACCGAGGTCCTGGACAAGACCGAGTCGAAGTCGAAGGACGACCGGGGCGTGGTCTACGTGGAGACCCGGGGGTACAAGCAGGACGGCACGGTGGTCTGCACGTTTCGACGCAAGGTGATGGTGCCCAAGCGCTCCTACGGTGACACTCGCGGCGGTGAGCAGCCAGGGCGACCCGTTCCGGTGGGCTGAGTTTCCGGTGGATGAGTTCCCGGTGGCTGAGTGCTCGGATGGTCATGCCGCCGCCCGTGCCGGTCGCCGCTCGGGGAGCAGCCTCATCAGGATGGGCGTCGGGTCGAGACGCTCGCCCGCCCAGGTGGGAGTGAGGCCCTCTTTGCCTCCGCCGCGGCTCTTGCTCAGCTCGACGAGGGTGCGTGAGGTGCCTTCGGTCGGCGGACCGGCCGGTGGAATTTGCTGGCCGTCGGGTGCGACGAACCTGAGCCGGGTGCCGCGCCCGTGTATCTGAAACCCGTGGTCGTGCACCAGCCGATGATGAAAGTCGCACAGCATGACCAGGTTGTCGATATCTGTTCCGCCGCCGCGGAGCCAGTGTCGGATGTGGTGGGCGTGCAGCCAGCGGGTGTGGGTGCAGCCGGGGAAGCGGCACTGATGGTCGTCCCGGAAGCGGACGGCGGCGAGCAGCGTCTTGGAGACCAGCCTGCGGGTGCGGCCCAGGTAGAGGGGGTTGCCGCGGCGGTCCTTGAGTAGCGGCCGGACGCGTGCGTCGCAGGCCAGCCGTTCGGCGGTGCTGACCGGAACGCCAGGGCCGCGCTCGACCTGCGCTTCGTGCCGGTCGACGTCGAGGTGGACGACGACCTCCGCGTTCGTGGGCCGTAAGCCGGTTGCCATGGCGACGAGCGCGTCGGCGCGACGGACCTGGATAGGCTCCGCGTGACTGGTGGCCATGGTCTGAGCGGGGTAATTGGTCGCCGGGGTGTTGGCGTCGCTGCTCGGGTGGGCGCGTTCCGCTGAACGCTGAGCGGGGTTGCTGGGGCTGGTGCCGGGTTGGCCGCGTTCCGCTGAACGCTGAGCGGGGTTGCGATCGAGTTCGTCGACGAGGGTGTTGAGTGCGGCCACCAGCGCGGCGCCCTGCTCGGCGGGCAACCGGGCGGTGAGGCGGAGATAGCCCTCGTCGTCGAAATACCAGCGCACGCTCCGCTGGCTTACCTCGACGTCCGGGCGGGCAGAAGCTTGCCGGGTTAGCCGGACCACTCGTTCCACGTGGCAGGCCGTGCCGGCGAGAGCGAGTTCGAGCAGCGGCTGCTCGGTCTCGGGGGTGGCGATGCGGGTGATCGCGCGGACCTTGGAGTAGGAGATGCGCCCTTCGGCAAAGCTGCTCGTGATGGCGGGCAGCGTGGCGAGCGCACGGGCGACCCGCAGTTGATCCAGCGCGGTGCGCACGCTCATGCCCACCCGCCAGGCCAACCAGTGTGCGCACGAGCGCATGCCAGGGCCGCCCCAGCCGTCGCGGGCATCGAATTCCGCGAGCAGCAGCAGCCAGCGGCAGTGCGCGGCGGTGAGGTGGCCGGCCAGGCTGACCAGTTCGTCCTCGAGCGCGGGGGTGGTCAGACCCGCTGGCGCTATCGGTTCTGCTGCCGGTGGGGTGGCCGGCGACACGGCTGGCGGCGGAACGTCTGGTCGTGGTGTGTCCGGGACCGCCTTGTTGGGTAACGGCTTTGGCGAAGCGTTGGGTTTGACGAACGGGTTCATGGCCAGCCTCCGTATCCGAACATATGTTCGAAGAGTAGCTGGCTGGCCTGACAGCTCCTGCTTCGTTGATCGACGCCGACTCGACCCTTACGAGGCCTCGAGCAGTCTCACGGCGCGCTCCAGAACGTCCGCGCGGCTGCGGGTGCCGTGGTCGGCGGCCATGAAGTGGTTGCCGACCAGTAGGGAGAAGGCGAGCATGCAGCGCGCCTCGACGTCGTCCTCGTCCGGGCAGAAGGCGCCGAACAGCACGCGCAGGTATGCCATGCGTCGGTTATCGACGCGTCGCAGCCGCTCAGCGACCGCCCCGTCGCGCCTCCTCGGTGCTCATCCGTTCCCACGCGTCGAGCATCTCGCCCAGCAGTGCGTTCCGGTCCGCGAAATGTCCGTAGAAGCCGCCTTTGGTCACGCCGAGCGCCCGCGCCAGGGCCTCGACCCGCACGGCGTCGGGGCCGCCGGCGGCAAGGGCCCGCAAGCCCTCCTCGATCCACCTGCTGCGCGGCGTGCGAGTGATGGCGGCCATGGCTGAGCAGTATCGCCTCCGGGCGTTGACAGCGTCGCCGGCGGTGCTAGCTGGCGCATCCACGAGCTCACCCGCGATTTTCGGCTCGAGGACGTGTGGACGCTGCCACTGCCAAGCGGGCCGGAGGACTTCTCTCACCTGGTGCGGCGGATTGCCCGGTTCGACCCTGGCGGCCGACGCTGCGCGACCGGTTGCCGAAGGACCTGCGCGACGCCCCGTCCGGTCCGGAATTCGACGCCGTGCCGTTCACCTCGCTGTACCTGATCGAGGACGAGTGGGCCGCGGAGATCGTCAATCGGACCGTTCACGGGGTCATGCACATCGGCTGGGTGCTGGACCCGGCCGGTGGCTACCGCGGCCAGATGGCCGTCTACTGCCTCATTCGGCGGGGAGTACGCCCCACTCGGTGAGTACCTCGGTCAGTTCCGGTACGACCGGCAGCCGGGCGTAGTCGGCGGCGTTCACCCATCGGGCGTCGTCGGCGTCGGTGCCGGCGATTGGCTCGTCCGGGCCGTCGACCTCGCAGAGGTAGTCCGCGATGTCATAGGTGGCCCCGGACGGTGCGGCTCGCTCAACCCGGCCGACCAGTCGGCCCGGGCGCACCCGCAGCCCGGTCTCCTCGGCCACCTCGCGCACTATCGCCTGGTGATCGGTCTCACCCGGTTCGACGCGACCGCCGGGCAGCGACCACAGCCCGCGCCCGGGCTCCTGTCCGCGACGGATCAGTAGCAGCCTGCCTCGGTGGTCGTGGACGACCGCCCCCACGCAGGTGATCTTGTGGTCACTCACCGTAGTGCAATCTCCAATTTCACTCTATCGGCGTATGCCCGCCTGTCGGATACCCACCTCTACGCTTCGTGCTGTACAACAAGATCCGACAAGGCTGGCCAAGCCCCAAGCGCTCGGATGGTGGTTCGCGGTGAATCTCAAAAGAATCGTGGGCTTTCTGGTGGTCATCTTCGTGCTGTTCTGGATCATTTCCCAGCCGAGAAGCGCGAGTGGCTCGGTGAACAACGTGCTGGGCAACCTTCAGGAGGCTGGCAGTTCGATCGCCACCTTCCTGACCAACGTGTTCTAAACTCGGTGGCGGGGGCTACGGACTGAGGTATCCGCTGTGCTGGCACCGAGAGAAATCGATGAGTACCTCCTGCCGACCGAGCGTCGGGTCATCCGGGTGCGCCAGCACTGGTCGGTGATGCTCAACGATATGACCCAGGCCGCGATCGCCCTGGGCATCCTCGTCGCGCTGCAGCGGTACCTGCCATCCAGCCTGGTGATCGACAATCTGACCTGGTACGGCGGTCTCGTCGTGGTCGGGCGGCTGACCATCTTCGTGGCGCTGTGGTGGGTCGAGCGGATCGTCATCACGGACAAGCGGGTGATGCTCTCCCGGGGCATTCTGACCCACAACATCGGCATGATGCCGCTGGGCAAGGTCACCGACCTAACCTTCGAGCGCACCTTGACCGGCCGGATGATGGGTTACGGCACGATGATCATCGAGTCGGCCGGGCAGATCCAGGCGCTGAACCGGATCGACTACATGCCCCGGCCGGAGGAGATCTACGAGGCGCTCACCGAGCTCATCTTCGGTGACAAGAAGCAGACCCGGTCCCATCTGCTGGCCAAGCCCAGGCGGCGGTAGGCCGGCGGCTTGCGCATCGACCTGCACACCCATTCCACCGCATCGGATGGCACGGACAACCCGGCCGACCTGGTGCGGGTCGCCGCCGACGCCGGGCTCGACGTGGTCGCGCTGACCGACCACGACACGACCTCCGGCTGGGCTGACGCGATGAAGGCCCGGCCGGAAGGGCTGCGGCTGGTGCGCGGCGCCGAGCTGTCCTGCGTGAGCCCGGACGGGCGCGGCGGCCGGATCTCGGTGCACCTGCTGGCCTACCTGTTCGACCCCGAGCATCCCGCGCTCACCGTCGAGCAGACCCGGCTGCGGGCCGAGCGGCGGGATCGGTTGTCCCGGATGGTGGCCATGCTGGCTCACGACGGCTACCCGGTGGACCCGGAGACGTTCATGGATCGGCTGCCACCCGATCTGCCCGCCGGACGGCCGCACCTGGCCAGAGCGCTGGTTGAGGAAGGCGTGGTGTCCAGTGTCAACGAGGCGTTCCAGAAGCTGCTGAGCAACTCCAGCAGGTACTACGTGCCCAGGGCGGACACCCCGGTTGAGGTGGCTCTGGAGATGATCCGGGCGGCCGGCGGGGTGTGTGTGTTCGCCCACCCGCTGGCTCGCCGCCGGGGTCGGGTCGTGGAGCCGTCGGTGATCGCCGACCTGGCCGAGATCGGGCTGGTCGGTGTGGAGGTCGACCACCCGGACCACGCCGCCGCCGACCGCGCCCTGCTGCGTGGTCTGGCAGCCGAGTTGGACCTGGTGGCCACCGGCTCCAGCGACTATCACGGTACGAACAAGACCATCCCGATCGGCGCGGAGACCACCGACCCGGAGATGTTCGAGCGCCTGGTGGCCCGGGCCACCGCTATTGAGGTGCTGGGCTGATCACTCCGCCGATAGACGCCGGCGAGCCCGTTGGGCGGACCTGTTGAGCGAAGCCGGCCGACCCGCCGAGGCGGTGCCGGGGGGACCGTCGGTGGTGGGAGATACGGTAGCCGCGTGGACGGGCAGCTGAGCCTCGAGGGGATGCCCCGCAGGCTGTTCAAGGTCACCCCGTCCCGGCTGTCCACCTGGCTGGACTGTCCGCGCCGCTACCGGATGACGTACCTCGATCGACCGGCGCCGCCGCGCGGTGGCGCCTGGGCGCACAGCACCCTGGGCGCGGTGGTGCACAACGCGCTGCGTGCGCTGTTCGACCTGCCGCCCGAGGCGCGCACCCCGGCCGCCGGCGCCCGGCTGGTGAATCAGCACTGGACCAGCGACGGGTTCCGGGACGACAAGCAGATCGAGCTGTACCGGGAGCGGGCTCGCGGCTGGGTGGCCGACTACGTGGCTGACCTGGACGTGACCGACGACCCGGTGGGGCTCGAACGGTGGGTCTCGGCGCCCACCGAGCGGATTGTCGCCGAGGGTCGGGTGGACCGGATCGATCAGCGTGGCGGCGAGCTCGTGGTGGTCGACTACAAGACCGGTCGGCACGCCCTCACCGTGGACGACGCGCGCGCGTCACAGGCACTCGCGCTGTACGCGCTGGCCGCGCGGCGCACCCTGCGTCGCCCCTGCCGGCGGGTGGAGCTGCACCACCTGCCCACCGGTGAGGTGGCGGCCTGGGAGCACAGCGAGCCCTCCCTGCAGCGCCACCTGGTCCGGATGGAGGAGGCCGCCGACGACGCCCAGCTTGCCACCGACACGCTGGCCGCCGGTGGTGACGCCGAGTTGCTGTTTCCGCCTCGACCATCGGCGCGCTGTTCGTACTGCGACTTCAGGCGCCACTGCGCGGAAGGTCAGGCGGCCGCGCCGGACATGGAGCCGTGGGCTCTGCTGGTCCCGTGAGGGGTATCCGATGAGCGTGGGGGAGCGGGTGCTGCGGGCGACCGGTGGGGCGCTCTGTGCCGGGCTGGCCGTGTTGGCGGTGGTGCTGATCGCGGTGTGGCTGGTGGCAATCTCGCACGACGATCCCGGGCCGCGAGCCAGGGTGCTGGTCGGGCACCTGGCGGCGGCCGTGGTGGCGGTGGCACTGCAGCGCATCGCCGACCGGCGGCCCGATCGGCTCGGCCGGCTGGCCTCGACCGGGGTGGTCCTGCTGACCGGCGCGGTGGTGGCCCTCTTCTGGTGGACCTGACCCGGCCACGCGGCAACCACACCTGACCGGGCGACACGGCCGCCTAACGCAGCGCCACCACGGTGGAGCCGCGCTGTTCGAGCAGCACCGGGCCCAGCGCCGCCAACGTCACCGGGCCCTGGTAGTCGCCCCGGTTGACCGGCACGGTGCGCAGCACGTGGCCATCCACCGGGTTGACCTCCACCAGCCCGCCGGGCACCGGCAGCACCGGGGCGCCGGCCATCAGGGTGCCGGGGCCCAGCGCGCCGGGCACCGTCCACAGCGGGTGCAGGTCGTCGGAGTCCAGCGCGATGGTGCTCGAACCGGTCCACCACAGCACCGCCCCGGGGATCTCGGCGGTCGGCACCACCGCACCCGGAGGGTCGCCGGCCAGGTCGCCGGGCGGCAGGTTCAGCGGGTAACTGGCCACCTCCGACCCGTCGGCGCCGCGCACGCTGAGCCGGGGCGGGTTGGCCAGCAGCACGGCTTCCCGGTCGCCGGAGAGCGCGATCAGTCGGGCGTCGGTGGCCGGCAGCACCGTGCTCATGGCCTCTTCGGGGCGATCAGCCTCGGTGCCGTCCGGAAGCAGCACGGTGAGCCGATCACCGGCCTCCCCGGGGCAGCGCTCGAGCACGCCGAGCCGCCCTTCGATCACCGCCACCGAGGCGTGCAGGCAGTCCGGGCGGGGCTGGGTACCCGGCTGGATCTCGGCGCGCAGCTGGCCGTATTCCAATGTCTTGACCAGGTCGGAGCGCCAGGTCTCGAGATGGTTCGCGCCGGTCGCGGTGACCAGGTAGCCGTCGAACAGCAGCCGCGTGTCCACCGGGACGTCGGAGTTGCGCTGCGGGCCACGCGCGCCGGTGTCGGCCTGCAAGGAGGTCACCTCGCTGCAGTACTGGCCGTTGCGGTACACCGCGATCGCCCTACCCCAGCCGGTGCCGACGGTGCACAGCGGCAGGTTGCGCTGGTATCTCCACCGCTGCTGCCCGGTCAGCGGGTCGCGGCCGACCACCGACGAGTCGTCCCCGGTGACCACCACCGGGCCGACCGCGACGGGCGTGTTGGTGGCCGCGCTGGGGGCCCGCCACACCTCGGCCAGGGTGGCCGGAACGCTCGGCGGAGCCGAGGGTATCGGCGGGACCGGGCCGGTGGCGGTGTCAGATGTGGTGTGCACGGCCGCGCTGGTGGCGACTACCAATCCGATGGCCAGGGCGATGACGACCACCAGTACGGCGGCCGCCACCAGGTCACCCCGGCGGCGGCGCTCCGCCTGGAGCACGGTTCGGTCGTTCCTTTCCGCTGAACTGGCGCCTCAGGAGGCGGCGGCGTCCGGTGCGTCGGTCGCGCCCGACCCGCTCCGACGGCGGCGACGCCTCGGCCGGCGACTTGCGGCCGAGCCGTTCCGGCCGGCGGCGGCCAGATCGGGCACTCCGCCGTCCGTGCCTTCGGACTGGGCGGTGCCGTTTTCGGTCCGCTCGCCCGACTCGGCGCCCTCGTCGGCCGCCTCCACACCGGCCCGGCGCCGGCGGCGCTGGCGCGGCGGGCGCGCCGCACGCGGTGCCTCGTCGATGTCCTCCGTGGGTGCTGCTTCCGCGCTGCCCCGCCGACCCGAGTCCCGACCCGAGTCGCGGCTCGAGCCGTTCCGGCTGGCTTCGCCGTTCCGACTGGCTGAGCCGTTCCGGCTGGGGCCGGCCCGGCCGTTGCGGCGGTCCCGGCGGCCGCGTGGGCCGTCGTCGTCGACGTACTCGGCGTCCAGCCCGGCCCTGGTGCGCTGCGCCCGAGGCAGCCGTCCACCGGTTTCGGTCGGGATGCTGAGGTCGCTGAACAGGTGCTCGGAGGTGGAGTAGGTCTCCGGCGGCTCGTCGACGCCGAGCGCGAGGTCATCGCTGATCATTTTCCAGCGGGGGATCTCGTCCCAGTCGACCAGGGTGACGGCCACACCTTCCCGGCCGGCCCGC
>DATHIT010000658.1:0-16924 GCA_035489915.1 Pseudonocardia sp. | reverse complement strand
CAGGCCGATGAAGCCGGCGACGCAGTTGCGGTAGCCCAGCATCGGCAGCTGCGCGCTGGTCACCGGCAGCACACATTCCACGCCGTTCAGTGGCTCGCGGAACACCCCGGAGCAGAAGCTGGAGGCGGCCGAATTGGGCTTGCCGGGGCGGATGAAGATGGTCGGCAGCCGGGCCGTGCGGCCGTCGAAGAAGCCCTTGCGGCTGTAGTCGTTGATCAACAGCTCGCTGATTGTCTTGGTGATGCCGTAGGTGGTCTGGCTGGTCTGCTTCGTCTCATCGGACACCTTCTTCGGCATCGCCGAGCCGCCGAACACCGCGATCGAGCTGGCGGCGACCAGGCGCTGGGCCCCGCCCTGACGGGCCCGCAGTGCCTCGAACACGTTGAACCCGCCGTCCAGGTTGACCTTGAGCGCCAGGTCGAAATCCTGCTCGCCGCCGCCCGACAGGATCGAGGCGAGGTGGAACACCGAGATGTCGTCGCGGTCGACCAGGCCGGTGACCGTGGCGCGGTCGGAGATGTCGCCGGTGACGATGGAGACCCGGTCGTCCAGCCCGTCCGGCCGGTCATCCGGTGCCGCCAGGTCGAACAGGGTGATCGCGTCGATCGGCTCCGGGCCACCGGAGATGCCGATCAGCGTGCCGCGCTTGAGCAGCGCCCTGGCCAGACTCAGTCCGACGAAACCCAGACCACCGGTGATGACGACCTTCATCCAGTCTCCCCTGACCCCGCTGCCGACTGTGTGGGCGTCCGTATTCTATGGCGCCCAAGCGTGAGGTCGACGTTGTTCTGGGCGCTCAGGAGTCGTCGGCGGACAGCTCGCGCAGCACAAACGCCTCGACAACGCCGCTGCGGCCCTTGAGGGTCAGTGGTCCCAGCGGGGTGGTCCGCGCCTGGCCGCCCAGTCGTCCCAGGGTGCCTCGGCTGATCACCACGGTGCCGGGTTCCGCGCTGGTCTGCAGCCGGGCGGCCACGTTGACCGCGTCGCCCATCGCGGTGTAGATGCGCAGCTGTTCGCTGCCGATGTTGCCGACCAGCGCGCCCCCGGTGTTGACCCCGACCCGGAATCGGGGGGTGTCCAGCTCGTCGCTGCGCAACTTCGCGGTGGCCGACTGCAGCGCCAGCGCGGCGCGGGCTGCCCGGATCGGGTGGTCGGGCTGCCGGACCGGGGCGTTGAACAGGGCCATCATGGCGTCGCCCTCGAACTGGACCACGGTGCCGCCCTCGTCCAGCACCGCGCGGGTGGCGGCGGCGAAGTTCCGGTTGAGCATCTCCACGATCTCGTGCGGGGTGACCTGTTCGGACAGCGTGGTGAATCCCTGCAGGTCGGCGAACAGCACGCTCACCTCCAGGAGCGCGCCGCCCAGCTCGGCCCGGCTGGGATCGGCCATCAGGGAGGTGACCAGGTCCGGCGACATGTACTGGCGGAACAGGCCGTCGAGCTGGCGGTAGAGCCGGGTGTTCTCCAGCACGATGGACAGCTGCGCGGCCAGTGACTCGAGCAGCGCGCGGTCCCGCCGGTCGAACTCGCCCCGGCCGCGCTGGACGTGTAGCACCCCGGAGGGCTGGCCCTTCACCAGCAGCGGCAGTACCAGGCCGCCGGCATCGGTCTCGGCTGGTCGTAGCGTCTTGAGCGCCTCGTTCGCCTCGGCCTCCGGCGGGGCGGTGGCGTCGGTGGACAGCTCGGCGGGGAAGCCCAGACTGCCGTCGGTGACCAGCCCCAGCTGCACCCGGTGGTTCGGGAAGCCGAGGACGATCTGCTCCAAGCTGCTGCGCAACACGTCCTGTTCGGTGCGGATCACGCTGGCTTCCCGGCCGATGCCGACCAGCGCGCCGAGCCTGGTCAGCTGCGAGCGCTCGCCGGAGAGTGCCTGGGCGGCCCGCACCAGCACCGCTGTCTGGCCCTCGGACAGGTCGAACCGGGTGCCCAGCTGTCGGCTGCTGGCGATGATCTCCCCGTCCGACAGGGTTTCCCCGGACTCCTGCCGCAGCATCACCTGGACCATGGACTCGAGCACCGTGCCGTATTCGTCGCGCAGCCGGGCGATGGTGGCCTGGGTGCTGATCCCGTCGAACAGCCCGGCGGTGTCGCCGGCCAGCCGGTATTCGATATGTGCGCTGTAGGCGACGTAGCCGAACGCGAGCTCTATCAGCACGTGCCACATCCACCAGGTCACGTGCCACTGCGGCGCCACCGGAATGGAGATCAGCGCCTCGGTGAGCAGCAGGAAGGCGGTCATGATGCTGAGCAGCACGACGCCATGCCTGCGCCGGAACTCGCGGTAGTAGCGGATCACCGCGATCGCGTACAGCGCCCCGCCGGACACCGCCAGAACCGGGCGCATACCGCTGGCGTAGTCGCTGACGAAGGGACCGGACAAGACCGGCAGCTGCATCACGGTCGCTACTCCCCAGAGCAGCAGAACAAAAAGCAGGCTCGCTTGGATCAGCCGGGCCCGGCCCAGCAGCTTGGCCGCCGTCTCCGGCCGAAAGTTCAGTCCGGAGACGACCGCGAAGAATGCGGAGAGGGTCAGCCCGATAGGCACACCCAGCTCAAAGCCGGAGGTGTCCATATCGACCATGACGCCCGGAGTGGCAACCCCGTGCACAAACAGGAATCCAGCCGAGCTGATAAAGCTCAGCCCGACCAGAAAAAGCCGGACGTCATGGCGTCGGCGGGCCGCCTCGTTGACCAGATAGCCAAGCGCCGCGCTGGTCAGCGCAATGAGCGACACCACTACGAAGTGCCACACCGAGTTGAACCAGGGGATGTCAACGGCGGGGTGCGTGACGAGTAGCCACAGGCCGATCATCGGCAAGGACATGTGGAACAGCCACACGAGCGGTCTCACGGTTGAGCCCGCCGACACGACACGCTTCGACGTGGCGACGTTCGAACTCGGCGCCAATCGTCCTCCCTTGACGTGCCGGCGCCCGGACACTACAGGCGGGCTGATCAACAAATGGTCAACGACAGCCGAGCCTGACAGCCGCACACAGGGTATTGCGAGCTCGCGGATCTTTGCCTTATCCGTGCCAGGATGCCGGGATGGACGCTGTGGATCAGTGGTCGGCCGGCATCGTGATGATGGCCGACCCTCAGGTGTCGGCGATACCGGTGCGCGAGTGCGGGGAGGAGCTTGTCGACGCCAGCGACCGTGCTGACCTGCTGCTGTCGTCGTTTCGCGCCGACGATTCGGGGGTCTTCGCATGGGTCCGCGGTGGTGTCCTGGACCGACTGGCAATGGCCAGCCAGGCGTTGCCGGACGGGCTGCGGCTGCTGATCGTCGAGTGCTACCGGCCGCCGGCGCTGCAGCGGCGGTACTTCGATGGATATCTGGAGACGCTGCGCGCCGCCAATCCGGAATGGGACGCTCAGCGCCTGCGCATGGCCGCGAGCCGCTACGTCAGCCCTCCCGAGCTCGCCCCGCACAGCGCCGGCGCCGCGGTGGATCTGACCCTGTGCACCGACGACGGTGCCGAGCTGGATCTCGGCACCCAGGTCAACGCGACACCCGAGAAGTCGCAGGGCCGGTGCTACACCAATTCCCCAGACCTGGACGACCAGGCGCGGCACAATCGCGCGGTGCTCTCGGCCGCGTTGCGCGGTGCCGGACTCGTCAACTATCCGACCGAGTGGTGGCACTGGTCCTACGGCGACCGGTACTGGGCGATGATCACCGGGGCAGCCGAGGCGATCTACGGGCCCCGCGAGCTATAGCCGGCGCGGAGAGTCAGGCGTCCCGCGCGGCGGTGTCGGCCAGCCGGCGTCGGGTCGGCGCCGCGGTGGCCGGTGCGGCCCGTTGCTCCACCCGACCGCGCAGCCAGAGGCCGAGCAGCAGCCCGGCCAGCACCACGAGGCCGTAGAGCCCGCCGGTGGCAACCATCGCGACGGTCATTCCTGGGCAGGTCGCGCCGAGCCCGAAGCCGACGCCGAACACCGCGCCGCCGTAGATGTGCCGGCGCTGGACGCGGTTGCGGGGCAGGGTGAGGGCGCCGCCCAGCCAGGTGCCCCGGGTGCGGCGCAGCACCACCAGCCCGAGGAACGTGGTGGCCATCGCCGAGCCGATCATGAGGTACATGTACGGGTCGCGCAGCAGCAGTCCATTGTGGATGGTGTAGTAGTCGCCGAGGCCGCTCGCGGTGAGCAGGAAACCGAAGGCGATCCCGACCGCGCCGGCGACGATCCCGGTGCGCCGGTGCCCAGCAAGGCGGTTCACAGCACGCCGCCGGTGAGCGCGTGCAGCCCGAGGGTGACCACGACGGCCACCGCGAAGAACGTGACCGTGGCGGCCCAGCTGTCCGGGGACCCGGCCGGGCAGCCGGCGAGGCCGTGGCCGGAGGTGCACCCGCCGGCCCAGCGCGACCCGTAGCCCAGCAACACCCCGGTCACCAGCAGCACCGGCACCAACAGCGGCGGGCTGAGCAGCACGGACAGCTGGCCGTAGCCGTGTACCGAGACCGGCGGGCCGAGCAGGGCCGCCAGCAACGCCCCGGCGATCAGCCCGACCAGGAACACCACCCGCCACCGCTCACCGCGCCAGCGCTCCACCGGGGCCACGGTCGCCGCCAGCCACGCCCCGGACACGCCCAGGCGCAGGTTGGCCAGGCCGTAGAGGGCGAGGACGCACAGCCCGACCCCGGGCCCGGTCACCCACCACGGCAGCTGCGCCGGCAACACACCCAGCATGAGATCCTCCCGGTGTTTCCACTGGTCTTCCGACCACCAGGGTCGTTGACCAACGCTCTTGGCGCATTACCCGACCAGGTACGGGTGGCCCGCGGCGACCGGGGTGAGCGGGGTCTCGGTGATCCACAGCTGGGCTGGCCTACCGCGCCAGGCCGAGGTGCCCGCGCAGCGTGGTGCCCTGATACTCGGTGCGGAACGCGCCCCGCTCACGCAGCAGCGGGATCACCTTGTCCACCACCTCGTCCAGGCCGGACGGGCTGACGTGCGAGCCGAGGATGAACCCGTCGCAGGCGTCCTGCTGGACGAAGTGGTCGATCTCGCCGGCGACCTGTGTCGGGGTGCCGACGAACACCGCCCGGTCGAACACCTTGGCCACCACCTGGCGCAGGCTCAGGTTGTCCAGCTCGGCGAGCTCCCGCCATTCCCGGACCGTCGCGTGGGCGTCCTGGGTGAGCGGGGCCCGGCCCCGGATCCACTTCGGCGCCTCCGGGGTCGGCGGCACGTCCGGGATCGGGCCGTCCGGGTCGTAGCTGGACAGGTCGCGGTTCCACATCATCTCGGCCAGCACGATGGCGGTGTACGGGTCGAACTGGCGGTCCCGGATGTAGGCGTGGCGATCCTGCGCCTCCGCCGCGGTGTCCCCGAGCACGACCGACGCGGACGGCAGGATCTTCACCTCGCCCGGGTCGCGGCCGGCTTTCAGCACCCGCGCCTTGACGTCCCGGTAGAAGTCGCGGGCCTGGTAGAACTTCCGGTACCGGGAGAAGATCGCGTCCGCGTTCGCGGCGGCGAAGTCCCGCCCGGCGGGCGATTCGCCGGCCTGCAGGATCACCGGGTGCCCCTGCGGTGTCCGGGGCGTGGTGAACCGGCCGGCGATGTCGAACTGGCTGCCCTCGAACGCGAACTCGCCCACCTGCTCGTCGCGCAGGAACCGTCCGGATGCCTTGTCGGCCACCACCGCGTCGGCGCTCCACGAGTCCCACAGCGCGCGCACCGCGGCCAGGGTCTCGCTGGCCCGCTCGTAGCGCTGGGAGTGGTCCAGGTAGCCGCCGCGGCGGAAGTTCTCCCCGGTGTCCGGGTCGGAGCTGGTGACCACGTTCCAGGCGGCCCGACCGCCGGAGAGGTGGTCCAGGGTGGCGAACTGGCGGGCTAGCTCGTAGGGCTCGTTGAAGGTGGTGTTGATGGTGCCGGCCAGCCCGATCCGGGAGGTGACGGCGGCCAGCGAGGCGAGCACGGTGAACGTGTCCGGGCGGCCGACCACGTCCTGGTCGAAGATGGCGCCGCCTCGGTCGCGCAGCCGCAGGCCCTCGGCCAGGAACAGCAGGTCCAAGGTGCCGCGCTCGGCGGTGCGCGCCCAGTGCGTGAACGAGGCGAAGTCGATGTGGCTGCCCGAGGCGGGGTCACTCCACACCGTGTCGTGGTTCACCCCGGGGAAGTAGGCGCCCAGGATGATCTGCTTGCCGGCGCCGCTCATGCCCGCTCCAGTCCGGCGTTCGCCAGTTTCGCGTAGCGGCTTGCCGGCCTGGGCAGGCCGAGCCGCTCCCGCAGGGTTTCCTCGGGGTATCTGGTGCGGAACAGGCCTCGGCGTTGCAGCTCGGGCACCAGGCCCTCGACCACGGCGTGCAGGTCGTCGGGCAGCACCGCGGGCCGCAACCGGAAACCGTGCAGCAGCCCGGCGTGCCGCCACTGCTCGATCAGATCGGCCAGCGCCCTCGGCGTGGTCGCGACGATCTCGGCATCCGAGCGCGGCTGGGCGCCGGCCAGTCGGTTCAGGTCGCGCAGTCGGGCGTCCGCGCCGGCCTGGGTGTCGTCGAGCAGCACGGCCAGGTCGGCGGTGATCCGCAGCGGCGCTCCGGTCCGGCCCACTTCGGCCTCGGCGGCGCTGATCTTGGCGAGGATGGCGTGGGCCTCATTGGCGTGGTGCGGGGTCACGAACACCACGTCGGCCGAGCTGGCGGCCAGCGCGAACGGGACCCGGTCGTGGGCCAGGGCGGCGACGATGGGCTGCCCTTGCGGCGGGCGCGGCGTGGTCGAGGGGCCCCGCACGGTGAACTGGGCGCCGATGAAGTTGACGTAGTTCAGCTTGTCCCGGTCGATGAACCGGTTGGTGGACGCGTCGCGGATCTCCGCGTCGTCCTCCCAGCTGTCCCACAGCCGCCGGACCGCCTCGACCGCGTCGGCCGCCTCGCCGAACAGCTCGGCGACGACCCGATTCGCGCCGCGGCTGCCCAGGTCCGACCGGCGCAACACGGGCAGCTCGCGGCGCCCGAAGTGGGCGGCCTCGTCCGCGCGGGCGGAGACCTGGACGCGCCATCCGGCTCGGCCCTTGCTGTTGTGGTCCAGGGTGGCGACGGCCTTGGCGATGTGGAACGGCTCGGTGTGCGTGGTGGTGATCGTCGGGATCAGGCCGATGTGCCGGGTCAGCGGGGCGACGAAGGCCGCGATCAGGGCGGCGTCGAGCCGGCCGCGCACCTGGTCGGTGCGCCGGCCCGGCTCGGCCAGATGGTCGCCGGACTGCAGGCCGAGGGCGTCCTCGATGGTGACGAAGTCGAGCAGGCCGCGCTCGGCCAGTGCGACCAGGCCTGCCCAGTAGCCGGGGGTGAACAGCTGGTCGGGCCGGGCGTTCGGGGTGCGCCAGGCGGCCGGGTGCCAGCCCGCGCCATCCAGCGCCACGGACAGCGACAGTGGGCCAGGGGAGTTGTGGAACGAGTGCGCTGACATGGCTGTGCCACTTCTCGCGGCGGGGCGTACCGGCCGCGTGGGTTATCGGGACATGAGGCGGTTCGGCGTCAAGCCCGACAGCTCGTGGTGGCCACTCCGCGAGCCTAAGTGATTGTTGACTGATTCTGTCAAGATTGATGCGCCGCTGGTCACAGTTCGGGCCCCGCCGGGCCCGGGTAGCCTCCGTCGAGTGCTCTCCCGGATAGGCCCCGCTCCGATGCACATCCGACGTCTCACGCCGCTGTTGCTCGCCGGGTGCCTGGTGCTCGCCGGCTGCGGCGGCGGGGCGGGCAGCGGCGTCGGCGGCGGAGCGGCCGACCCGAATGCGACGGTCAGCGTCCGGCTGTTGCTCGAGCCCACCAGCCTGGACATCACCAAGGTCGCCGGCGCCGCGCTGGAGCAGGTGCTGCTGGACAACGTCTACCAGACGCTGCTCACCCGCTCCGCTGATCAGAAGATCGTGCCGCTGCTCGCCGCGTCGTACGAAACCTCGCCGGACGGGCTCACCTACACCTTCCGGTTGCATCCCGACGCCCGCTTCGCCGACGGATCCCCGCTGACCTCGGCCGACGTGGCCGCCTCGCTGGACCGGGCGCGCGCGGCCGACTCGACCAACCCGAACGCGAAGGACCTGGCCGCGGTCACCTCCGTGGCCACGCCGGACCCGCGCACCGTGGTGATCACCCTGGGCCAGCGGGACACGAACCTCACCTACGCGCTGACCAACCGGGCCGGCGCGGTTCTGAAGAAGGGCACCGACCCGGCGACGCTGGACGCGACACCGAACGGCAGCGGTCCGTTCGTGGTGCGGCAGTGGCGGCGCGGCTCGGCGATCGTCCTGGCCCGCAACGACAACTACTGGGGGGAGAAGGCCAAGGTCGCCTCGGTGGTGCTGAACTACATCCCGGACTTCAACGCGGCCAACAACGCCCAGCTCACCGGCGAGACCGACGTCGAGACCGCGCCCCTACCCACGCTGCTCGACCCGATCCGCGCCGACCCGGACTTCACCATCACCCAGGGCATCACCTCGGACAAGTACGTCCTGGGCATCAACAACACCAAGGGTCCGCTGGCCGACGTCCGGGTGCGGCAGGCGATCCGGCGGGCCATCGACAAGGACGGCCTCAGCAAGATCCTCGGCGGCACCTACAAGCGGATCGGGTCCGGTGTCGCGCCGACCGATCCGTGGTTCCAGGACCTGACGTCGATCGACCCGTACGACCCGGCGTCGGCCAAGGACCTGCTCGCCAGGGCCGGCTTCCCGAACGGGCTGAACCTGACCCTGACCGTGCCCAACATCTACCCGACCACGATCGGCGACTACATCGTGTCGCAGCTCAAGCAGGTGGGGATCGCCGTGACGTTCCAGCCGGTGGAGTTCGCCAGCTGGCTGGACAAGGTCTACAAGCGGGGCGACTTCGACCTGAGCATCGTCGACCACGCCGAGGCCAGGGACATCGGGAACTACGCCAACCCTCGGTACTACTGGCACTACAACAGCCCGGTGGTGCAGGACCTCTATCGGCGCGCGACCACCGCGGCCACCGAGGGGGAGCGCGACGACCTGCTGAAACAGGCGGCCCGGCAGATCTCACTGGACGCCGCGAGCGACTGGCTGCTCAACCCGACCGACCTGGTGGTCCTGCGGCCCGGCATCACCGGGTTCCCCACCAGCGGTACGAGCTCCCGGCTGAACCTGTCCCAGCTGGCCGCCACGTCGAAGGAGTAGCGAGAGCATGGCGGTGTTCGCGCTGCGCAGGCTGGCGCTGCTGTTGGTGTCGTTGCTGCTGGCCAGCGTGCTGATCTTCTTCGTGCTGCGGTTGCTGTCCGGCGACCTGGCGCAGGTCATCGCCGGGGTACAGGCCACCCCCGAGCAGGTCGAGCAGCTGCGCCACCAGCTCGGCACGGACCGGCCGCTGCTCGCGCAGTACCTGGGCTGGATCGGTGGCGTGCTGACCGGCGACTTCGGCAGATCGGCGCTCAGCGGTGTGGGGGTGTCCGCCGAGCTGCGCCAGAAGCTGACCGTCACCGGGCCGCTGGTGCTGGGCTCGGTGGTGCTGTCGGTGCTGTTCGCGGTGCCACTCGGGGTGTTGGCCGCCGTCCTGCACCGCCGCCGGCTGGGGCTGGGCATCACCGCGACCAGCCAGCTGGGCATCGCGCTGCCCACGCTGTGGGTGGGTCTGGTGCTGGCCATCGTGTTCGCCGTGTGGCTGCGTTTGCTGCCGGCGCAGGGCTTTCCGACGGCCGGCTGGTCGCGGCCCGGCCGGGCGATCTCTAGCCTGGTGCTGCCCTGGCTGACGCTCGCGCTGTCCGAGGGCGCGGTGCTGCTGCGATTCGTCCGCTCGGCCACGCTCGGGGTGCTCAGCCAGGACTTCCTGCGCACCGCCAGGGCCACCGGGCTGACCCGCATCGGAGCGCTGCTGCGACACGGGCTGCGCAACGCGGCGCTGCCGGTGGTCTCGATCCTGGGGCTGCAGATCGCCGCGCTGATCGTCGGCGCGGTCGTCGTCGAGCAGGTGTTCACCCTGCCCGGCGTCGGCCGGATGTTGATCACCGACGTGGGCAACCGCGACCTGGTGAAGGTGCAGGGCGAGGTGTTGTTGATCGCGTCGGCGGTGCTGGTCATCGGGTTCCTGATCGACCTGGTGCACCGGCTGGTCGACCCCCGGCTGCGGGTGGTCGGATGACCGGGGTCTGGCGCTCGCTGGGCGGGCGTATCGGTGTGGTGCTGGTCGGGCTGTTGCTGCTCACCGCGCTGGTCTCGCTGTTCTGGGCGCCGTTCGACCCGACCTTCATCGATCCCCGGGTGCCGTGGGCGGCCCCGCTGACCGGCGGCCACCTGCTCGGCACCGACGGCAGCGGCCGCGACCTGTTCAGCCAGATCCTGGTCGGGTCCCGGATCACCGCCTTCGTGGCCGCAACGGCGACGGCGATGGCTGGCGTCGTCGGTGTCGGGCTAGCTGTGCTGGCTGCTGTGCCTCGCCGCGCCGGTGGGCTGGTCGGGCAGTTCATCGACGTGCTGGTGGCGTTCCCGACGATCTTGACGGCGATGATCCTGGCCGCCGTGTACGGCGGGTCGGTGTGGACGGCGGTGGTGGCGATCGGCATCGGCGCCGGGGTCAACGTGGCCAGGGTGGCGCGCGCGGAGATGTCCTCGGTGCTGGGCACCGACTATGTGCTGGCCGGGCGGGCGGCCGGGGCGAGCACGGCCAGGATCGTGCGCCGCCATGTCCTGCCCAACGTCGCCCCGGTGCTGTTCGTGCAGCTCTCGCTGGTACTGGCGCTGGCCGTGCTGGCCGAGGCGGCGCTGTCCTACCTCGGCTACGGCACCCCGCCACCGACCCCGTCCTGGGGGCGGATGCTGCAGGAGCTGCAACAGTTCGTCACGGTGCACCCGCTGGCGGTGATCTGGCCCGGACTGGCGATCACCGCGACGGTGCTCGGCCTCAGCCTGCTGGGCGACGCGCTGCGCGAGGCCACCGACCCACGACTGCGGATCGCGCGGACCACTCACGCGGGGGCCCACCCCGTGCCCCGGCCCGAGGTTCTCCCGTGACCGCCCTGTTGGAGATCGACGAGCTCACCGTGCGGCTCGGTGACCGACTCGTGGTCGACCGGGTGAGCCTGGGTCTGGACGCCGGCGACCGGCTCGGGTTGATCGGGGCGTCCGGCTCGGGTAAGTCGATCACTTCGCTCGCCGTGCTGGGGTTGCTGCCGGAGGGCGCGGAGGTCACCGGCAGCATCCGGCTCGGCGGCACCGAGCTGCTCGGCCGGTCGGACCGGGAGCTGTCGGCGGTGCGCGGCCGCCGGGTCGCCATGGTGTTCCAGGAGCCACGGACCGCACTGGACCCGCTGATGCGTGTGGGCAAGCAGATCGCCGGGCCGCTGCGCCGCCACCGGGGGTTGTCCCGGGCCGATGCGGCCGCCGAGGCTGTGGCTCTCGCCGTCGACGTCGGGCTGCCCGATCCGGAGCGGTTGGTGCGCGCCTACCCACACCAGCTCTCCGGTGGGCAGCGGCAGCGAGTCGGGCTGGCCATCGCCCTGGCCGGCGAACCGGAACTGCTCATCGCCGACGAGCCGACCACCGCGCTGGACGTCACCGTGCAGGCGGAGATCCTGGCCCTGCTCGACGACCTGGTCACCCGGCGCGGCACCGCGCTGCTGTTCATCACCCACGACCTCGCGGTGGTCGCCCAGGTGGCGCGCCGGATCGCGGTGATGGCGGCCGGCCGCATCCGCGAGCAGGGGTTGACCGAACAGGTACTGCGCTACCCCGCCGACCCGGCCACCCAGGCATTGCTGGCCGCCGCCAGGGCAACCGGATTCCCCGCGCTGACCCGGAAGCGGACACCGTGACCGCCGAGGAACCGCTGCTGGCGGCGAGCGGCCTGCACCGCCGCTATCGGCTGCCACGCGCCCGGCTGTTCGGCCGCGCGGGGGAGCGGCACGCGCTGCGCGGGGTGGATCTCGAGCTGCGGGCGGGGGAGAGCCTCGGCATCGTCGGAGAATCCGGTTCGGGCAAGTCCACGCTGGTCCGACTGCTGCTCGCGCTCGACCGCCCCGACGCGGGCACGGTCAGCTACCGCGGCCGGCCGGTCGTGGTCGGCCCGCCCCGCTCGCTGCGCTGGTTCCGCCGCGAGGTGCAGGTGGTACTGCAGGACCCGTTCGCCTCGCTGGACCCCCGGCTGCGGGTCGGCGCCATCGTGGCCGAGCCGCTGGAGTGCCTGCGGGTCCCCGGAGACCACCGCGCCCGCGTCGACGAGGTCCTCGCCGCGGTCGAGCTCGAGTCCGACACCCGCGACCGGTACCCGCACGAGTTCTCCGGCGGCCAGCGCCAGCGCATCGCGATCGCCCGCGCCCTGGCCCCGGCGCCTCGGGTACTGGTCGGCGACGAGCCGCTGTCCGCGCTCGACGTCGCGGTCCGGGTGCAGGTGATGGACCTGCTGGAGTCCCTGGCCACCGACCTCGGGCTGGCCCTGGTACTGGTCTCGCACGACATCGGGGTGGTGGCCCGGCTGTGCCAGAGCACCGCTGTCGTGCACCACGGCGAGATCGTCGAGCACGGCCCCACCACCCAGGTGCTCGACGACCCGAGTCACCCCTACACCCGGCGGCTGTTGGCGGCGGTCCCGGAGCTGCCCGTCTGGACCGACCAGTGAGCGACCCGACTACACCCGGCCGTCAGGTTGGCCAGCCGGGTTCGGTGATCGTGGCGTTGAGGGCATCGAGCAGCATCTGGGCGGGTTGCGAGGCGGGCGGTTTGCCGCACAGGGCGGCCAGGACCTGCCTGCGCAGCCCGGCGACGCGGTCCAGCCGCACTCCGGGGTGCCGGTTGGCGACCAGCGTGAGGCCGGGCATCAGGCTGACCCCCAGGCCGGCCGCCACCAGGGCCTGTACCGCGACGTAGTCCTCGGTCTCGAAGTCCACCGTGGGGGTGAAGCCGGCCTGCGCGCAGGCCACCACGAGGTGTTCTCGGCAGCGTTCGCAGCCGGCGATCCAGCGGTCCTCGGCGTAGGTCGCCAGCTCCGCGCGTGGGCCCGTCCAGGAACGGTTGGCTGGCGTGACGATGTACAGCGGCTCGGCGAGCAGCGGCAGCATGGTGATGTCGCGGCGGTCGCGCTGTGGCGGGTCGCCGTGCTCGAAAATGAGCGCGACGTCGACATCGCTGTTGCGTAACGCGCTGAGCGCTTCCGGCGGTTCCGCCTCGCTGAGGGACAGTTGAATGCCGGGATGCTCAGCGGTCACCCGGGCCGCGGCGAACGGCACCAGGGTGGCCAAAGCTGACGGAAACGCCGCCAACCGGACCCGACCGGTGCGCAGCCCGGCCAATTCCTCCAACTCCGCGTGCACCGATTCGACCTGAGCAAGAATCGTCTCGGCTCGATCCGCCAGCAGCCGGCCGGCGTCGGTGAGCCGGATACCGCGCCCCATCCGCTGCAGCAGGGGCACGCCGACCTCCGCCTCCAGTTTCGCCAGGTGGTGGCTGACCGAGGGCTGGGCGTAGTGCAGGACCTCCGCGGCTGCTGTGACCGATCCTTCCTTGGCGACGGCCACCAGCACGCGGAGCCGGCTGAGGTCGATCACCCGCGAATCATAGGCCCCGCTGATGAACGCCTCGAAAACAGGCATTAGACCGCCGCTGGTACCGCTGAAAGAGTGGCCCGGTCGAATGCGACCCCGGCGCATTGTCGACGATCTCGCCCCTGACGCTTGCCTGCCGGTCAGGCATGGACAAGGAGAAGTCGTATGGCTACTACAACGAATACGGCGTCGCGGTCGATGTCGCTGAGTGATGCCGCCGCCCGGACGCTGGCGAACGCGACCAAGACCGTCCCGCAGATGTCCAGCATCACGCCGCGCTGGCTGGTGCATCTGATGTCCTGGGTGCCGGTCGAGGCCGGCATCTACCGGGTGAACAAGGTCGTGCACCCGGAGTCGGTGCACATTCAGTGCGACAACTACGACGAGTCGCCGCTGCCGGACACGTTCGTCGACTACGAGCGCGAGCCCAGGGAGTACCGGCTCAAGGCGGTGCAGACGATCCTGGACGTCCACACCCGGGTGTCCGACCTGTACTCCAGCCCGCACAACCAGATCGCCGAGCAGCTGCGGCTGACCATCGAGGCGGTGAAGGAACACCAGGAGAGCGAGCTGATCAACAGTCCGGAGTACGGGCTGTTGGCCAACACCGACGACTCGCAGAAGATCTCCACCCTGGCCGGCCCACCCACCCCCGATGACATGGACAGCCTGATCGCCAAGGTGTGGAAGCAACCGGCGTTCTTCCTGACCCACCCCGACGCGGTGGCCGCGTTCGGCCGGGAGTGCACCCGGCGCGGAGTCCCGCCGCCCACGGTGAGCATGTTCGGGTCGCAGTTCCTCACCTGGCGGGGGCTGCCGATCATTCCGTCGGACAAGGTGCCGCTGGCAGCGGGCAAGACGAAGGTGCTGCTGCTGCGTACCGGCGAGGCCCGCCAGGGTGTGGTCGGGCTGTTCCAGCCGGGTTTGAGCGGCGAGCAGGGGCCTGGGCTGTCGGTCCGGTTCATGCAGATCGACCGCAGCGCCATCGCTTCGTACCTGGTGTCGCTGTACTGCTCGCTGGCGGTACTGACCGAGGACGCGGTGGCCGTGCTCGAGGACGTCGAGGTGGACAAGTTCCATGACTATGCCCCCAGCTACCGGTAACGGCGCCGGGCCGGCTGGCAACGGGACCCTCCCGGCGTGGTTGCCTGATGAGCAGACGCTGACCCGGATGGCCGGCGAGTTCTTCCGCGCGCTGCCCGGCCAGCCACCCATGCCTGACGCGACGCCGGCCGCCGGGGTGCCAACCAACGGGACGCTCCCCGATGGGCTGGGCGTGCCGGCCGGGCCAGGTGTGCCGGCGGCGGCGGTGCCGGGCGGTCTGCCGGCGGCGGATCTCCCACCGCCGGCGCCGCGGTCGCGGCCCAGCACGCCCAGTGGTCCGCCGCCCACCAGCGCCCCGGTTACCCATGGGGCGACGGCCGCGGGTCACGGCCTGCCGCTGGTCCCGGAGATCCCGACACTGATGAACCTGGCGTCCCAGCCCGGGGTTCCCGCCGCGGCGCCCACCGCGATGCCGACCCCGGACCCGGGCGGGTTCTACTTCCTGTCCGGGGTGCCCGGCTACACCCCGGCGATGCCGGCGACCCCCGGTTTCGGCCACGCGGCGACGGCGAGCATCCCGGAGGCCGCCGCGCCCGCGCCCGCCGGTGCGCACTTCTACTTCGTCGACCCCGAGCGGGCCAGTGAGGTGCCGGCGTTACCGCTGGATCCCCATCCGGCGTTCGATGTGCATGCGGTGCGGCGGGATTTCCCGATCCTGTCCGAGCGGGTGAATGGCCGGCCGCTGATTTGGCTGGACAACGCCGCCACCACGCAGAAGCCGAACGCGGTGATCGAGCGGTTGGTCGAGTTCTACTCGCGGGAGAACTCGAACATCCACCGGGCGGCGCACGAACTGGCCGCGCGCGCGACGGACGCCTACGAGAACGCCCGGCGGACGGTGGCCAAGTTCATCGGGGCCGGTTCCGCCGAGGAGATCGTGTTCGTCCGTGGCACGACCGAGGCGATCAACCTGGTAGCCAAGTCGTGGGGCGCTCAGCACATCGGTCAGGGCGACGAGATCGTCATCTCGCACCTGGAGCACCACGCCAACATCGTGCCCTGGCAGATGCTGGCCGAGCAGACCGGCGCGGTGCTCAAGGTGATCCCGGTCGATGACGACGGGCAGGTGCTGCTGGACCGGTACACGGCGTTGTTGTCCGACCGCACGAAGCTCGTCGCGGTTGCACACGTGTCCAACGCCTTGGGCACGGTCGTGCCGATCAGCGAGATCATCGAGATCGGCCACCGCGCCGGGGCGAAGGTGCTCATCGACGCGGCACAGTCCGTTCCACACATGCCGATCGACGTGGCGGCGCTGGGTGCGGACTTCCTGGCCTTCTCCGGGCACAAGATCTTCGGGCCGACCGGGATCGGGGTGCTGTACGGGCGCGAGGAGGTGCTCGCGGACATGCCGCCGTGGGAAGGCGGCGGGAACATGATCGCCGATGTCACCTTGGAGCGCTCGATCTACCAGCCGCCGCCCGGTCGCTTCGAGGCGGGCACCGGCAACATCGCCGACGCGGTGGGCCTGGCCGCGGCGTTGGACTACGTCGATCGCATCGGGCTGACCCAGATCGCGGCCTACGAGCACGACCTGCTCGAGTACGCCACCGCCGGGCTGCGCGATATCCCCGGGTTGCGGCTGGTCGGTACCGCGGCGGACAAGGCCAGCGTGGTGTCCTTCGTGCTGGACGGCTACGAACCTGTCGAGGTCGGCACCGCGTTGAACGAGGAAGGGATCGCGGTGCGCGCCGGCCACCACTGCGCCCAGCCCATCCTGCGCCGCTACGGCCTGGAGGCCACTGTGCGGCCGTCGCTGGCGTTCTACAACACCCACGACGAGGTGGACACCCTGGTCGCCGCCGTGCGCAGGCTCTCCGCGCGCACCGGTCGGCGGTAGCGGGAGGGCGAGCGATCAGGCGGAGCGGTCGAGTTCGTCCAGAGTCGGGTAGTCGGTGTAGCCGACGTGGTCGCCCAGGTAGAACGTGGAGCGGTTGGGCGGGTTCAACTCGGCGCCCTGAGACAGCCGCAGCGGCAGATCCGGGTTGGCGATGAATGCCCTGCCGAACGCGACCGCATCCGCCTCGCCGCGCGCGATCACCTCGTCGGCCTCGGGACCGGTGAAGCCGCCGGCGGTGATGATCCGGCCCGGCCAATGCGGCCGGAATGCGGCGGCTGCCGTGGGTACGCCGTCACCCGCCGGGGCGCCACCGCCGGCTCCGTCGGCGCGCGGCTCGATCAGGTGCAGGTAGGCCAGGCGGTGCTCGGCCAGCGCGCTGACCGCGGGTAGGTAGGTGGCGACTGGATCGGCATGCCGGCCGCTGTCGTTGGCGGTGCCAAACGGGGAGAGGCGGACGCCGACCCGGCCGGCGCCCCACACCTCGAC
>DATHIT010000657.1:0-18709 GCA_035489915.1 Pseudonocardia sp. | reverse complement strand
AGCCGGCCTCGAGGTAGCGGCGGGCAAGCGAGGCGGGCCACGGCGTCACCCCGTCCAGAATGGGAGGGGTGGCGGTGCTCACCCACCCCGCCGGCTCCGCAAGCTCCGCCGGCTGCCGTCCCCCGGTGCTCACCCACCCCGACGGCTCCGCAAGCTCCGCCGGCTGCCGTCCCCCGGTCACCGAGCCCACCCGTCGGCGTCCAGCGCGGCGGCGACCTCGTCGTCGGACATAGCGGCCACCTCGCAGTACAGCGCGGCGACCTTGTCCAGCCGCCCGGTGGGGTCGGCGGCGCGCAGCCGCTCGGCCAGCCCGGCGACCGTGGGCCCGGCGAACAGCATGCGCACCGACACCGCCGAGGTGTCCAGCGCCTCCCGCAGGTTGCTGACCAGCGTGGTGGCCCGGAGCGAATCGCCGCCGGCGGCGAAGAAGTCGTCGGTCACCCCCAGCCTGCCCGGCTCGGCCAGCCGCAGCGACTCGGTCCAGACCAGCGCTATCGCCTGCTCCAGCTCGTCGCGCGGCGGCTGCTGCCCGGTCACCGGTCGGCCGGCCCGTTCCACCAGCTCCCGCGCCGCGTCCCGGTCCAGCTTGCCGTTGGCGGTGAGCGGCAGCGCGTCCAGCACCACCACCCGGTCCGGGACCATGTGCGCCGGCACCAGTTCGGCCGCCGACGCCCGCAGCGAGGCTGGATCGACCGGGCCGGTGGTCGCCACGGCGGCGGCCAGCGCCGGCGCATCGCCCGAGGTCAGCACCGCGACGGCGGCCCGCACCCGGGGGTCCGCCCGCAGCGCCGCCTCCACCTCGCCCAGCTCGACCCGGAACCCCCGGATCTTCACCTGGTCGTCGCGCCGGCCGAGGAACTCCACCGTGCCGTCCGGGCGGTAGCGGGCCAGGTCACCGGTGCGGTACCAGCGCCGGCCGGCCCACTCCACAAAGCGCGAGGCAGTGCGTTCCGGGTCGCCTCGGTAGGCCCGCGCGACCCCGTCCCCGCCGATCCACAGCTCGCCGGCCACCCAGTCGGGGCGGTCCCTGCCGAGGTCGTCGACCACCCGCAGCGCCACCCCGCGCAGTGGGCCGCCGTAGGGCACCAGTCGCCAGTCGGCGGGCACCGCGTCCGGGTCGACCTCGCACACGGTGGAGTGGATGGCGGTCTCGGTGGTGCCACCGAGGCCGATGAACCGGCAGCCGCGCGCCACCGCCGCCAGCCGGCCGGGCAGGTCAACGCCGACCCGGTCGCCGCCGACCAGCGCCACCCGCAGCGAGGCCAGGTCGGGGCCGCTGCCCACCGCGCGCAGCAGCGCGTCCAGCAGCGGCGGCACGCAGTTGAGCACGGTGACCCGGTGCAGCCGGATCAGCTCGGCCCAGCGGTGGGCGTCCTGGCGCTCCTGTTCGCCGACCATCACCACCGCCGCGCCGGTGTCCAGCGCGCCGAAGATGTCGAACACGGACAGGTCGAAGTCCAGCGCGGACACCGCCAACGTGCGGTCCCACTGGCCCAGGGCGAACCGCTGGCAGAGGTCGTCCAACGTGGCCATCGCCGCGCGGTGCGGCACCTCCACGCCCTTGGGCTCGCCGGTGGACCCGGAGGTGAACAACAGGTAGGCCAGCTGCTCCGGGCTGCCAGCGACGGGGCCGGGCATCGGTGACGCGGTCAGCGCGTCAGCCAGCGTCAACACCTCAGGGCCGCCGCCCCGCTCGCCGATGGTGACCCGGAAGCCCGCGACGGAGGCGATCCGCTCGGCCCGCGCCCTCGGCTGCTGGATGCCGACCGGCACGTAGGTGGCCGAGGCGGCGAGCACCCCGAGCACCGCGACCACCTGGTCGGGGCCCTTGGGCAGCGACACGCCAACCGGGTCGCCAGGCCGGACACCGCGCTCGGCCAGCGCTGCGGCCACCCGCAGCGCGCGCTCGGCCAGCTCCCGGTAGGACAGCGCGCCCCGGTCGCCCCACAGCACCGCCGGAGCGTCCGGGTTGGACCGGGCCAGCGCGAAGAACCGCTCGTGCAGCTGCCGAGGCGCGGCCGCGCTCCCGGTGGCGTTCACCCCGTCCCGCAGCTCGTGCTGGGCCCGAGGAAGCAACTCCCCGACCGGCGCTGCCCACGCCTGCGTGTCCGAGGCCAGCCGGTGGAGCAGCCCGGTGAAGGCGCCGAACATCGCGCTGACCACGCCGTCCGCGAATTCCCGCACGCGCGCGTCCCAGTTCACCAGCAAACCGCCGGACACCTCGGTGACCTGGGCGTCCAGCAGCACCTGCGGTCCCTGCGAGACGATCCACCCGGCCTCGCCGAAGGTGTCGGTGACCTCGGCGGCGAACAGCTCACCCAGGTTGAGCGCGCTGGTGAATACCACCGGCGCGAGCACCTGACGTCCGCCGGACCTGCTCAGCTCGCGCAGCACCTCCACCCCGGAGTGCTCGGCGTGCGCCGCGTCGGTGTGCAGTCGGGTCTGGATGTCCCGGACCCGATCGGCGAACCCGCGCGACTCGGTGAGGTCCACGGCCAGCAGCACGGAGCTGGTGAAATCGCCGACCAACAGGTCCACGTCGGGGTGCACCGGAGCCCGGTCGAACAGCGGCACGTTCAGCAGGAACCGCGGCTGGGCGTTCCATGCGCCGATCACCTCGGCGAACGCGGTGGCCATCGCGGCGGCCAGGGTCACCCCGTGCCGGCGCGCGGCCGCCGTCAGCGCGGCCCGCTCGGCCGCCGAGAGCAGCACGTGCTGGCGGACCACCCTGGGCTGCCCGGCCGCCGGATGGTCGTGGGCCAGCGGCAGCTCGGGTGGGCCGGGCAGCTCGCCCAGCCGGGACCGCCAGTACCCGGCGGCCCGCCGCGCTGCCTCCCGCAGGGCCTGCGGCCTGGACCCCAGGTAGTCGCGGTAGCTGTAGCCGATCGGCGTCGGTTGCCCGGGCGCGCCGGTGTAGAGCCGGGCCAGGTCGGCCAGCAGAACCCGGTAGCTGACCGCGTCGGCGGCCACCATGTCCACGTCCAGGTGGAACCGGGTGCGGCCGCCGGGCAGCAGGCTCAGCGCGGTGCCCAGCACCTCGCCCTCCTCGATGTCCAGCATCTGGTGGGAGTACTCGTCCCGGACGGCGGCCAGCGCCCGGTCCGCCTCGGCCGGCGAGGCATCCCGCAGGTCGTGCACCGCGAGCCCGCGCCAACCCGGCTCGGCGGCGATCCGCTGCCGCCCGTTGTCGCTGATCCGCACGCGCAGCATGTCGTGGCGGGCCAGCAGCCCGCGCAGCGCCGAGGCGAGCCGCTCCGGGTCGATCCCGACCCCGTCGAACTCGGTGTACAGGTGCGCCGCCACCCCACCGAGCAGCTGATCGTCACCGCGGCCCACCCAGTAGGCGTGCTGCATCAGCGCGAGATCGAACTCTTCGCTATCCGCGCGCGCCTCGGCCACCGGCTCCGCCGCCGGGCCAGTCGCCGAACCCGGCACAGTCCGGGCCAGCGCGGCGCCGACCGCCCTGACTTCGCTCCTGGCCCGCGACTGCGCCCCCGCGCGCCGCGCGACCAGCAGCCGGGCCCAGTCCGCGACGGTGGGCTGCTCGGCCAGCTCGGCGAAGTCGATCTCCACCCCGGCGCGGCGCCAGCTGGCCACCAGCTGCATCAGCGAGATCGAGTCCAGCCCCAACTCGAAGAGGTTTTCGCTGGCTGCGACGGTCGCCGGGTCCTCCTCGACGAGTTCGGCCAGCATCCCGGTCAGCTCGTCCAGCCGGGCCCCGGGCGATGTCACGGAACCACCACCGCGTCCCCCACTGGCGCCTGCTTCTCGGCCGCGACCAGGAAACGGCTGATGCTGCGCAGCTTCTCCCTGGTCTCCTCGAACTCCCGCTCCGGGGTGGACTGCTCCACCACACCCGCGCCGACCCGCAGCCAGGTCCGATCGCCCCGCTGGAAGACGGTCCGCAACACCAGGGCGGCGTCCAATGAGCCATCCGCGCCGGCCACCACGACCGCGCCGCCGTACAGGTCCCGGGGTTCGTTCTCGTAGCGGTGGATCGCCTCGCACGCCTGCGGTTTCGGCAGGCCGGACACGGTGACCGCCGGGAACAGCCCGGCCATCGCGTGCCACCTGTTGCGCGTGGCGGCCAGCTGCCCGGTCACCCGGGAGGCCAGGTGCTGCACGCTGCCCCGACGGCTGACCGACATGAACTCCTCGACCAGCACGGATCCGTCCATGCAGAACTCGCGCAGCTCTTCCTGCGCCCCGCGCACCGACACGGCGTGCTCGTAGACCTCCTTGGGGTCGTTGAGCAGCTCCTCACACAGGGCGGCGTCCTGCATGGCGGCACCGGACAGCGCTCTGGTCCCGGCCAGCGGCTGGGTGGTCACCGTGCCGTCGCCGCGCACCTCGACCACGGTCTCCGGGCTGAACCCGGCCGCGCGCAGGTCCCCGAGGTTCAACAGGAACGACCGGGCAGGGGTGTTGCCCCGTCGCCCCGCCCGGTACGTGCTCACCAGGTCGGCGCCGCCGGGAACCGGGACGACCCGGGAGAGGATCACCTTCTGCAGCCGGTGCGCCCGGATATCCGCGACCGCCGAGGCCACCCTGCGCCGATAGCCGTCGTAGTCGACCATCTCGTCGGCCAACTCTCCGCCAACCTGCTTCGCCGGCTCCTCGCGCAGCAGGTTGACCTCGTCGCACAGCGTGCCCAGGTCGGCAATGCGCAGCGCGCGCAGCTCGGCGTTGTTGGGAGTCAGCCGCGCCTCGGCAGCGGGCACGATGAGGTGGGCCAGGGTCGCGTCGCCGGCCAACTCCGGCCTGCCGTGCAGCAGGTAACTCAGCTCGAAGCCGAACCAGCCGTAGGCCCGCCAGTCCGCGATTCCGCACCCGCCGAGCAGCTCGCCCACCTGCTGCAGCGGCTCGTCGCCGGTCGGCACCGTCTCCCAGCCGCCCTGGGCGCGGAACCGGATCTGTCGACGGTCCATCACGATCTCGGCGGCCGCGCCGAACCCGACCGAGACCTCGCCGTGCCGCTCGAAGAGCACAAACTGTCCGTCGGCGTTGCGCGCCAACCCGGCGCCGGCATCGATCGGATCGAGATCCAGTTGCGCGCTCGTCGCGGCATAGCGCAGACCGGGCCGCACCTGCGTCGTCACGCCCCCTCCCAGCTCAGGCATGGACCCGCCTCACCTCGCGGTGCTCTGATTGGGCTGGCGAACCGGCCAGCGGCTTTTCGGACATAGCTGTGCCTCCCAAAGTGCGTGGTAAAGGGCTGTCCAGCCAGGAGGTGCCCGGCCGAGGGCCGAGCCCTCGGCAAGGCGGAGCCGCCGGGCGACCGGCGGGGCTGGCGCGCCAGGGCCGACATGCTGTGCGGTCAGCCAATGCGCGGATCCGTCCACCTGGAGCGGAGTACGGCATCTCATCCTTCCGGCTGACCACGGACACGTCACTAGCCCTAGCTGAGTGTCTATTAGGCTAGGCTAACCAATACCTTCGAGACACTCTGAGGTCTGTATGGGTGGTCACAACCCAAACGGAGTCACTGCTGGTAGTCAGCCGCTCGACTGTTCGAGCAACCCGGAGGACCCATCCGATTAACCACAACAACGTGCGTCCGGCCGACCCCACCAAGTTCTTCACCTATCAGCACCCGGACGACTACTTCCCGGACTGGCGCGGCTTCTACCAGTACGCGCTGCGGCGCCGGGCGGACGTGCGGGAGGGCTTCGCGCACGAACTGGACATCAAGTACGGCAGCGACCCGCATCAACTGCTGAACGTCTACCACCCGACCGGCGTGACCGGAGCTCCGGTGATCGGCTACTTCCACGGCGGCCGCTGGCGGAAGGGTCACCCTGCTCCTGCTCGGTGGCGCCGGGGCCGGTGTGGTGTCCAGCCAGATCGGTCAGCTGACCATGGCGGTGTCGCTGTATTCCACCGGTGCGCGCACCACCGGGCTGGGCTGGGCGTCCGCGCTGGGCAGGGCCGGGTCGATCGTCGGTCCGGGGATCGCCGGCATCCTGATCGGGCTCGCGCTGCCCGGCAAGGACATCCTGCTGCTCACCGCCGTACCGGTGCTCATCGCGGCGGCCTGCGCGGTGCTGCTCCGGCGCCGATCGCGCCCGCCGGTGGACGTCGCCCGCTGACAAACGGCCCGCGAGTCGGCGCTCTCAGCACACTGTGTCGGCGTTCTGGGCACACCCGGCGATCACTGACCAGGCTTGATCCACGTCGAGGTTTGCGCCACCTTGTTGCTGCCGATCTTCAACCCGCGATGGTCGGTACGTGCCCAGCCGCTGAGGGCTTGACGTAGCGGCTCGTACCGGGGGCGGTGTGAGTCGTCCAGCAGCAGGATTCCACCGGGACGGATCTTCGGCATCGCCGCGAGGCCACACTCGACGCGCGCTCGACCGTCCACGATGACCAGGTCGAACCGTTCGTCCGGTTGCCCCGCGATCAGGCCGACGTAGTCGTCGAAGAATTTACCCGGGGTCTTGACCGAGCCGATCGCGCCTTCGGCGGATGGTTCGGACAGCAGGGTCACCGCGGTGTCGCCGAGCTCTTGGCGCAGGACCTCGAACCACTCACGGTCGTGCTCGGCGACCGTTACCCGCGCACCGAGGTCGGCCAGCCAGAGTGTGCTGCCGCCGCCGCCGAACTCGAACACGACGGGATCGGGCGGTAGCGATTTGCCGACACTGTTGATCGCGGCGAACGGCCACCACGGCAACCGGGACTCGATGGTCGACTGCCTACGTTGGCGCGCCCACTGCAGCACCTCTCCGGCGCGGTGAGGTCGCACGCTGTAGAAGACGGCGATCTTGGACAACACTGTCGCCTTGCTCATGGTCCCGTCCTTCGGATTAGACAACTAGGCTCCGCCGGCGGCCAGCGAGCTCTCCCGGCGGCGAGGTAGCGCTACCTGGACTTCGCCCCCATGCCCGTTGAGTTCCGGGCGTACCGTCGCTTTCTCTTTCTCCTTCTCCTCTGAGCCCAGGTGCATCAGGCACAGCGCGAGGGTGAACCAGGCGATCGGGATCACCATCGCGTTGGACAAGAAGCTGCAGACCAGCACGGTGCTCAACAGCAGGCCGCTGGTGGTGGTGAACCGCCGACTGGCCCCGAAGAAGAACAACAGGATCAGCGGCACCGCCATCATGCCGCCGTCCACCCACCAGCCCAGCAGCCAGTTGCTCGCGACGTTGTTCCTCGAGGTGCCGATGTAGGCGATCCGCCCGGACACACCGACCCGACCACTGGCCGAGAGGCCTAGCCCGGTCACCGGCGCCTGCGATTCCAGCTCCAGCAGCGCGGAGTTCTGCTGCTGGCGCGCCATGGCGCCGACCTCCGGCTTCGCCCCCACCGCCCCGGTCACCCGGTCTACCAATGACTCTTGCAACGTCGGGCTGGCCACCAGGGCCACGGACAGCAGTACCACCGCACCGATCGCCATCTTCAGCCCGCCGCCTCGAGCCACGATCTCCCTCGGCCGTTCCCGCTGGACGACCCGCGCCACCACCCAACCGAGCACGGCCACCAGCACGACCGCGCCCCACGCGGCCCGGGCCTGCGCCAGCACCAGCACCAGCACGTGCAGGAACACCAGGGGCATGCGCCACCGGTTGAACACGATGCGGAACGCCAACACCAGCCCGACCGCGGCAAACATGCCCAACCAGTCCGGCTCGACATAAAGCCCGATCGGGCGGTGCGTGCCCAGGAAGACCTTGTACGGCAGCACGCCGACGTACTGCGCGAGGGCTGCGAGACAGGCGATGGTGGTGATCGTCAGCAGCCCGAGCAACGCCGGGCGGATGTCTCGACGATCAGCGAACGCGATCATGCAGGCCGAGGTACCGGCCAGCAACATCAGCTGTATTGCCACCAGCTTGCTGTTCACCATCTCCCCGGTCAGCGCGGTGGTGGCCAGCAAGGCGGCGCATCCCACCACGGCCAGGGCCCATTCCGGGTGCATTCGCTGCCTGCGCTCCCGCCACACCCCGAAGACCAGCCAGAGCGCAACCGCCGGACAGAAGATATGGACGCTGGCGATCTGGGCCGTCTGCAGTCCAGCGGTGACTCCGACCACGAAGGCCAGTGGCGACCGGACGTTCTTCAGCGTGGACAGCGCGACGACAATCATCGCCAGGAGAACGAGTAGCGCGACACCAATGATGAGCAGCGGCCATTGCGAGGCGAGGTCGAATGGTCTACTCGTGTCGTACAGGACAATCGGCTCGTCGTCCACCCGCTATCCCCTCATGCGCGTCGTCGACCCCCGCGGCAAATGCGAAGGCGCTAGTGCACGGCCGAATCGCTAGAGCCCGCCTTTTTTCCGCGCGCCGAGGCGGTTGGCAGCTCGAAGCAATTACTCGAGAGCACTGTGCCATTGGCCGTAGCCACGCTCGAGGTAAAGCCGGCGGGCAGCGGCACCATGCGCTGCGGGACGTCCTCGCGCTGCGGAACTCCGTCCTCCTCGGCGCCGGACTGGGCAACCCGGTCACGGCGGCGAGCTCGTGCACCACTGACGATTTTCTCCCACATCAGCGCGACCAGAATGGTCAGCGCCGCGCCGATAATGAAGGTTCCGATCGCCGCGCCGGCGGTAATCGCAATCATCGGCTTCGGCTCGGTGGGGTCGACCACGCTCTCCAGCTTGATGTAGTTCTGCTGAGTGACGCGCAGCCCCCGCTGGCGCTCGATCAGATCCTGGCGGGCGAACTCCTGAACGCGGCGGACGATATCCGCACTACCAGCCGCTGTGGAACTTTGCCCGGTGATATAGATGAACGGTTGCACGATCTGATCACCGACGTTGGTGTTGCCCACATCCTTCACGGTGAATGTGTCGCCGCTGGGAATGAGCGCGTGCGGCGTCAGCCCGAGTTGGGTGGCAACTTCCGGGGTGTCCAGCGACTGAACCATGATGAGCGCTGTGGTACTGAGGCTGGAATCGAAGTTGAGCAGCGGATTCGCGTCGGCGGCTGTTTTGACGCCGGCCTGCCTTGGTTGCACCAGTACCGCGATGCCCGTCGAGGTGTACACCGGCGGCACCAGAGAGGCGACGATACTGGCCAGGACCAGCGATATCAGCACCCCCGGCACCGTGACGTACCACCTGACGAGCAGGGCTCGGACCGTTTCACCAAAGGTCATGCTCCATGCCCTTCCGGATTTGACGACGCTAAGTGGCCACCGTGCGCACGGCAGCTCCCGCCGGCACGACCGCCTTTGCCCCATCGCGGAGCCGCACCTCGCAATACAGCCTCCTGGATAGGCCCCTGAGGCGCCTCGTAACGACTGACGATCTTTTTCCCCGGGCTCGGTCAGTGCTCGGCGATCAGCGAGCCCGGGTGCGTGCGGCTGGGGTTTCCGTTCTCCAGGTGGCCGGTGAACCGCCGGAGGAACGCTGGGTCGTCCGGCGCCGTGAAGGTCAGGTCGTACCAGCCGTAGGCCTGGCCGAGGGCGTCCCAGTCCTCCTGGTGGCTGGCTCCGGCGGCCACCGCCAGGACCCGTGCGGGCTGGCCGCCGCCGAACGCGTCGGCCAGCCGCACCCGCGCCGGCGACCCACCGCCGTTGCTGATCATCCAGCGCAGTAGCGGCCGATCAGCGGTGCCCGCCAGCGCCAGGGTGACCTGGACCGACGCATCGCCGGGGCCGCCGAGGAACTGGCGCAGGAAGCCGTTGGGGCCGTGCACGGACACCTCGTATCCCCCGGCAACGGCCACCGGCACCGACACGGTGCCGGACCCGTCCAGCAGGTGCGAACTCGGCGCGCCGTCGGAGTACACGGCCAGCTGGACCGGACGGCTGCCGTGGTTCTCCAGGGAGACGGTCAGCGTGCCGCCGCTCAGCCCGAGGTTCGCCACCGGCTGGTACGGCAGCGCTCTGGCCGGTCGTGACCCGGCTGGCTGCACGGGCATGCGCTGCGCGTCCTGGCTCGGCACCACCGGCGGGGGCAGCGACGCCTGGCGCTGATCCACCGCGAGTTGCAGCGCGGCCGTGTCCGGCAGGGTGGGCAGCCTGGGCGCGTGGTCCTGGAAGTCGAAGGCGGCGGTGAGGTCGCCGGTTACCGCGCGCCGCCAGTCCGAGATGTTGGGCTCCATGACGCCGGTCCACCGTTCCAGGAACCGGATCACCGACGTGTGGTCGTAGACCTCCGAGCTCACCCAGCCGCCCCGACTCCACGGGGAGATCACCGTCATCGGCACCCTCGGCCCCAGCCCGATCGGCCGGCCGCCGACGTACTCCAGCGGGGTGCCCGGCGGCGCCACCGGCGGCAGCACGTGGTCGAAGAACCCGTCGTTCTCGTCGTAGTTGAGGAACAGCGCGGTGGATTCCCACAGCGAGGAGTTGTCGAACAGCGCGCGCAGCACGGTGTCCACGTAACGGGCGCCGTCCACCGGCCGCGCCCGGGGGTGCTCGCAGTACGCGTAGGGCGCCACCACGTAGCTGACCCGGGGCAGCGTGCCTGCCCGGCAGTCGGCGACGAAGTCGGCCAGCAGGTGGTCGACGTCGTGCCCCTTGCCGGAGTTGGGCAGCCAGGCGCCGTGCACGCTGGCCCGGTCGGCAAGCTCGCGCCGCGCCGGGTCGGGCGAGGCCAGCGCGTCGTGGTAGGCCTGGAACAGCCAGAGCGGATTGTCGCCGTAGTCGCCGACGTAGCCGTCCTCGTTCTCCCCGTCACCCACCTCGTTGTTGGCGTACACCCGCCACGAGACGCCGGCCGCCTGCAGCCGCTCCGGATAGGTGGTCCAGCGGTAGACCGGCTGGTAGTCGGGCGGGTTGGCGATCGCCGGACCACCGGCGCGGCCATCCGGGTCGATGGTCCCGGTGAACAGGTGCAGCCGGTTCGGCGTGGTGGGCCCCAGCAGGGAGCAGAAGTAGTGGTCGCAGACGGTGAATGCGTCGGCGAGCGCGTAGTGGTACGGGATGTCGCTCTGCTCGAAGTGCGCCATGGTGAACTCGGTCTTCGCGGCGATCCATTCGTCGTACGCGCCGCCGGCCCAGGCCGTATGGGTGCCGTCCCAGCTGTGGTCCAGGTCCACCAGCCGCTGGCCGTCCACCTGCTGGGTGTCCACGTGGAAGGGCAGCAGCGCGCCGCCCTTCGGATTCGGCTGGTGGAACACGCTGGTCAGGGTGGCGGTGTCATTGAACCCCCGGACCCCGGGCAGGGTGCCGTAGTAGTGGTCGAACGAGCGGTTCTCCTGCATCAGGATCACCACGTGCTCGACGTCGTCGAGGCTGCCCCGGCGGCGCGGCTCGCCGAGGGAGTGGATCAGGCCGTCGGGCAGCGCGGCGTACGCGCCACCCGCCACCACTACGCCGGCCGCGACGGCGCCTCGAGCGAGGAAGCGGCGGCGGTTGAGGTCACCAGGAGGGGTCACTCTGGCTAGCTCAATCGCGGTGGGCGAACCCTGTCCCCTCGGCTGGCGAACTTCCGGTAACGAGCAGCCGTCGGCTGGTCAAACTCTCCCTCGGCGTCAGGCGGGAACCGCGGCCCCGAGCGTGGTGGCTCCCACCGGCTTGGGTACGCCCTGCTCGTAGAACGCGTCGACCTCGGTCACTGTGAACCCGGCGCCGGTCACCATGTCGACGACCGGCCGGGTGAGGTGACAGCCGCCGAAGAGCCGCTTCTGGATCGGCTCGAGGCGCCGCTGCCACCGGCGCACAGTCTCCTCCGGCGCCAGCCCATGCTCGACGAAGTGGAAGGTGCCGCCCGGCTTGAGCACCCGGCGCACCTCCCGCAGGGCGGCGGCCACATCCGGGATGGTGCACAGCGTCCAGGTGGACAGGGCGGCGTCGAAGCTCTGGTCGGGGAACGGCAGCGACTGGCCGTCCAGGCCCGAGCGGTGCACCGGCACGCCGGACCCGGCCAGCCGCTTGCCGGCCAGCTTCCAGCCGAGGTCGGCAGGCTCCACGGCGGCCACCCGCGCGATGCCCGGCGGGTAGTGCGGGACGTTGTGCCCGGACCCGAAGCCGATCTCGACCACCTCGCCGGTCAGCCCCGCACACACCCGCTGGCGCAGCGGCTGGGTCAGCTTGATCCCGCACGCCTGGTCCACGATCCGAGGGACGACGTGCTTCTCGTACCAGCCCATCCCAGCCTCCAACTCCAGCCACCCGACACCGCGTCCTCGATCACCAGCGCGAGGGTCACCCAACCACCAGGCCATGAGCTTCACCACACTGCCCGGCTCAACGGAATGGCGACATCTGGGAGGTCGCTGCTCTCAGCATGGCGAGGCGATACGGGATCCCAGGTGTATTGGGACGCCGCCGACGCGCCGCACCCGCCCGCTCCGGGTCCGCCGGGTGGGCCGCCACAACCGAGGCGCTCATCGAATTCGCAGGCCAGAGGCTTGGAGAACGAGGCGGCACGGCATGGGCAGCGGGCGTCAACGCTCATGGCGTAACTACGGATCGACGAGAGGACAGGGGCGGATGTGCTCGCGCCGGTTCGGGCACCCGAGCCGTAGGGCCCGCCGCTCTGAGGATCATCTCAAGAATCGTTAGGAACGGCGGAAGAAATATAAGGTACGGTGCGTTCACTAAGGCATCAGGCCGAGAGAGCGGAACTCGGCACCGCACGTCGATCTTGGAGGTCAGGGTGGAAGGCCCGGGGAACACCGTCACAGAAGAGAAGATCCACCTGAACGGCAACGCGCCAACGGCCACCCAGCCGCCACCCGCGCCCACCGCGCCCACCGCGCCCGCCGAACCGGCCGAGCAGACCGAACTGGCCGAACCCGGCAAGAAGAAGATGAAGCGCTCCACCCGACGGGCGCTGGCCGTCCTGGTGATTCTCGCGGTGCTCGCGGCGCTGGGCTTCGGTGGCGCCTACTTCGCCTACTCGAGCCAGTTCGTCAGCACGGACAACGCGCAGGTCGACGGCGACAAGGTCGAGATCAACGCACCGACCACCGGGACCCTGACCGGCTGGCAGGGCGAGCAGGGCAACTCGGTCACCGACAACCAGATCATGGGCCGGATCAAGATCAGCGGCAGCGGCGCGCAGCCACAGATGATAATCAAGGCCCCCGGCAACGGCACCATCGCCATCAACAACGCCGTCGAGGGCATGTGGGTGACCGCCGGCACCAACCTGGCCACCGCCTACGACTTCAACAAGATTTACGTCACCGCCCGGGTGGACGAGACCGACATCGACAGCGTGCACCTCGGCGCACCGGTGGACGTCTCGGTGGATGCCTACTCCGGCACCCCGGTCACCGGCGTGGTGACCGAGATCCAGGGGGCGGCGGCCAACCAGTTCTCCCTGTTCCCGGAGTCCAACAGCACCGGCAACTTCCAGAAGGTCACCCAGGTCATCGCGGTACGGGTGGCGTTCACCAACACGGCAGGGCTGCCGCTGGTGCCGGGCATGAACGTCACGGTGCACATCCACAAGTAACCCCGAGCACCCGCCCGGGCCACGACCAAGATCACCGCTGATCGACCACCTGAGTTAGATACCGCCGCGGTCATCCGCGACCGCGTCGGCCCGCCAGGCCCGCGTCCACCCGGACGCGGGCCTGGTTGGCGTCACGCCCGAATCGCCTCGGCCAAGTCACCCGCCCGGCTGCCTGCCGGCGGGCTCCGGATCAGTGCACTGAACTGCTCAGACTCAGCCATCAGGGTGCCAGCTCAGACACATTTCTCCGGTCGGGCTTGCGCTACTCGCCGGTCACCATGACGGTCGAGCAGTCAGCCCCAGCCGCGGACCCCACGAGGGTCGCAGGAACACGACGTGGTGTTTCGGGCGCCATCACCTTGTTCGGGAACCGAACATGAAGGAGAGCGCGAGAATATGACCACGTCGGTACCCGTCGCGCGGCCGAAACCGTCCAGGAACCGTGCTCATCGGGTGCCATCGCGGTCGGGCGGCCTCGCCGCCACGGCGACCCACACCGCTGGGTCCAGCACCGAAGTCGCCGGCGATCTGGCCGGTTTCGACGCCCGGGCCGGGGTGGACGCCCCGCCGGCACGGCCGATCGAGCGGCGCGCCCCGCGCGAGGTCGTCCGGACGTTGTCGGACTGGTGCCAGAGCGACGAGATGAGCGCCTTCGAGACGGTGCTGTGGCGGGCCGACGCCGACCGGGCGATGCGCTCGCCGCTGCTGGCCATCGAACAGCTGGACTCCGTGCCCGACTGGGAGCGGTTGATCGAGGCGCACGAGTCGCTGGTGCGGTTCGCCCCCCGGCTGCGGCAGCGGGTCGTGGAGGCCCCGCTCGACCTCGGCACCCCCCGGTGGAGCGTGGATCCGCATTTCGACCTGCGCCTGCACGTGTGGCGGGCCCGGCTGCCCGACGGAGCGGGTTGGCCCGAGTTGCTGGAGTCCGCCGCCCGGCTGGCCATGAGCGCGTTCGACCGGACCCGCTCGCCGTGGGAGGCGGTGCTCTACGAGGGTCTGCCCGGTGGGAAGGCCGCCTACCTGCTCAAGATGCATCACTCCCTCACCGACGGGCTCGGCGCCGCCCAGCTGCTCGACCAGCTCCATTCCCGCGACCGCGAGCCCGCCCCGACGCCGGCCGGCCCGACGCCGCCCAGCCCGCCCAGCTCGTGGGCCAGCCCGCTGGGGGTGCTCGCCCATCAGGTCCGCAGCGACGTCACCTCGGTGCCGTCGCTGCTCAAGACAGCCGGGTCCGGTGCGCTGGGCGCACTGAGCAACCCGGCGGCCGCGCTGCGCTCGGCCACCCGGTACGGCTCGTCGCTGCGCCGGATGCTCAGCCCGCTGGCCGCGGACTCCTCCCCGCTGCTCGCCGAGCGCGGCCCGGCCTGGCGGTTCGCCGCGCTGGACGTGCCGCTCAAGGACCTGCGTGCCGCCGCCAAAGCCGCCGGCGGCACGCTCCACGACGCCTACCTCGCCTCGCTGCTGGGTGGCTACCGGCGCTACCACGCCGCGCTGGGCCGGCACATGGAGTCGATCCCGGTGGCGATCCCGATCTCGGTGCGCCGGCCCGGCGACCCCGGCGGTGGGAACCGGATCACCGGGGCCCGGTTCTCCGCCCCGATCGGCACGGTCGACCCGCGCGCCCGGATCGAGCAGGTCAGGGAGTTGGTGTTGGCCGCGCGCAGTGAGCCGGCGATCGACAGCATGGGCCTGGTGTTTCCCACGCTGGCCCGGCTTCCCGGCCAGCTGAGCACGCAGCTGGTGTGCTCGGTGACCAGGGCCAACGACCTGCAGGCCAGCTTCGTGCCGGGTACCCGGACGGACCGGTACCTGGCCGGGGCACACGTCGAGCGGGTCTACCCCTACGCACCGCGCCCCGGCTGCCCGGCGATGATCACCCTGGTCACCCACCGGGACATGGGCTGCATCGGGGTCAACTTCGACCCGGCCTCGTTCACCGAGCCGGAGCTGTTCATCCGCTGCCTGCTCGAGGGGTTTACCGAGGTGCTCGCGCTCGCGCCGGGCTCGGCCAGCCCGAGCGCCCGGACCTGACCTCCGCCGAGGCCGCACAGGCCTGGCCGGTGTGAGCAACGCCCCTTCAGTCGCGACAGTGGAACGAACCGCCACGCGCGGGCGTTGACCCCATCGCCGGACACGGACCGATCCTGGTCGAGTCGCCCCGGCCCCGGGCTGGAGAGTTCCGCTCCCCACGCGGTCCTCCGCCCAGGCGCGATGCGGCGCCGTCCAATCGCGCGTAACGGCCGGCATCCGCCGTGGGGCTCCTGGCCGGTGAGACGCGAACCGCCCGCACCGTCGCGGCCAGATCCGAGGGTGAGAGCAATGAGTCTGTCCATCCCGAACCCCGTACCGACCTCCGGCGAGCTCCGGATGGTCCGAGCCCGGGTCACCGAGGCGCTCACCGAGATGCGCACTCCCGTGCTGGCCGGAGTGGGCGCGGCCGACCTCGTACTGGCCGCGCTGGACGGCCTGCGCGCCACGATGTACCAGCGGTTCCTGTCCCGGATCGGGGAGGGCCGACCTGTCGGTGACGGTCCACTCAGCCGGCTCGGTACCGCCGGCTCAACCGGCGCGGTCGGATCATCCCCCGCCGGCGCAGGGCGGTCCCTCGACGACGCGCAATTCGCCGGCGGCGAAGTCGATGAGGACCGAGGCGAGCGTCTGGACCTCGTGCTCCGGGGGTAGCGCCGGGTCCGGGTGGCGACACAGACCGCCGTCGTGGTCCCGCAGCACACCCATGACCTCCGCCGCGCGCAGGTCGCCGCCTCGACCGCCCAGCTGGCCGCGCAGCGCCTCGAAGCGATCCAGGGTGTCGGGCGAGGTGGCCGGCCCGGTATCGCCCTCGGCGGCCGGGGCGGACAGGAAGTGGTTGGTGTGCAGCAGCAGGCCGTCCGGATCCGGTGCGATGTCGCCCGCGCCGCCCGGCCACAGCTCCCTGGCCACCGCGGCCTTGCCAGGGCGTCGGCCGCCGACCACGGTGAGCGAGCTGGAGGCAGACATCACGGCGGTGTCGAGCAGCGCCAATGCCTCCGGGACCGAGGCGGCCTCGTCGAGCATCCGCCGGGCCGCCACGTGCACCGGTACGCCCATCCCGACGCCGTCGACCTCGTGATGCAGGATGTTGAGCAGGCAGCCGACGCCCCGTGAGTTGATGCCGATCTTGCCGACGATCCCGTACTCGGTGAGCGTGACGGTGCGCCGCCCGTCCGGGTGCGGGATCTCCCAGACCAGCCAGCCGCCGGCCAGTCCCGCGTACCAGTCCCAGTTCTGCGCGGCCACCGGCTCGACCTCCGGCTCGCCCAGCGCCACGACCACGGAGCATTCCGTCCCGGTCCGGCCGAGCCAGGCGAGGATCTCGGTCCTGGCGTTCAGCGCCGCGAGGTCGGTCACCGGCAGCGCGGCACCCTCGGCCAGGCCGCGGATCTCCTCGCCCAGCGATGGCGCCCAGGCGTCGATCCGGTCGAGCGCCTGGCCGCCCAGCGTGGCCAGCTCGGCGGGCGAGGCACAGCGGGCTCCGGCCTCGGCCCGGCCGAAGAGCCGCCGGTAGCCGTCCACCGTCTCGGCCACTCGCTCCCGGCACGCCTCGCCGAACTCCTGCCCCCGCTTCCTGGGGTCGAGCACGCCGGAGGTGAATGTGCGTGGGCTGGTCACAGTCGGGCTCCGTCCGGCACGGGTGCTCTGGCCGCGGTCGGGTCGAGGATAAACGAGAGTTCCCGATCCCGACCTATGAGCGAGCTGTATCCCGCACTACGCCCGGGATCGGCGCGGCTAAGCGCGGTGACCGTTGGCGAACCTCGATCCACGAACGTGTCCTATTTGTTATTTTCCGCCGAGTGCGGGGGCTGTACGGCCGGTAAAATCGGCCTGAACAGCAGATTTGACAGCGCACTGGATTGCTCACTCGTCGGGCCTCCGGAGACACGATCTCGGTCGCGCGGCTGGCCCGGTCGGCCTATCCCCTTAGTACGCGTTGGGTCACGATGTCCAAGCATTTTCTCAGGGTCACCTCGCTGCTCCGAGGGACACCGACAGGCAGTTGGCCGGTGAGCCGCTCCGCGAGCTCAACAACCGTCACGGTCCGTGGCGGCCGGTCGTCACGTGGCCCAACGTGAGGCGCGAATCAGGCCGGCGGGCGCTGGGCGGCGCGCCGCCCAGCGTTCCTGGTCGGCCCGCTCCAGGGGGTACCGGTGATCTTCCGCCGGCGGGAAGTGCCCGATCTTGGGGAGCTTCTCGGAACGCCGCTTGACTCACTGCCAGTGAGTCAAGCCGGGCCTCGCCAGCGCGCTGACCGGCTCGGAAGTACCCACCGCGACCCGACGAAGACGGGCGGAGCGCCGACCACTCGTCACGGTGCGCAACCAGCCCCGCGGATCAACCTCGCCAGAAACCCCACTAAAGTGGGAGGAACAGGTTTCTACATAACGGAACGACGTACCAAAGGATACGCCGGTTCCCACGAAAGATGCGCTATAGCGGGTGAAGGAGATCAACACCACAGCATTCTCCGCGTTCTGGGGCTACTTGCATTGTTTCCGGGTGATTTCTGAACACCCCGCGAACGGGCCCCCGAGGGAGACCAATATCCTGACACGGAATGAACGCCAGCGGCATTCCTGCAACACCGCGTCCCGGGCCTCGTCGCCGACACCGCCGTCCTAGGGTGAGCGAGCCTGGAAGCGCACTCGCGCCGAGCGGGTGGCTCGTCACCGAGCTCCCCGGTCGGGGGGCACGAGCGAGGGTAGGGGGCAGGTTCACCGGTGGCTACCAGAAGGGCGGAAGGAGTGGTCGTGGCTCTGACGCTGAGCCAGGTCGAGTGTGCGGGGGGCGTTCCGCCGCGGAGGACTGATGGATAACCTGCTCGTCTACATCCCGCTGGGAATCCTGGGGTTCGTCCGGTGGCTGAGCTGGGTCTTTCGCCAGTTCCCGGCGACCTTCTACCGCCCGGTCGTCAACGACCACCGGGAACCCTTGTCTGTCGTAACTCCGGTGTACCAGGAGGATCCTGAGCTTTTCCGGGCCGCTGTGACGTCGTGGCTTGCCAACGACATCACAGAGGTCATCTGCGTCATCGACGTCACCGACACGAGGTCGATCGAGATCGCCCGCGAGCTGGGTGTCACGGTGATCGTGACCGAGGTCCCCGGCAAGCGCGACGCCCTGCGGCTGGGCTGGGAGGCCGCCTCCAGCCCACTGGTCGCGCTGGTCGACTCGGACACGGTGTGGGCCTCGGACGTGGCGGAGAAGGTGTGCATGCCGTTCGTCGACCCGCAGGTCGGCGCGGTCACCACCAGGCAGAACGTGATGAACCCACGGACTCCCTGGCAGCACCTCAACGACATGTACCTGGACTACCGCTAC
>DATHIT010000656.1:0-2062 GCA_035489915.1 Pseudonocardia sp. | reverse complement strand
TCCTGAACCCGGGTGAGGTGCCACACCAGCCAGCCGATCGAGTTGGCTTCCTCGTCCAGGCGTACCGCCAATTCTTCCGGGGTCAACCCGGTGACCGTGCTGTGCACGATCTCCCGGACCCGGTCAAAGGCGTCCGCGAGCAGCGCCGCGCTATTCATCGCCCTCCCCTCGGAGTCTGCCGAGCCACGTCGGATGGCAGCCGGCCCAGACAGGCTAGATGCGGGCACCGACGATTTGCCGGTCTGCCGGCCGCCGCGTCGCTGGCAGAGCCGCCGTGACCACTGAGACCAGCTCGGGTGACTTTGTGTTGACGTTGATCTGGCAGCCATAGAAGGTTGCTGCCATGGCTGAGGTCGACAGCGTCAGGGTCTTCAGGGGGATCTACGGAGGTTTCGCTCTCGCGATGAGCGAAGCCGACGGAGGCATCCATTTCGAGGAGCTTCCATCATCGGACGAGATCGCGAACGAGGCATTCAAACTGTCGCAGGAAGTAATAGCCGATGATGCCCGGGAGGTAATGCCCGGCGCGCAACAGGAATTCACTGCGATGACAATCGCGCTGGCGGTCTTGGAACACGGGGGGCGGGCCGACGCGATCACCAAGGAATCGGTCAGCGAAACCCTGAAGAGTGTGTGGGCGCTCATCAACAACCGGTGGGCCCAGGAAGCCAGCTAGACAGCGCCCGGGCTGGCGCACCCGGCGATAACCAGCGGCTATGGCGGCGAATATTGGCGGTCCGCTGCGCACCGGGCGACGATGCCAGGTATGCGAGCTTTGGTACACGATCCCGCCGCGCCACACGGTGTGCGGCTCGGCGACACCGACGAACCCACGCCTGGCCCCGGACAGGCGCTGATCCAGGTGACGGCCACCTCGCTCAACTTCGGCGAGGTGGCTTTCCTGGCCGATCACCGCAAGCCCGGCGAGGTGGCCGGCTGGGACGCGGCCGGCGTGGTGCTCGCCGGCGCGGAAGACGGATCCGGTCCTCCGCCGGGTACCCGGGTGGTGACGTTCGGTTGGGGCGGTGGGTGGGCCCAGCGCCGGGCCGTGGACACCGGCGAGCTGGCCGTGCTGCCGGACCCGGTGGATGACGTGTCGGCGGCCGCGCTGCCGGTCGCCGGAGTGACCGCGCTGCGCGCGGTGCGTCGGCTCGGTCCGGTGGTGGGCCGGCGGGTACTGGTCACCGGCGCGTCCGGTGGCGTCGGCCGGTACGCGGTGCAGCTGGCCGCGCGGGCCGGCGCGCACGTGGTGGCGTCGGTCGGGCGCCCGGAGCGAGGCGAGGGCCTGGCCGAGTTGGGTGCGGCCGAGGTGACCGTGGGTCTTGACCAGGTGGCCCGGTGCTTCGGCGTGATCGAAAATGTCGGTGGCGCCCTGCTGAGTCAGGCGTACGAGCTGCTCGAGCCGGATGGGCTGGCGTTGAGCATTGGGATGGCCTCGCTGGCGCCGACCACGATCAACTTCGAGCGGGCCCGGTTGAGCAACCCGGGCGCCCGGGTGGAGGCATTCGTGGCTGGCTCGGGTCTCGGCGCGGACCTGGCGTACCTGGCCGGCCTGCTGTCCACCGGCGAGCTGGATGCGCAGGTCGGCTGGCGCGGCGGGTGGGAGCGGGTCGACGAGGCGATCGAGGCGCTGCGCGGCCGCCGGGTGCTGGGCAAGGCAGTGCTGGAGGTGCCGGCCTGAGGTGGACCCACCGGCCGGGCGGGCCCGCCGGTGTCAGGGCGCGGCGGGTTCGGAGCCCTCGGTGAGGGAGTAGAAGGTGACCCGGGCGCCGTCCTCGGCACCGCTGCTCTTTTCGCCCTGCTGGTAGGCGCCGGCCTGGAAACGGACCGTGGCGTTCCGGAACGCGCTCGGGATCGGGGCGGTGATCTTGGGGTGCTGTGAACCGTAGCTCGCGGCGACGGTGACGTTGCCGTCGCCGGAGTCGCTGATCGTGTAGCCGAACCGGGCGCCGAGTGGCAGGCCGGACAGCAGCGGGTAGTTGTCCGAGGTGGAGCCGCTCTGGCGCTCCTTCACCACCACCCGGAGTGCCCCGGCCGTGTAGTGCAGCATGACGAACGAGAC
>DATHIT010000655.1:0-24000 GCA_035489915.1 Pseudonocardia sp. | reverse complement strand
GGCGCGACGCCGGTCATCCGGCGGCCGGGTGCGCGCGGCCGCGGGACTCCGCGACGGCTTCCTGCGGGTCGCCGCCCAGGGCCAATGCCCGGTCGACGAGGCGGAAGGCGTCGGTCTTGTCGTAACCCAGATAGTTCATGGCGTAGAGCCGGACCGGGTCGCCGGCGTAGTAGCGCTCGTACTGCACCGCGCGCTGGCCGAACCCGTCCCCGCACAGGTCCCAGGCGAGTTTGTAGAGCCGGACCCGCTGGGTGGCGTCCAGCCCGTCGGCTCCCTGGAAGTAGCGGGCGATGTCGTCGCCGATCTCGCTGCCGAAGTCCTCGGCCGAGGGCATCATCAGCAGGCCCCCGGCGCCCAGGGTCTGCAACACCTCGGCGGCCTTGGGATAGGACGCCGACAGATGCATGCGGAGGGTCTGCAAGGGCAGGAACCCGCAGCGCAGCGAGTTACCCGAGCTCGAGGTCTCATGATCGATCTCAGCTGCCCGGACCAGTGCCCGGCAGGTTTCGGTGGCCGCGACCAGCTCCCCCAGCTTGTGCTGGACGTGCAGAAAGCTGTCGATCTTCACGGTCTGCGCGAGCTTCATCGCCACGCCGGTGATGAACTGCATCTTCACCAGTCCCCGCACACCGGTCTGGTGTGCGGTGTGTTGGCGCAGGTTGGTCTCGACGTAGAGCTTGTTGGCCAGCTCGACGCTGCCGTGCAGGAACACCCGGTGCCACGGGACCAGCACGTCGTCGAACACCACCAGCGAGTCGGCTTCCTCGAAATGTGCCGACAGCGGGTGGTCGAACCGGTTGCGGGTTCCGTCGTCGAAGGGCTCGCGCGAGATCAGCCGCAGCCCCGGGGTTTCGATCGGGATCGCGAACACCGCCGCGTGGCGCTCGTCGCCGGGCCGCAGCCCGGGCAGGCTGTAGATGATCAGCTCGTCGGCCATCGGCGCGAGCGTGGCCAGCATCCGGGCGCCCCGAACGACCAACCCGTCGGCCGTCTCCTCGACCACCCCCATGTGCAGGAACGCATCGGCCTGCTCGGCCGAGCTCCTCGACCGGTCGGTCTGCGGGGTGATCAGCGCGTGGGTGAGGAACAGGTCGTTGTCCCGCACGTACTCGTAGTAGCGCGCCACGTTGTCCGCGTAGCGCTGCCCGAGCTGGGCGAACACCCCCGGTTCCTCGGCGAATGCCATCACCGTGGTGTTGAGGAAGTCCGGCGAGCGACCCATCAACCCGAGCGTCGCCTCCGACCACACCCGGAACGCCTCGCGGCGTCCGACCAGGTCGTCGTAGGACGTCGGCGCCACAAACGACGTCCCGACCGGCCCGTTCGGCCCGGGTCGGGTCAACACATCGGCGTAGGCCGGGTCGTGTTGCATGTCGTAGAGCCGGGCGATCTGCTGGATCGGCGCTCGAAACGCGGGATGAGCGGTCACGTCCTCCACACGCTCGCCCCGCAGCCACACCTCTCGCGGCGTCTTCTGCAACCGCTCCAGATACTGCACTCCAGACCGCACAGTCATGATCTCTCCTCGCGCTGGCATGCTAGCCTGCTACTAGCACAGTAAGTGGCCTAGGGACGGCGCGCAAGAGAGGAGACCAGTTGTCGAACCCTCGATTGCGGGCGACGTCGAGTTACATTTCCCCGGTGGATTCAGAAGGACGTTCCGGTGATCTGCCTGTGGGGCACAGCAGGCGACGCACGCGCAGCGCACTGCGCCTCGGCGAGCTGGCACACCAGGAGATCAAGGACCGGTTGCTGGACGGGGTGTACGCGGCTGGGCAGAAGCTGTCGGTGGAGGAGCTGAGCCGTGAGCTGGAGGTCAGCAAGCAACCCGTCATGGAGGCGCTGCGCCTATTGTCCGCGGACGGGCTGGTCACCATCATTCCGCAGGTCGGCTGTCGAGTGGCCACCTACGATGCCCAAGAGGTCAGGGACTTCTTCGCCCTGTTCGCGAGCATGGAGGGCGCGGTCGCCGAGCTCGCGGCGGGCCGGCGGACGGACGCGGATCTTCGCGCGCTCGACGAGATCTCGGCCCGGATCGGCGTGCTCGTGGACAAGGAGGACCCGGCTGAGCGGGCCCACGCCTACCGAATCCGCAATCGCGAATTCCACGCTCAGATCCACGCAATGGCGGACTCCGCCATCATCGCGGACCTGAGCCAGCGGATGTGGGACCGTAGCGACTTCCTGATCAACACTACCGATCTGGCCTATCCGCTGCACAGCGTCGCCAGCCGGCACCACGATCATGAGCGCATCCGGCAGGCGCTGCATGCCCGGGACGGTGAGCTGGCCCGCAGGACCATGGAGGACCACATCCTGGGCAATATCGCGGCCAACACCGATGCGTCCGCACCCGCCCGGTGATCCTCGGGCCTCCGAGCACTGACCGCTGGCCGCCGAACTGAGGCAGGGCCGTTCCCGGGATCATGCGGTTGTCCCCCGCGTGCCGCCGCGAGATCAGCCGCCACCCGGTCGACCGGCTCCATATTCGAGGCCACTCCCCTGCCGGTGATCCAAGCGGGGAGACCCGGGCTCCACCCGGGATCAGCGAGCGAGCACGTGCCGGTAGATGTGTTCGGCCACCATGATCGTGCTCAGATTCGTCGGCGCGGAGGGCACCTCGGGGATGATCGAGGCATCGACCACCCGCAGCTTGTCGACGCCGAGGACAGCGCCGGCACCGTCGACGACGGCCCACTCATCGCTCACGCCGCCCATCGGAGCGGTCGAGGTGGTGTGCTGGAACGATCCGACCTGCTCATCGATGAGGCGCAGCAGCTCCGCGTCGTCCCGGATCTGATCGCCAGGCACCACCTCGCTGCCGGTGACCGAGGCGAAGGCCTTGGCCCGGCCGATCTCGCGGCTGAGCTTGACGCCTTCCAGTAGCCGGCTACGGTCGCGCGCCGTGGCCAGCAGGTTGTTCTCGATGACGGGCCGGTCCCTCGGGTCCGCGCTGCGCAGCCTCAGCGTGCCGCGAGACTCGGGCCGTACCAGGGAGACGGCCAACGCGATCGCCGCGCCGGCCGGGCCGGAGGCCGGAGGGTGCGCGGCCGCGATCAACAGGTCGAGCTCCCCGCCGAGGGCCTGGCTGGACGCCGTCCACAGGGCCGCGCCGGCGCGCGGGGACATGGAGTGCGCCTCAGGCCTCAAGGTGTAGACGCTGGTGTAGATGGGCTGGTCCTGGAGGTGTTTCCCGACCGGCAGGTCGGCCACAACGTCGATTCTCAGGTCGGCCAGGTCGCTGGCGGGGCCGATCCCGGATCGAAGCAGGATGGACGCGCTGCCGTAGGAACCCGCCGACAGGATGACCTGTCCGGCCTCGTACCCGGTCCCGTCGACGGTCCGGACGCCGGTCGCGGTCCGTCCGCTGAACAGGACCCGGTCGGCCTCGGTCCGACCGAGGACGGTCAGATTGGGGCGACGGCGCACCTCCTCGGTCAGGTAGGCGATCCCGGTGTGCTGGCGGACGCCCGAGACGACGTTCAGCGGGACCGGCGCCACACCGTCCTGCCGGTCCCCGTTCGGGTCGTCGAAGCGACGGTAACCCTGCTGCTCCGCCGCGTCGATGAACGCTCGGACGGAGGGGGTGAGCTCCTCGTAGGTTCGCTGGTGGATCGGCAACGGCCCGGACCGGCCGTGGAACCGGTCGTCCCCACTGTCCGTGTTCTCCAGACACCGGAACGTCTCCAGCACATCGCCCCACGACCAACCCGACACACCGCGTGCGGTCCAGGCGGCGAAGTCGCTGGGCCGCGCCCGCAACGCCACCGCCATGTTGATTGCGGAGCTGCCGCCCAGGACCTTGGCCCGGGGGGCGGGAATCTCACGGTCGAGTGCCCCGGCCTGTCCCAGATGGGCCACGAAACCCCAGTCATGTTCCTCGTCACCGCCGAGCCGCTCCGCGTCGAGCAGGACATCCGGGTACTCGCCGGGTCCGTACGCCGGCCCGGCCTCGAGCAGCAGTACGGTGCGGCTCAGGTCCTCCGACAGCCTCGCCGCCAGGACGGCACCGGCGGATCCGCCGCCGACAACCACGACGTCGAACCGGTTGTTGCTGGTCATCGTGCCACCTTCCGGTCTCTCCCCTGGTCAGGCTCTGCCACGACGAGGGGTAAGAGCACCTCATCGACCATCTCGGTAATGTCCTTTGTCGTCAGATTCCGAGTTTCGAGTAATATCCGTTTGATGATCAGCGCGTGAAGCACTTCAAGAACCACAGGGGTCAAGCGTGCCGGAGATACCTCACCACGCCGATTGGCGTCGTGCAATAAATCGGTCAATCCTTGGAAGAGCGGGCCGAAAACCTGCGACTTGAACCGCTCCAGTAGTTGAGGATAGCGGTGCGCTTCTCCCAGTAAGCTGCGGAATGCATCGGCCTTGACGCCTTCCTGCGTGCTGCTCATGTACCGGGTCAGCCCGATCAGATCATCGCGGAGAATGCCTGTCCGTACGTATCCGGCCGGGTCCATGCCCAGCCTCTCCAATGTGTCGATCACCAGACACGTCGTGTCTGGCCACCGCCGGTAGAGCGGGCTCTTGCCCGTACCGGCGCGGTCGGCGACGCTTTCGAAGGTAAGGCGCCCGAATCCGACCTCGGCCAACTCGGCGAGGACGGCATCAGAGATCGCCTGCTCGACCGCATCCGTCCCACGCCGCGTGCGAACCGAGCGTTCGACGGCGCACCTGGTACCGATCCCACAGGTCGAACTAGCGTAAGTGCCGGTAGGCTGCGATCCCATTATTGGCCGGCGGGTTCGTACAGCACAGGCGTTTTCATGCGGCCGAGTCCGGTCATTTCGATGCGGACGGTGTCACCAGCTGTGAGCCATTTAGGCGTCGCCATCCCGGCCGCCACTCCCGACGGGGTGCCTGTCGTGATGATGTCCCCCGGTTGCAGGGTAGTGGTGGCGCTCAGCCACTCGATGAGCTGGTAGGGATTTCTTGCCATTTCTTTCGCATAGGCGTCCTGCCGCGGTTCGTCGTTCACCCACGTCTGGATTCGCACGTCCTCGTAGCTTCCGACTTCGTCCGCGGTGACCAGCCACGGGCCGGTCGGCAGGAACGTGTCCCAACCTTTGAGTCGGGTCAACTGGAACAGCGGCGCCATGTTCAACTTCTTGCTCTCACCCTCGCCAAGGTCGCGCGCTGTGACGTCATTAGCGATCATGTATCCCGCGATGTGTTCGTCGGCGCGGTCGGCGGGGATTCTGCGTCCCGCCTTGCCGATGACGATGGCGAGTTCGGCCTCGTAGTCGAGCTGCGTGGTCTCGGGCGGTTGCACGATCGGATCGGTAGGGCCCGACAGCGCCGACCGGGGCTTGAGGAACATGACCGGCATGGTCGGCATCCGCTGCGGGTCCATACCTTCCTCCGCGAGGTGCGCGAAATAGTTTGCGCCACAGACGAAAAGGTTCGGCGGGTCCACAATCGGCGGACCGAGACGCGTTTGCGCCAGCGGAATACGCTCGTCACCGCGATCCAGCGCCGCGTCGATCCCCTCACTCAGCAGGCCCAGGAACGGCAGCACACTGCGAATGCCTCCGGCGCGCGCAAGCCCAAGATCAGCCAGAACGCGTCCCAATGGCAGCACAGAGTCGTTCACGATCACCCCGGAAAGTTCACTGCCACGAGGGCCGAAACTAACGAGCCGCATGTGCGCTATCCTTTCGGAAGGGTGTTCGTCACGCGCCCGGCGGCGCCCAGGCAACCAACTCGGCTACCGCTTTTCCGTCTCGGAGCCCTTTCAGCAGCTCATCGGGATCAAAAGGAGAGGCCCCGAGAATGTAACGGTCTCCCCCCGCGTAGAACTCCAGCAGCTGTTCCTCGGTGAGACCTTTGTCATAGAACAACTCGACAATGTTCTTGTCGGGGTCCGCATAGTAGATGGACATGGTGGGCCCGTAGTTGAAGCATCCCGCAGGGGTTATAGAAGATTCGGCGAGTCGCTCGTACGCTTCAAAGAGATTTGCCAGTGTCGGGTGCTCAAATGCGAAGTGGTTCACGCGCGCCACGGCGGGGCCGTCAAATCCGGGTGGCGCCATCGAAACAGACTCATCGGTTTTGGCGACGTTGAACATACCAAGCCGGTGGTTATTCTCATCGGTACGCAGGAAACACGCACTGTGGTTCGACGTCTCGACACCGATCTCGGCCTCCAGAACATCGAGATACCATTGCTTCATCGGTTCATAATTGCTGGTGTTCACAACGAGGTGCGAAAGCTTCGGTGGTGTCATCGTGCCGCCTCTTCTCCAGCATGGTCATGACCGTACGGCGCCTCGGAAGTTCAGAGCCAACGAAGACCGGCCAGCGCCGCCGCGTACTGACGCTAGCCCCGTACTTATCCGTAGTCAAGGACGACTTCGTCCTTAAATCATTGAAGAGAGCACCGCAACGATGAACGCAACTGCCGTCAGCGGGCGGGTGAGGCCCCGGTCCGACCTCGGCCGCGGGCTCAGCCGAGATGCTCGGGCGTCGCGACCGCCCGGCAGATGTCGAGCGTCTCGGTGATCCAGTCGCGCGGGGCTACGTCGGCCGGCACCTGACCGATCCCGCACTCTGTGGAGACGCCGAACCCTCGTCCACCGGCGAGCACCTCCGCGGCGACGTCGCTGCGCCGCTGCGCACCTCCGAATCCGTCCATCTGGTGCACGAGGCCGAGGTAGAGGTGCGCCTCGGGCCGCGCGAGGTCCCGAAGCGGCAGGAAGTAGGCGTGGTCGGTGCGGTACTGAGGCACCGGCATGTGAAACCAGTCGATTCGGCGAGGCAGCGTGGCGCCGACGGCGTTGGCCATCCGCACCAGCAGCGAGAGGTCAATGGGCTCCTTGAAGTGCTTGCGATCCCGATTGCCGTAGCAGAGGTGGTAGCCGAGCTCTGCCGCCTCCGGAACGGCCGTGCCCAACCGGGCGAGGCGCTCGGTGACGGAACCCAGTACATCGCGGTCGCCGAACCAAGGGGCGCCATAGCCCTCCAGCAACGCGGTTTCGTGCGCTACGTCCCACTGGATCGCGAGCTCCCCCGCGGGGATCACCGCAAGGATCCTCTCCAGTTCGCGCACCATCGCACGCTCGTAAACCTCCTCGAACGCAGCCTTCGCTTCGGCGGGTACGAACGCGTTGACCACCGCGACCGGAGTGGGCAGGCAGACCTGCAACCGCAGGCGCTCCGGAACGGTCCCCTCGTCCTTCAGCCTCCGCAGGAGCGCATACGACGTCTCCGCATGCCGGCGATACCTCAGCTCCGGCAGTGAGATCTCTGCGACGGGCCGGGTCAGGCGCACCTCGGGATTCAGGAGTCCGGGTGTCCGTTCCACGACCGGACCAGGCTCGATGCCCTCGGCCGAGCACAGGACGTCGTACTGGAATCCGATCCAATGGTCGCGTTCGCCGCGTTCCCCGTCGGGCAGCCGGCGCAGGCTGTCCCCGACGTGCATCGCCGCGGTCCGGAAGACGTCCTCGGCATCGTCGAGACCCACCGAACCCACCAGATGCGTCGTCGCCACAAATCCTCCTTACGTTCGTGGATGTCCGGAGGTCAGAGATGTCCGCCGGCCAGCGCCACGTCGACCGCGGCCGCCAGCCCTTCTTGGTCGGATGCCCCGTCCCCGCGCCAGGCGACGTGCCCGTCCGGCCTGACTAGGACCACCCTGTTCGGTCCGAGCTGATAGTTCTTCTCCAGCTCGCCGTCCACCGGCTCAAGATCGTCGGTGCCGACGCGGTAGCACCTGATGGGGCACCCAGTCCGGGCGGTGACGGCGGCCGCGGCGTCCTCCCAGCCCCGACCGTCCGCTCCGACGATGAGCGAGAAATCCCGGTCGAACAGGTCGAGGACCGAGCGCCGCACGCCGCCACTGGTGATCCATGCGTGCGGGGCGCGGGCTCCCGGCTCCGCGACCGGCCGGTATGTCGTCGGCGACTCGCCGCCGGGGTAGCGGAAGCCGAGATCCTGGCCGGTCGGCTCAACGTGCTGCAGTTGCGCACGCAGCTCCGCATCGAGACGGTGGGAGTCCCGGTCGCGAGCGGCGGCCCAGATGTTCTGAAAGCGGTGACCGTTGGAGCGACTCCACGCCGCGTTTGAAAGCGCTACCGCACGTCGCTCCGTGGTGTAGCTCTCGAGCAGTTGCTCCGGTGCGACCCCGCGCCGTACGAGGTCGAGCTTCCAGATGAGGTTGTGGACGTCAGCGACGCCGGTGTTGATGCCGAACCCTCCCGTGTATGGGAGGGCGTGTGCAGCATCGCCGACCAGGAGGACTCGTCCGGCTTGGAAGGTCTGCGCGACGCCGACCCCGACGCGAAAGACCGCGGCGCTGATGATCTCCGGTTCGAGGTCGTCCCGCCCGACCGCGGCGCGGACGGCCGCGACAGCCTCGTCAAGGGTCGGCCGGTCCGGCCGGGTGGCGGTCGACGGCATGATCGTGATCCAGCGGTCCGCCTCATCCGCGGCCCCGACGGCAACGAAGCCGCTCTCCCCCGCCGTCGCCATGAAGGCGATGCAGGGCCTGTCGCCGGTCAACAACCGCAGGTCCGCCCGCCAGTAGATGCTCGTCGCGTACGCCGACGGCCCCAACACCTCCAGTGCGATGCCGAGACCCTCGCGCACCCCGCTCGCTACGCCATCGGCGGCGATCACGTAATCGGCCCTCACCTCGGCCCCGACGCCCGCCGCGTCCCGCAGGGTCGCCACCACCCCGTCGGTGTCCTGCACAAGATGGAGCACCTCGACGCCCCGGTGCACGTGCACGTCCTGGGCGGCGAGGTGGCACTCGATCGTCTCCTCGAGGACGTTCTGCGCGATACGGCAGTTCCCGGCCGGCGTCGCCCAGTCGACATCTCCCAGGACGGGGCTGCGGGCGAACTCCACGCCGCCCACGGTCTCGCAGTAGATGAAGCGGTTCGACTCCACCGGCAGCTCCCTGGTGCGCAGCGCGCCCTCCAGACCCCACTGCCGGAACAGCTCCATCGCGCGCATGCGCACACCGCGGGCCTTCGGGTGACCCGACCGCTCGGCAAGCCGGTCGACCACGACGAGCGGAATCCCGAACCGCTGCAGGAGCACAGCGGCACTCAGGCCGACCGGACCCGCACCGACTACGAGGACTCCGGTACTGGACGGCAACATCGCTTGACTTCCCCATCTCGGTGGCATCTCGGAGCATGCCGCGGCACGTGGGCCCGCAGTAGCCACATCGGATAGGTCTGATCCCCACAAACGTGGGTGTCAGACCGGCCCGAGCAGCCCCCTGCGGATGGCCTCGTGGACAGCTTCGCCGCGGGAGTGCACATCGAGTTTCGAGTAGAGCCCGCGCGAGTAGCCACGGACCGTGGCGGCCGACAAGCCCATGTGTGCTGCGATCCGCTTGTACGGGACGCCGGTGCGCAGCTCCCGCAGAAGTTGGGACTCACGGACGGTCAACCCGGGCACCTGAAGCGCGGACGATGGCGGGGCCGCCGGGCCCGCTGTCGCAAACGCGGCCGCCGGCGGGCGTCCGGCGGCCCGCGCGATGGCCGCGATCAGCTGCGCCTGGGCGCACCGATGCGCGACCACGGGGCCGACACCCGCCGCCACGGCGCTCGCCCGGGTGCTCGCGTTGTCCGCGCCGGTTACGACCACCACCCGCGCCCCGCCGCCCAGTTCGAGGATGCTGCAGGTGGCCCCGCGCACCGTCAGCCCGGCCGCGTCCTCGTCGGTCACGACGACGTCAACCTCGGCCAGATGGCGGCGAAGTGCCGGGTCCGCCGCGCCATGGGACACCACGAGATCGGCGGCAAGGCCCTGCTCGACGAACCGCGCCAGCCCGTGACCCATCAGCTGGTCGCGGTGCAGCACGAGGACTCGCAGGGGGCCCCGGTCCGGCCCGCCCATGCCCAGGCCGAGGGCGATAAGTGGATTGACGGCTTGGACCATCGAGACGACGCGCCCCCAGGTGCGGTCTGGTGCCGTCGACGACAGCAGGACCGCGCCCACCGCGCCGCCGCCCGCCAGTATGGGGACCGAGCAGCCGGACCGGAACCCGATCACCTTGGCCATCTGGTCGAGCACTCGTCCGTACTCCGCCTCGCGGCCGAAGTCGGTGGAGGCCCAGACCCGGCCCTGCACGGCCCGCGAGAGGCGCGTGGAGAGCTCGGCACTCGACGAGGTGCCCACGGTGAGCACATCCGGCCCCGCGACCGCGACCACAGAACACCAGCCGCTCGACGGATCGGCCGATGCGATCGCCGCATGCTCCACACCACAGTGCCGCTGCAGACTCCGGACCAGCAGCTGCGCGGTGTCCCGCCGGCGACCGGCGACCACACGTGCAACGTGCGCGACCAGGTCACCGTCGTCCGTCGCACCGGGACCGCCGTGCGGTCCCCCGGCCGAGTCCCTAGTCCAATCGGTGCAGGCCGTCAAGCCCGCTCCCACACGAGGACGACGGTCAGTTGTTCCTCGCCGAACCGTACGGGCGCGGTTGTGGTCAGCTCAAGGCGTCGCCCGACGAGCACAGCCATACGTGACGCGGTCGCGTCGACCCAGTTCGGGAACAGGCTCACCTCGGGTTGGTGCACGACCACTGAGTCGTCCTCGACGTGGTACGGCCCGGAGTAGGCCACGTAACCGCGGGCTGCCTCGGCGGACTCGGCGTCGGTGCCGTCGCTCAGCCCGTCGGCCTGGTACAGGGGACGGTCGAGCCGCATGATCTGCGCCGACATAAAGCCGTTGGCGGTGTAGAGGATGTAACCCTTGGCGTCCTTGCCTAGCGGGTACGCGGCGGGCCGGCCGTCGCCGTGGCGCGCCTCGTAGGACACCAGTCTCCACGATCCGACCAAGCGTTCCCGCAGCGATTGGGGGTCCGCGGTGGCGTCCATCGACATTGCGGTTCTACTCTCCTAACAGCCTATTTGCTCGGTTCATGGACCGCGGCATTTGCGGCGAGATAGCTGAACGTGATGATCGGTCCGAAGGTCATCCCGCCGGAGATGTAGCCCTGTCCTGTTGGCGCGGCACTGGAGTTGCCAACTGCGTACAGCCCGGGGACTGGCCGTTCGTCCGCACCCACTACTTGGCCCGCTGTGTTCACGCGAGGCCCGCCTTTGGTGTCGAGCGTCCCTGGCGCGAGGATCGTCGCGTAGTACGGACCCTGATCCGCCAAGGGGAACATGAGCCCGCTGGGGCAGTGATTGTCTTCGGCAACAGGTCCGTGGAAGGTGATCTCGATCGGTGTTTCGCCGCGCCGGAAGTCGTTGTCGACTCCGCTGCGCGCGAACCCATTGAACCGCTCGATCGCCCCGCGCAGCGAGTCGGTGAAGTCCTCGTGGAGGCGAATGTTCCGCGCACTGTCGCCAAGCTTGCCCAACCGTTCGTCGAGAGACGCGGCGAGCTCTTCAAGGGTGTCTCCGCGCACCACGTGAGAAGCGTCCTCGCCGGGACCCGGAATGAATGCGCCCAGGAAGCCGCCCGGAAAACGTGCCGCGGCGCGCTGGTCCCAAATTGCGAACATCAGGAAGTTCGGGTACTCGGCGTCGTGCGGGTCCCATGACAGCATCTGCATCGTCCGATCCTGATATGGGGCCTTCTCGTTGACGGCGCGCCTACCGAACTTGTTGACGATGATCAGGCTGTCCCCGGGCACGGCGAATACGCCCATCATCTCCGGGTCGCGGTTGAGCATCTTCTCGAGCACCAGCGGTGCCATGTATGCGGCGTCCATGTGCACGAGCGGAATTCCCATGCGCTGCGCAATGCGGTGAAAATCACCCTCGTTGGTGAATGCGGCGCACCCGCCGACGAAACGACCGCCGAGGTAGTAGCGGCGCATCTCCTCGTTGTGGGTGAATCCGCCTGAGCAGAAGACAACGGCCTTGCGCCCTCGCGCGGCGATTTCCCCGTCCGGCGTCTCCACGCGCGCCCCCACGACACGGCCGTTGTCGTTGATGATCACGCCCGCCGCGCGGTGCTGAAGATGAACCGGGATCTCGCGTTCGGCCACGAGCTCCGCCAGTCGAGCCACGAAGGTTGCGCCGTTGCCGCGGCTGCCATCGGGGTTGTGCGGGAACAACTCCCGACCCCGTGGAGCATTCACTTCCGGCAAATGCATGTGATAGTCGGGGAAGTCGGCATCCTGCTCAAGTTCGACGCCGAACGCCTCCAGAGCGCGGAACGCGGTATCGGCGTTGTCGTAGAGCGCCTCAAACAGTTCGTACTCCCACCGCACCAGGCCAAAGCAGGGATCGCTGGGATCGAAGAGGAGCGGTCTCGCCATACGCGCGAGATAAGCAAGTGCGTCTTCCTTGCGATCGTCTACGCCTGCCTCCTGCATGAAACGGTTGTTCGGGACCCACATCCCGGCGACGGCTTTGCGAGCGGTCCCGCCGATCTGTGGTGCCTTCTCTAGCACGATCACGCTGGCGCCCAATTCGTGCGCATGCAGCGCCGTGGTGAATCCGGCAATCGATCCGCCAACTATTAGGAGGTCTGCCTCTAGATCCCAGCTGAGGTCGTCCGCCAGCTCAGGTACTCGGACTTCTGGATTGGCCATGTTCCCCTCTTCTCGACTCGGCCCGGAATGTTGGCGGGTTGCTCTCTGCACCGTAAAGCTCGTCCCGCGTGGCGGCCGCCGCCGCGCGCACCGACTCCACAATGGTTTGGTAACCTGTGCATCGGCAGATATTGCCGGCCAGGGCCGCCCGAATCTCCACGTCGGTCGGGTCGGTGTTACTGGCCAGCAGCCGGCGGGCAGCGAATATCTGACCGGGGACGCAGAAGCCGCACTGGAAGCCGTCGTTGTCCCAAAAGGCCATCTGCAGCGGGTCCAGCTCTCCGTCGAGCGCAAGTCCCTCCAGGGTGGTGATCTCGGCGCCCTCCGCCGCCGGAGCCAACACCAGACAGGACTTGACGAGCTGCCCGTTGAGTTCGACCGTGCAAGCGCCGCAGTCCCCGTTCAGGCAGCCGACGTGGGTGCCCTTGAGCCGGAGCTGCTCGCGGAGCACCTCGACGAGCAGGTGACGGTCCTCGCACCGGACCCGGCAGATGCGGCCGTTCACCGTCATCGACAGCTCCCGGGCCGGCACGGCATCCCCGAGCGACTTCGCGGTCGGTTGTGTCTCGCTCATCAGATCCCCTGGGCTCGTTGAAGCGCTCGGCGCAGCACAACGCCGGCCACCATGCGGCGGTAGTCCCCCGGCGCGAGCTCGTCGTCCCAGGGCTCGCCAAGCTGCGCGGACACCCAGTCGTCGATATCCCCCGCGGTGGGGAGCCGGCCGTGCCCGTCGAGCAACGGGGCGAGGTCGAGCCGCAGCGGCCGGGCACTGACCGCCCCCAGCGTCACCGTGGCGCCGACCAGCGAATCGCCGGCATCCGGCAGCACGGCCGACGCGGTGGCGATGGGCCAGCTGCCCTCGACGAGTTTGAGTTTGTAGTAACCGACACGAGCCGACCGAGTCGGCACGGTGACCCCGGTCAACAGCTCCCCGCGCCGGACGTCCACGGTGAAGGCGTCGAGGAAGAACGCTTCGGCGGGAACGGTGCGGGAATTTTCCGGTCCGCGCAGGTGGATGACCGCCTCGAGCGCGACGAGTACCGCGGGGACGTCCGAGGACGGGTTGGCGTAGGCGGCCGAGCCGCAGATCGTTCCCTGACAGCGGATCTGCGGACCTCCGGTGATGCCCTCGGCAGCAAGCTGCAGCAGCCGAGTCGCACCGGTGAACGGGGGCGCGGCTAGCAGTTGGGCGTAGCTGGCCGAGGCGCCGATCCGCACGCCGCCGGCCGTAGACGACACCCCGCCCAATCCGAGCCTGCGCAGGTCGATCACGTGGTCGAGATCGCGGTCTCCGCGGGTCAGGCTCGGCACGAGCATGGTTCCGCCGCCGAGCACGGCCGCCCGCTCTTCGTGGGTGTGCAGCAGCGCGGTGGCCTCGTCGAGGTCGTCGGGAAAGTGGTATCTCAACGCCGTGCGGATCACCGCCGCACCCCCTCTCCCCTGATCGCGCGCAGCAGTCGCGGAGCGCTGAGCGGCATGTGATGGACTTGCACGCCCAGCGGGAGCAAGGCGTCGTTGACCGCGTTCGCGACCGCGCTGACGGCGCCCCCTACCCCGCTCTCGCCGCCGCCCTTGATCCCGAGCAGCGTGAACGGGGAGGGAGTCTGTCGTGACCGGGTCTCGATCCAGGGCAGATCGGGGGCCCGAGGCACGAGGTATCGCTTGAGCGAGTCACTGCGCAGTTGGCCGTCCGATCCGTAGACCGACTCCTCCCACAGCGCGCCGCCTATCCCCATCGCGATGGCGCCGAGGAACTGGCCGCGCACGAACATCGGGTTGACCACGGTGCCGCAGTCGTGCACGCCCGCGTACGACAGCAGCGACACCACCCCGGTTTCCCGGTCCAGCTCAACTGAGGCAACGTGAGCCGAGTAGGAGTAGGACGGGTAGACCGAGACTCGACCCAACTCGTCCGGGACGAGACGGATGTTCTCCGGCGCATAGGTCCGCGTCGATTCCAGCTGCCGTTCGTCGATACCCATCCCGGCGCCGCCTAAGGTCATCACCGCGTTGACCACCTCACGCAGCGGCAGGCGCTCGCCCGTGACCGCATCGACCAGGTGCCCATCGACGAGCCCGCAGTCCGCGACACGGGTCTTCAGCAGCGAGGCACCGGCCTGAACGAGGGTGCCGCGAACGTCGCGCGCGGCGAGTACGGCCGCGGCTCCGCCCACGGTCAGAGACCGGCTGCTGAAGTTGCCGTAACCGTACGGGCACAGGTCGGTGTCGCCCTGCATCACCCGCACGTCGTCCACCCCGATCCCCAGCTCGGCGGCGACCATCTGGGCGATGCCTGTCTCGTTACCGGTCCCCGGACTGGTCACGCCGGTCAGCACCGTTGCCCCGCCCGAGCGGTCTATCCGGACGGTAGCTGTGTCGTGCCCCCGGACCAGCGATCCGGCCAGGTCGGCGCCCTCCGGGGCGAGCTCGAACCCGATGCCCACACCGAACAGGCGCCCCCGGGCTCGGACAGTCGTCTGCAGTGCGCGTTGCGCGGGGTAGTCGGCTGCTTGGAGGACCTCCTCCAACACGGCGTGATAGTCACCGCCATCGATGTGCTTGGTGGCGGTCCAGTACGGCATCTCGGCGGTGGGGATCAGGTTGCGCCGCCGAACCTCGGCCGGGTCGAGCTCCAGCCGCTGGGCGACGAGGTCCATGACCCGTTCCATCAACAGCGCCGCGGACTCCTTGCCAAAGCCCCGGGCTCCGTTCCAGGGCGCCTTATGCGTGGCCACCGGGACGACCTCGACGTCGTAATCGTTGATCTTGTAGGGACCGGGCAGAGTGAGCCCGGCGACGAACGCCTGGGCCCAACCGCCGCTCGGGCCCAGCGCGCCCACGTTGGCCAGGATGCGGTCCCGCAGGGCGAGGATTTTCCCGGTTGCGTCGAACCCGACTTCGAAGCGGTGCACGTATTCCCGAGCGCCGACCAGCAGTGAATCCTCGCGGCTCTCCAGCCACTTGACTGGAGCTCCAGCCTGCCGGGCCAACAGCGCGACCAGTGCTTCCTCGGGGTAGCTGTGGAATTTGTGGCCGAAACCGCCACCCAGCCGCGGGGCTATTACTCGCACGTCGTGCTCGCCGATTCCAAGTACCTGCGCAAGGTGCGAGCGCATCGGATGTGGGTTCTGCGTCGATGCGTGCATGGTGAGTCGGCGGTCGGGTGACCAAGCCGCCACGTAGCCGCGCGTCTCCATCGGGGTGGTCTGGTAACGCTGAATGAAGATCTCGCCGGCGAGGGTGTACCGAGCGGTCGTCAGCTTTGTGGTGGCGTCGCCCTCGGCGAAGGGCAACCGAGCCACCGCGTTGTTCTCCCAGCCATCGAAGACCAGGGGGGCCCGCGGCGCGAGCGCATCGTCCGCGTCCAGCACGTACGGCAGCGGCTCGTACTCCACCTTGATGTCGCGTAACGCAGCCTGTGCCTGGTGCAGGCTCTCCGCGACGACCGCCGCGACCGGTTCGCCTACGTAGTGGACGGCGTATAGGGCGAGTGGGTGGAAGTCGATGCTGCGGCCGCCGACCAGGGCCGGGTTGTAGAAGTGCGGGATGGGTTCGGTGAGCTTCGCGGCCTCGGCTCCGGTCATCACGACCCGGATCCCGGGGCGGGCCTGTGCGGCGGTGGTGTCCACCCGCAGGATCCGTGCCGCGGGGTGCGGGCTGCGCAGCAGTGCGGCGTGCAGTGTCCCGCCCGGGAATTCGATGTCGTCCAGGTACCCACCGTGCCCGGTGAGAATGAGGTCCCCGTCCTTACGCCGGACCGACTGGCCGACGAGCGGACCGGCGGCCACGGTCGCCATCTCCGGGACGAGGGTCATGAGGAGTGTCCCTTGTGCGCATCTGCGAGATCCGCCGCCACGCGGCCGGCGGGGGCGATGCTCGAGGCCACGCCCATGCCAGTGATCCAAGCGGGGACCGGCTCGTACGCTGTCCAGGCCAGCGGGCCGCCCCAGGCCGCCGTTGCCGCCGCCCAGGTACGCACCTCCATCGCGCCGGGGCCGGCGACGCCTTCGACGTCCTCTTCATCGAGCCGTCCGAGCACGCCAGGGTCATCTTCGATGCGGCCGAGCAGCGCCCGATCCCAGTCGGCGTTGACCTGACCGGTCGACTCGCCCGCGGCGAGTTGCTCGGCCCGAGCCTGCCTGCTTGCTTCGAGCTCGGCCATCCGGGGACGTCCGTTAATGAGGAACTCCCGCCACGACGGAGGAATCCCGGGGTCCTCCGCCGAGATGGAGGGGGGCCAGTGCGACAACCCACCGGATCCGATGACCAGCACCCGCGCGGAGCCGGCCGTGCTCTCGACCGCCCGACCGACCGCGTGCCCGAAGTCAAAGCACCGGCGGAAGCTCGGCAGCGGCGGGCAACCGGAGTTGACGATGACCGGAACCATCGGCACGTTGAGCGCGGGGAACAGTTTCGAATAAACCTGCGCCAGGCCGTGATCGATGCCCAAGTTCAGCGAGACAGCGGGGTCGAAGCCCTGATCGGTGACGCCGTCGAAGATCTCCCGGGCGAGCGCGCCGGCCAGCGGCAGCTCGCCGCGCGGCGTCTCGTAGTCGCCCACGCCGGTGACGCGTTCGACCCCGATACAGAAGGGTGGCATGCAGTCGTAGAACAGATTGCGCGCGTGGTCCGGGCCGAACACCACGACGGCGTCGGGCGCGAGCCCAGCGGCCGTATCGCGGAGTCGTTCGACCGCGGCGCTGAAGAATCTACCCGGCGAATCGGCGGTCCTGGCCGGGGCGATATTCCAAAACGGTGAGTGGGACAGGTTCATGCAGCCAACGACGGTAGCCATCGTAGATCCCTAAATTTGATCTTATGAGGTTGCTGCCGCGGATGCCGAGGCAATCTGGGAACCCCTCAGACGGCGGTGCCGCCAACCAGTACGAAGGCGACAAGACAAGGCTCGCCGGACCGGTTGGACCAGAAGTGGTTAGTCCCGCGCTGTATCAGCACATCTCCCGGTGTCATCTCACGCTCGTCCGAATCCATAACCGTCCAGATGGACCCGCGCAGCACGAGGGCGTAGTCAAGGGAGGCAGTGCTGTGGAACATTCGGGCGCGGACACCGTCGCCGTTGTCCCAGTCATTGTCTGGGGGGAATTCGACGATGCGGAACACCGAACCCAGCTGAGGAGGAGAGATCGCTACCGCGCCGCCAAGACCGTCGTCGGCAGGGCCGGTGTTGTCGACCGGGACCTGCTCATGACGCCAGAGGTCGGTCATTACGAAAGTCGGGGTGTCGGCGATGACCCGCACGTGCGGGCAGAACTCGTCCGACACAATGGTCGACCGCCCCCGCTCGTCAAGGCCGGTAATGAGACGGCGGAAACGCTGCACCGATGGCGCGACCTCGATCAGCTGGCCGGACAGCGGGATGTTTTCAGGCATGGCATCGCTCCTGCCAATCGGGGCTGGTCAAGGCACTAGGGACAGACCGCCGTCGGCGACGATGGTCTGTCCCGTCACATAGGACGCACGCATCAAGCCAACGACGAGTTCGGCCACCTCCTCGGGACGGCCGGTCCGCCGCAACGGCGCCCTGGCCGAGATCTGGTCCCGGAATTCGTCCCAGTCCCGCGTCCAGCGGGTCTCGATGAAGCCCGGCGCAACCGCATTGACCCGGATATTCGGGCCCAGCGCCCCGCCGAGGAGCTTGCACATGTGATGCACCGCCGCCTTGCTCACGGCGTAGGGGATGCAGCTGCCCCCGACGTCGACGCCGGCGAGCGCACCCACCACGACAATGTTCCCGTTTCCGCTCTTGCGCAGCAGCGGTTCGGCAGCCTGCACAAAGTGCCACGGCCCGAGCACATTGAGCCGTAGGATGCCCTCCCAGACCTCGTCAGTCACGGCGTGAATATCGGCATGCGCGATCCGCGCGGTTTGCCCTGCCGCGTAAACGACCGCATCAAGACGACCGAGTTCCGTCTCGACCCTGGCTACCACCTCAGCCGGCGCCCCGGGTTCACCCAGATCGGCCTGCATGTACCAGCCGCCATCGAGCTCAGCGACAACTGCCTTACCCTCGTCCACGCTCTTCGAGCTGACGACGACAACCCGGTAGCCCTCTTGGTCTAGCCGCCGGGAGACCGAAGCCCCGATCCCAGTGGAACCACCGGCCACGATGGCAACCGGTCGGCTATCACGTTGCGTCGATGCCATTCCTCAACGTCTCCTTTGACCGAGAAGGGCTGCGCCTCGCCCGCCCCGACTCGATGGCCCGGCGGACGAGCCGATCCTGGTGGTTCCGAGCCTGCGGACAGGCCGGGAGTCTCACCTGACCGACCACGCCGACCGTTCGCTCCGAGGCCGGTTCATGGCCACATGCATCAGTAACATGCTAGAAGTTTAGTATCAGGTCAAGCTCTGATCACCCCGAAACGACACAAACGGCCTAGCGTGAGCGCCGTTGGCACCGAGAACGAAGCTGCATGCGCTTACCCGAGGGCAGGCGCGTGGGCGGCAAGATCGGACCCGCGTCGAAGGCCGTGCATGGGCCCAATAGATCGACCGCCGACCACGTTCTACGGTCTGGCGCCCATCCGCCGTGGGCCGGCTTGCCCGGCGAGCGGCTCCGCCAATGCCGCATGCATATCGAGGATCTTGATCGCGTTCTCGCGCGAATAGTGCTCGCGCCCAACACCGCAGACGGTGCCCAAACCGAAGGTCGCCAGGACCGACTGGGCCGCCTGGATACGGCGGCGAGTCCCCTCGAGCCCGTCCGCGATATCGATGGCGCCGAGGTAGAGGCTGGTCGCCGCAGCTAGGCGAAGCTCCCCGTAGGGCGCGAGATAACCCTGGGGATCGGCCTCACGCGGAACCGGGGCGTGCAGCCAGTCGACCCGCCGGGGCAGCTCAGCAACCAGACGATTCATCAGGCTCACCTGCCGTCGAGCATCCTCGGGGATCAGCACGTGCCTATTACCCATGCTGCCGAGGCAGAGATGAAAACCCATCGGCACATCCTCAGGAATAGATGCGGCAACCTGGGAGAGACGCTCGACGATCGCTGTCTCCGACGAATCGAAGGGGAGTTGTTGTTCCCAGATAGACCCTCCCTCGAGCGCAACTGTCTCGGCCGGGATATCCCAGCCGATCGTCAGCTGATCGTGGGGGACGGTGTCGAGCACGCGCTCGACCTCGCGGATCATGGCCCGTTCGTACTCGGGCGCAAGCGACTTGGAGTCCTCCTCGTGGATGATGATGCCAGTCACCGTCATCGGCGAGGGAAGGTTGACCTGCAGGCGCAGACCCTCGCGCACCACTCCCCCGCGTTTTAGCCGAGTAAGGATCTCGGATGAATTCGCCGCGATCCGTGCGTACCCCAGCTCAGGAAAGGTCACGTCCTCGGCCTGGGCACCCTCGCGGAGCCCGATGCTGGGCAGGGGCGCATCGAGTCCAGAGACCATCCGAGCGCGTCGCTCAAGCTGCGGAACCTGCTCCAGAATGTCGAACTGCTGACCGATCCAGTTCGTTTCCGTCTCTCCGTCCGGCATCGACCGCAACAACGGTCCGGCGTGTTCGCTGATCGTCCGGAAAACCTCCTCGGGCGAATCCAAGGGAAATCTGCCAACAATGTGGGCACCGACAGGCTTGGACGTCGTCGTCACGTCTTAAACTCCTTCAAAGTCAGCTCAGAAAACCCGACTCAAGAACATGAATATGGAATTGACACCGCCGTCCGCCGAATCCCGTCATATAAACGCTTTCAGCGGCAGCTTCGGCCTCGGCGGGCGCGATAAGGCGCCGCATGCGCATTCGACACTAGCGACGATCTCAGCCAACGTCAAGGACGAAATCGTCCTCCGGTGATCCGTCTAGCCCGCTCGACTGCTGAACGTCGCCAAGCTCGACACTCGGTCGCGCCGGAGCCCGCACCTTGGTCGTCGAGCGCCACGCCGGGCTCGCGCACCACCCGAAGGGTAGCTAACCGAAGGACGCGCGAGGCCCTTGCGCTTCACGCGTTGCGGCGTAGTTTACAAGTTACCTTTTAACATAGTTCCCAAGTTACCTCTATCACCTCGGATCGGGGACCGTCGTGACTCGGCAGACCGCAGCGTATGAAGCAGAACCCGACTGGGCGTCCGAGACGTGGCGACTGGTGAGCCGCTGGCAACCACGGCGTTGTGGGTCGAGCCCGTGGGCGGCCAAAAGGTGAAGACCAATGAGCCACCACCCACCGGGCGGGATAGCTCGACCGTGGTGAGCGTTTCGGGTCCGATGGGCGCCGCGGGGGCGGCCCGGCTGGAAAACCTGCTTGCCACGCCGAGCATGTCCAGAACCCATCTGGTTGTGGACATGTCCGACGTAACCGACCTAGGCACCGAGGCACTTGAGATTCTGGCCGAAGCGGCCGCCCGGCTCGAGGAGCCGTACACGCTGGCAGTGGTCATTGGCCATGCCTCGGCTGATGTGCTGCATTCGATCGAGAACGCCGGTCTGCAGCGAGCGGTTCGCTTGTTCGACACCGTCGAGCACGCGCTGCGCGCCGGCTCGAGACGGCGATACATCGAACGCTCGCGGCGAAGGGCGCGACCGCAGGCCATGGGTTGGCGGACCCGGCCTGACTAAAGCGAGCCCGACCGGGTCGAGCCACGGGAGCCGAGCACGCTCACTTCCCGGCCCACCAGGTCCCGCGAGTCCGGTTCATCCAGCGCGCATCCGGGGCGGTGGCTCAGTCATTCGGTGTCCGTATCCACACCGAGGTGCCGCCGTCGACCAGCAGGTTCTGGCCGGTGATGTAGCCGGCGCTGTCCGACGCGAGGAAGACAAAGGCCGCGGCGACGTCCTGTGGCGTGGCGATCCGATCCAGCGGGGCGGGTGGAAAGTGGTCGCGCAGCCGGGCCATGGCCTCGTCGTCGGTGATCCGCTGGCGGTAGCGCGGGGTGTCGACCGCGCCCGGGCTGACCAGGTTGACCCTGATCCCACGCGGGGCCAGCTCCACCGCCATCGCCCGGACCAGGCCCAACAGGCCGGTCTTGGCGGCGGTATAGCCCGCCATCCCGCGCCCGCCACCCTGCGTGGCGATCGAGCCGGTGAAAAGCAGGCTGCCGCCGCCGGTCCCGGCCATCAGGGCGGCGAACCCCCGACCCAGGTAGAACGAGGCGTTCAGGTGCAGCGCGATCTCGCTGGCCCAGATCTCGTCCGGCACGGAGAGGAAGTCCACCGGCGAGTTCGGGACGGCCGCGGTGTGCACCAGCACGTCCAGCCGGCCGTACCCGTCCGCCACCCGGGTGACCAGCTCGGCGCATCCTTCGGCACTGCCCAGATCGGCGACGATGGACCCCGCCGAGCCCCCTGCCGCCTCGATCGAGGCGGCCACCTCGGTCAGCGGTTCGGGCGCGAGGTCGGCCAACAGCACCGTCTTCGCGCCTTCCGCCGCCATCTGAGCGGCGACCACCCGGCCCACGCCGCCGGCCGCGCCGGTGACCAGGACGATCTTGTCTGTCAGTTGGACGCCCATGCTCGCACTCCTCGTTGAACGGCCCAGGTTCGATATTTACCAAGTGACTTGCTGCATAATGTGAACACCATTCCCCTAGGCAGGCCCATCCGCGCGGAGCGGCGGAGCTCAGCCCCGGCTGGAGTCGGCCACCACCCGGGCCAGGAACCTCGCCAGCGTCGGGTCGGACAGCCGGGCGTCGCGCAGCGCCGGCACCGTCTTGATCCGCTCCACCACCACGTCGTGGTACTCGGCCACCGCCGCGGCCAGCCGCTCCGGGTCGCGCTCCTCCAGCCGCTCCACCATGGCCAGCCGCAGCGACCCGGCCGAGGCCGACCAGCGGCGCCAGAACTCCGCCGACTCCCGCTCGTGGCTGCCGATCTCCAGCTCGGTCACCAGGTTCACCATGAATCGGATGAGCGCGGCGAGCAGCCGATCGTGCGCTGCCTCGCCGAAGGAGGTGAGGAACGTGGTGATCGCGTTCGCTATGTCATCCACGCTGGTGCCGGTGATGGTGGCCTGTGCGGCCACCCGGATGGCAGCGATCTCCTCGTCGGTGGCCCGCTCGACGGCTAGCCGGGCGGCGTACCCGTTCAGCACGGCGCAGAGCCGGATCAGCTCCTCCACGCCGACCTCTTCGAGCTGCACCAGCGCGCCGAGGGACACCGCCACGATGCCGTCGATGTTCGGCGCGACGTAGGCGCCGCTGCCGTGGCGCACCTCGACCAGCCCCAGCGCCGACAGCCCTCGGATGGCCTCCCGCACGGTCGGGCCGCTGACCCCGAAGCGCTGCGCGAGCTCCCGTTCTGGAGGCAGCCGGGCGCCCCGGGGCAGCGCGCCGCTGACGATCTCGGCGCGCAGCAGGGAGATCATCTGGTCCGCGACCTTGGGCCGGGCCATCGGGCCGACGTCGCCGCGCAGGCCGCCATCGCCGCGAAGCTCAACATCGCCGGGACTGACCTGGGCCGCTCGCGGGCGCGCCATGGAACCTCCAAGAGTCAACAAGTGACTCTGAGCCTACTCCGGCGATCATCCGGATCGAGCCATGGCGCCGCTCTCACTAGTGGCGCAGGGCATCCATCGGGCAGAGCCTGGCCGCGCGAACGGCTGGATAGCACCCGGCGAGCAGGCCGATGACCAGGCTGATCCCGAAGGCGATCACGATCGCCGGGATGGATAGCGCCGGCACCCCCCACATCGGTGCGTACCGGGGCAACAGGTACTGGCCGGTGACGGTGAGTCCGACGCCGAGCGCGACGCCGATGAGGCCGCCGATGCCGGCAATCAGCATGGCTTCGATGAGGAACTGCCGGAGGATGGCGCCTCGGCGGGCGCCGATGGCTTTGCGGATGCCGATTTCGGGGGTCCGGTCGGTCACCGTGATCAGCATGATGTTCGCCAGCCCGAGCGCCCCGATCAGCAAGGCAATCGCGGTCAACCCCAGGGTGAACCACTCCAGCACATTGAGCAGGGCGGAAGCTGTGGTGATGTTGTTCTGGGTCACGCTGACGCTGAAGTCGCGATGGCCGGACTCGTCGACGTAGTGTCGCCGGTCCATGATTTCCCTGATCTGCTTGACCGCGGACGGCACCAGGCCCATGTCAGCGGCCAGGACCCCGATTCCGGTAATCGCGCGGCGAGACCCATACAGCACCGACCGGGCAGTGGTCATCGGCATCATCGCGGCGAAGTCCGCGCGTCCGACGGGCGCAAGCACGCCGATCACGGTGAACTCTTGGCGGCCGATGAAAATGCTCGAGCCGACCGCGGCGGTGAAATTGCCCCCAAATAGTTCGGTGGCCAGCGATGATCCCAGTAGCGTCACCCGGGCGCTGTCGCGGTACTGGTCCTCGGTAAACATCGAGCCGGCCGCGACCGAGCCGTTGTTGAACGGCAGGTAGTTGGTGGACGTGCCCAGCACGCCGCCCTTGCGCACAATCGCGCCCCGGCGGATCCCCGCCTGGCCGTTCAGCATGGGTATGACATTGCGGATGACCGAGGGATCGCTCTGTTGGCTCAGCGCCGCCACGTCGTCGTC
>DATHIT010000654.1:0-3178 GCA_035489915.1 Pseudonocardia sp. | reverse complement strand
GGGCGTGATCAAGGCCGACGTCGGGGTGCGCGACGGGCGGATCGTCGGGCTGGGCAAGGCCGGCAACCCGGACATCATGGACGGCGTCGACCCCGCGCTGGTGATCGGCCCGAGCACCGAGATCATCGCCGGCAACGGGCTCATCCTGACCGCCGGCGCGGTCGACTGCCACGTCCACCTGATCAGCCCGACGCAGGCGCCCGAGGCGATCGGCTCCGGGGTGACCACCTGGATCGCCGGCGGCACCGGGCCGGCCGACGGCACCAAGGCGACCACGGTGACCCCCGGCGCCTGGTACCTGGCCCGGATGCTGCGCGCGATGGACTCGCTGCCGCTGAACGTGGCGCTGCTGGGCAAGGGCAACACCGTCGGCCTCGATGCGATGCGCGAACAGGTCGCCAACGGCGCGTCCGGCTTCAAGCTGCACGAGGACTGGGGCTCCACGCCGGCCGCGATCGACGCCTGCCTGCGGGTGGCCGACGAGACCGGCGTCCAGGTTGCCATCCACACCGACACCCTCAACGAGGCCGGCTACGTGGCCGACACGCTGGCCGCGATCGCCGGCCGGGGCATCCACGCCTACCACACCGAGGGCGCCGGCGGCGGGCACGCGCCGGACATCATCACTGTGGCCAGCGAGCCGTACGTGCTGCCCAGCTCCACCAACCCGACCCGGCCGCACACCGTCAACACGCTGGCCGAACACCTCGACATGCTGATGGTCTGCCACCACCTCAAGCCGTCGGTGCCGGAGGACCTGGCGTTCGCGGAGAGCCGGATCCGCCCGTCCACCATCGCCGCCGAGGACCTGCTGCACGACCTCGGCGCCATCTCGATGATCGGCTCGGACAGCCAGGCGATGGGCCGGGTCGGCGAGGTCATCCTGCGCACCTGGCAGACCGCTCATGTGGGCAAGAAGCGCTGGGGTGCGTTGCCCGGCGACGGCGCGGCGGACAACAACCGGGCCCGGCGCTACGTGGCCAAGTACACGATCTGCCCGGCGGTGGCGCACGGGCTGGACGACGAGATCGGCTCGGTCGAGGTCGGCAAGCTGGCCGACCTGGTGCTCTGGCACCCGGCGTTCTTCGGGGTCCGCCCGTCGCTGGTGATCAAGGGCGGGTTCATCGCCTGGGCCGCGATGGGCGATGCGAACGCCTCCATCCCGACCCCGCAGCCGGTGCTGCCCCGGCCGATGTTCGGCGCCTCGCCGGAGGGCGCCTCCGACACGTCGGTGCACTTCGTCGCGCCCGGCGCGCTCTCCGACGGCTCCGACCTGGCCGACCGGCTGGCGGTCCGCCGCCGCCTGGTGCCGACGAAGGACACCCGAGGCGTGCGCAAGGCGGACCTGCCGAACAACGACGCGCTGCCCCGGATCGAGGTGGACCCGGAGACGTTCACCGTGCGGATCGACGGGTCCGTGGTCGAGGAAGCCCCGGCGGTGGAGCTGCCGATGACCCAACGCTACTTCCTCTTCTGATGCTCGCCGGGTTGTTGCTGCTGGCGGACTCGCGGGTGCCCTCGGGCGGACATGCGCACTCAGGCGGGGTGGAGGCGCTGGTCGACCGGGGGCTACTGCGAGACGTCGAGGACCTCGCCCTGTTCCTGGCCGCCCGGATCCGCACCACCGGCCTGGTCACCGCCTCGCTCACCGCCGCCGCGAACGCCGTAGCTAACCCCGTGAGTGGTAAGTGGTCCTATGAGACCACTTGCCACTCACGGGCCTGGCGCCACTGGGACGCGGCGGTGGAGGTGCGGACGCCGGTGGCGGCGCTGCGTGAGGCGTCCCGGGCCCAGGGGGCGGCGCTGCTGCGGACCGCGCTGCTGGCCTGGCCGGAGGACGGCGGCGTGCGCGCGCTGGTTGAGCTGGGCCGTCCGCACCAGCCGCTGGTGTTGGGCGCGGCGTCGGCGGCTGCTGGGGCGACCCCGGCGCAGGCCGCCGCGCTGGCGGTGCACCACCTGGTCGGCGGGGCGGCCACCGCCGCCGTCCGGCTGCTCGGGCTGGACCCGCTGCGGGTGGCGGCGGTGCAGGCCGGGCTGGCGCCGCTGGCCGACGAGACGGCGGCCCGGGCCGCTTCCGCCGCCGAGCTGGCGGTGCACGCCGACGACCCCGACCTGCTGCCGGCCGACGCCACCCCGTTGCCGGAGATCATGGCCGAACTGCACCACGCCTCGGAGGTGACCCTCTTTGCATCTTGACCACGCGAAGTTCGACTACGCCCCGCTCCCGGCCGGGCCGCGCCGGGGATTCCGGATCGGCATCGGCGGCCCGGTCGGCGGCGGCAAGACCGCGCTGGTCGCGGCGCTGTGCGCGCAGCTGCGCGATGAGCTGTCCGTGGTGGTGGTGACCAACGACATCTACACCGAGGAGGACGCCGAGTTCCTCCGCCGGCACGCGGTGCTGCCCGACGACCGGATCCGCGCGGTGCGCACCGGCTGCTGCCCGCACACCGCGATCCGCGACGACATCACCGCGAACCTGGCCGCCGTGGAGGACCTGGTCGCCGCGCACGACCCGGAGCTGGTGCTGGTGGAAAGCGGCGGGGACAACCTGACCGCCACCTTCAGCTACGGCCTGATCGACGCGCAGATCTTCGTGGTGGACGTGGCCGGCGGGGACAAGGTGCCGCGCAAGGGCGGTCCCGGGGTGATCCGGTCCGACCTGCTCGTGATCAACAAGGTGGACCTGGCGCCGCTGGTCGGGGCCGACCTGGAGGTCATGCGCACCGACGCGGAGCGGGTCCGGGACGGCCGCCCGACGATGTTCACCTCGATCCGCAACCAGCCCGAGGTGCCGGACGTGGTGGCCTGGGTCCGGCAGCGGCGCTCGGCGCTGGTCGGTACCGCATGACCGCGGCGTGAAGGCGGCCGCCGAGCTGGACGTCGACACCGGCCAGCGGATCCGCTGGCGGGTCGAGCCGCCGGTGGTGCTGCGCCGTACCGGGCCGGCCCAGGTGCACCTGGTGCAGGCGGCCGGCGGTCCACTGGGCGGCGACGAACTGGCGCTGCACCTGCGGCTGGCGCCCGGCACCGAGCTCACCGTGGCCACGGCGGCGGCCAGCGTGGTCCAACCCGGCCGACCCGGCACCGGGCCGGCCCGCTGGTCGGTGACCGTGGAGCTCGGCGAGGGCGCCCGGCTGCGCTGGTGGCCGGAGCCGACCGTGGTCTGCGACCGCGCCGA
>DATHIT010000653.1:0-7828 GCA_035489915.1 Pseudonocardia sp. | reverse complement strand
TGTGGGGTTTTCCAGCCCGGGGGGACCGCCATGGGGCGGTCGTGCTCGTCGAGGGCCCCGACGGAGCGCAGGATTGCTTGGTCGAAGTGGCGTTGGATGTTGGTCATGACGCCGCCGGGGTGCAGCGCGTTGGCGGTGATGGCGTCGGCGGCCCATCTCTTGGCTAGGGCGACGGTGAACAGGATGGTCGCCGTCTTCGACTGGGCGTAGGCGAGCATCGGATCGTATGGCCGGGAGTTGAAGTGGATGTCGTCGAAGATCACCGGCGACTGGGCCGACGAGCTGACGACGACAACCCGGGCGCCGTGCGCGGCGGCGAGCGCGTCGTGCAGGCCCAGGGTCAGGGCCGCGTGGCCGAGGTGGTTTGCGGCGAACTGCGCCTCCCAGCCCTGCGGGGTGGTGGTGCGCTCGGGCAGGGCCAGGACCCCGGCGTTGTTGACCAGGATGTGCAGGGGCCGCGTCCAGTCGGCGGTGAAGGCATCGATGGTGGCGCGGTCGGTCAGGTCGAGGCGCGCGACACCCACGTCGCGTCCTGTGGTGGCCTGGATGTCGGCGGCGGCGCGCTGGCCGGCGTCGGTGTTGCGCACGGCCAGGGTCACTTGGGCGCCGGCGCTGGCCAGCGCGCGGGCGGTCTCCAGGCCGATCCCGGAAGCGCTGCCGGTAACGACGGCGCGCTTGCCGGTCAGGTCGACACCGGCGATCACCTCGGCGGCGTTCGACTGAGCATTGAAGGGGGTCGTGATGCGGGGCATTGCTGCTACTCCCTCGGTTGGTAGGTGGGCCTGGGTCGGTGGGTGGCCGAGCGTGGTTGCCGGCCCGTACCGCCCGAACACGCCAACCGCGGCCGCAAGGACGACACCCCGCTTGGGATCGTCCGGCTCGCCCATCGCTGAACTGGTGACACTGACACGTTAGACAAAGTAGCAACTAATGTCTATTCTGTCAGTAGGCGATGGCCAGGTCTTCGGGTTAGGACGCGGAGCGGTCGCGCGACTGTATGGAGCAGTGCTCGGAGCGGCTGAGCAGCTCGAGGATCAACGCGGTGACCTTCTCTGGGTGTTCGGTGTGCGGGAAGTGTCCGGCGTCAAGCAGTTCGAGGCGGCTGCCGGGCAGCAGTTGGTGGGCACGCAGTGTGTGCTGGTACGGAATGCATCCGTCGCGGCGCCCGGTGATCAGCAGGATGGGTAGTTCGGCGAGTAGGTAGAGCCGGTCGGTGGCGTCCAGGCGCTGGCCTGACCAGCTAGCGACCCCCCGCAGGGTGCACAGGAATGCCTGCCGGTTGGCTAGATCTTGCAGGGCGCGCAGGACGTGGCCCAGCTCGTCGAGATCGGTGCCGCGGGCCAGGCCGAGTGCTGTGGCGCTGTGCTGGGCGAGCCGGGCAACCCAGGGCGGGGTGAGCTTGTTCAGCGTGTGCGCGGCGCGCAGGATGCCGGGTAAGCAGGCGGTGCGCAGCGCGATGCTGAGCTCGGGGCCCAGCCCGCCGCTGGAGATGAGGGTGAGCGTCTCGGTGCGTTCGGGGAACTGATACGCGAACGCCATCGCGACCCCGCCGCCGAAGGAGTGGCCCACCAGGCTGACTCTCTGATGGCCGAGGCAGCGGAGCAGGTCGCGCAGCCGTGAGGCGTGCGCACTGACGGTGTAGTCGGCGTTGGGGGGCGTGGCCGAGGTGCCGTGGCCGAGCAGGTCGGGGGCCAGGATGTGGGTGTGTCGGCCCAGGCCGGCGATGACATCGCGCCAGTGGGTGGCGTCTCCGGCCAGGCCATGGATGAGAACCAAGATCGGTCCGCCGGTGTCCTCGCCAGCCTCGAGGTAGCTCATCGGTCGACCGTGCAGGGTGAGGTGATGTCGTTCTACCTGTGCTGCGCCGGGCTCACCACACCGCGCGGTGCTGGAGTCGGCCGCGCCCGTCACGATAGGAGGCATATCCACTCGTCACGTTCAGGCGAGCGTTTGGCGCCGAGGGCGCCGGGACGGACGCCTTGACGCCCCCCGGTGCTCGCCCATTCAGGCTAGGCACCGGGGCAGGACCGGGCATGGTCAGACTTGGGGATGTGTCGGCTGTGCGGTCACGCTGCGTTTACAGTTGTGTCATGGGTCACAGGCCGGTGCGGCGGATCGGGTCGGACGGTCCGGCTAGTCACGTCCAGTCGGTGGACCGGGCACTGAGCCTCCTCGAGCTACTGGCGAACCTGGGCGAAGCGGGCGTCACCGAGCTGGCCAAAGAGCTCAAGGTGCACAAGTCGACGGCGTTTCGGCTTGTCGTCGCGCTGGAGAACCGCCAACTGGTTGAGCAGGTCGCCGAACGGGGCAAGTACCGGCTCGGCTTTGGCATTGTGCGCCTGGCCGGTGCCGTCGCGGCGCACCTCGACCTGCCCAGGGAGAGCCGACCGGTGTGCGAGCGTCTCGCCGCGGAGGTCGGTGAAACGGTGAACGTAGCCGTGCTGGATGCCGGCGCCGCTATCAACATCATCCAGGCGCACGGCTCCGCCACTGTGACCGCGCGCAACTGGGTCGGCGCCCGCACCGCATTGCACGCGTCCTCCAGTGGCAAGGCGCTACTCGCCTGGGCGGGCGACGAAGCGTCGGCCGCGCTACTCGCCAACAAGCTGGAGCGGTACACCGAGCACACGATCACCAGCGAGGATGCATTGCGAGGCGACCTGAAGAGGGCACGTACTCGCGGGTGGGCCAGCACGAGCGAGGAACTCGAGATCGGTCTGAACTCGCTCGCCGCCCCGATCCGTGGCAGCAGCGGCTATGTGGTCGCCGCCGTGAGCATCGCCGGCCCTTCCTACCGGCTAACCGTGGATTCCTTCGACGCGGTTGCCGGCAAGCTTGTCCCCGGCGCACAGGAGATCAGCTCCCGAATCGGATACTTCGGCCAGGCTGAAGCGCCGCTGACGTGAACGAAGTTCGCCGACCCGCGAGACCGGTCAACGGGGCCGCTCCCGGAGCATCCGCTGCCGCCACCGCTCGGCCTCGGCCAGCTGGTTGAACGTGTAGACGTGCACCGCGACGACCGTCGAGTCAGGCGCGGTGAGCAGACTGGTCACCCGGCGCAACAAGCGCTCGGGTGAGTAGCCGCCGGGCCGGATCAGGTTTGTCAACCACGACGGGTGCGTCCGAAGGAACCGGGTCGACTCCCCGACGCCGATCTTGGTGGCGACGGTGAGCAGCTTGGTCGACTCGACCGGGCCGGCCACACCGAGATGGATGGGGAGGGTGACCTGGCGGCGCCGGACCCGTGCGATCCAGGTGGCCAATACCCGAGCGTCGAAACACAGGTTGCTCACGATGTAGGTGGCGTGCGCCCGCTTGTCCCACATCGCCTGGATCGTGATGTCGTCGTCGATTCTCGGGTGACTCTCCGGGTACCCAGGGATGCCGACATTCGGGAACGGCCGGCCGAGCTGGGTCAGCTCGACGAGCAGCGGGAGCGCGGCGTCAAACCGACCAGCCGGTGGGTCGGCGTCTCCCGCCGGCACGAACACGTCATCGATACCCGCGGTGCGCAGCCGGTCCACGATTTCGCGAAGGTGCGCCCCGTCCCGGACCAGCCGTGCGGACAGGTGCGGTACGACCCGGTAGCCGCCCGCGCGCAGCCGCTCGGTGAGCTCGAGGGTGGCCTCCAGCCCCTTCGACGGCGAGGCCGTGACGGTCACCGTGAGGTCCTGAGGCACGCACGCGAGAACCTTCTCCTCCACCCCCGCGGTGGGGATCACCTCGTAGCGCGCGGAGCGCAGCAGGCCAATCAGAGTTGCATCGGATCGCCCGCTATTGACGCTCATACATCACACTGCGGCGTCCAGACCCCGCTGCTTGAGCCGCTCGCGGGTGTTCGGGTTGACCGACTCCCGGAATGGCATGTCGACCACCTCGGCGTCGACCGGCTCGCCCGGCTTCTCCGCGTAGGCATCGGGCAGCCGGACCCGCAGCGCGGTGCCGAGCTCGGACAGCGCGTTCGGCACGTACGCCATGGCGATGTTGGTCTCGAGCGCGGGGGAGTACCACGGCGAGGTCAGGTAGCCGATCGGCTTGTCGTCGGTGGTGGCGGTGACCAGCCAAAAGTCGGGTGCGTATTCGTCGATGGGCTTGCCCCCGAGCACCAGGCCGACCAGCCGGTGCGTCCACGGCGGCGAACCCGCCTCCATGGCGGCGCGGGCCGACTCCAATGCCCGCTTCCCGACGTAGTCGCCTGCTTTGGTGCGGGGCACCTGGTAGCCGAGGTTGGCCTGGAACGGGAGTGTCTCGGCGTCCATGTCCTGTCCCCAGGACAAGATGCCAGCGGCGACCCGGCGGTGGTGCGCGGGTGCGATGACCGCCAGCTCGTGCGCCTTGCCCGCCTCCAGTACCGCGTTCCACAGCGTCTCCGCGTGCAGCGTCGCGTCCCGCAGGTAGATCTCGTACCCCTTCTCCCCGGTGAACCCGGTCTGGGACACGATCACCTCGCAGCCGGCGACAGTGCCCGACCACAGGCCGTAGGACGGAATCGTGGCGGCATCAGGGCCGATCAGGTCGGTCATCAGGTCGATCGACTTCGGTCCCTGGATCTGCACCGGGCAGACGTCGATCTCCTTGATGGTGACGTCGAAGCGCTTGCCCACGTTGACGCCCTGCAGCCAGAGCATCAGGTCGCTGTCGGACAGGCTGAACCAGAACTCGTCGTGGGACAGGCGCAACAGCACCGGGTCGTTGAGGATGCCGCCCTTTTCGTTGCACAGGATCACGTAGCGGGCGCGCATCGGCGGGATCTTGGTGGCGTCGCGGGTGATGACGAAGTCGACGAACGCCTCCGCGTCCGGCCCCTGGACCTGGATCTGTCGCTCCACCGCCACGTCCCACATGGTGACGTGGTTGACCAGCGAGTCGTACTCGACCATCGCCCCGCCGTCTTCCTTGCGGACGTAGCCGCGGGGGTGGTAAACGCGGTTGTAGACCTCGGCCCGCCAGCAGCCAGCCTCGACCGACAGGTGCCAGTACGGCGACTTGCGGATGCGGGTGGAGATCAGAAACTCAACCGGTGTCGGGCCGGATTGGCGGAGGTTGATCGGGACCGACCGGTCTGACTGGTCGACCGTCGGGTAGTTCGGGTGTACGTGCTGGCCCATGCCCTGCCTCCTTCATCGGTGGAACGGGTTGCGCGACGACCACGTCATGCCACGCCTTCGCTGGTGGCACGGTTGCCGAGCTGGGTCGAGAGGCCGCGAATCTCGGCGAGCAGGACCTCGCCGAGCGCGGTAATGCCGCGGTCGTTGATGCGGGTGGTGGGCCCGGACACGGAGATCGCGGCCAGGACCGCCCCGTCGACCCCGCGGACCGGCGCGGCGACCGCGGCCAGCCCCACCTCGAGCTCGTCGAGCGAAGCGGCCCAACCTCGGCGGCGCACCTCGACCAGCGCGTGCTCGAGCTGCGCCCGGTCGACCGGGGAGTGCGCGGTGCGGCGCTCGAGGTTGCCCTTCGGCAACGGGAGCGCGCCGTAGGCGTAGAGCACCTTGCCCAGCGCCGTGCAGTGCGCCGGGACGTCCACGCCCACCCAATTGGTAGCGCCCAGCACGTATCGGCTGTCCACCTGCGCAATGTCGACGACCTCGCTGCCGCGCGGGACCGCAAGGTTGACCGTCTCCTCGGTCAGCTCGCCGACGCGCTCGAGCGTCGGGCGGGCGAGCTCGGCGAGGTCGTGCACCGCGCTGGGTCGGGCGGCGTAGAGGGAGAACAGCGCGCCCGGCCGGAACGCCCCAGCCTGGTCGCGCTGGACCAGGCGGCTGCGCTCCAGCGCCTGCAGGAGCCGGGACGTCGTCGACTTGGCCAGGCCCAGCTCGTCCACGAGCGAGGTGAACGTCCTCGGCGCGCCGGACTCCACGACCAGCGTGAGTAACGCGGTCGCGCGGTCGACGGCCTGACTGCCCACCTGTGTCGTCATCGACATCCGTCCCACAAGAGTTCCATATCGTGGAACCACTGTTTCGGAAAGCACCGTTAGAGTGCAGCCGGGAAAGGCGCCCGTCAAGGTTCTCCTCCGGGGAGCTCAAGGAGGGAAGATCATGGCCAGCGTTCCGCCCACCGCACGCGTAGTGGTCATCGGTGCCGGCATCGTCGGCAACAGCCTCGTCCACCACCTCGCCCGCCTCGGCTGGCGCGACATCGTCCAGATCGACAAGGGGGCGATGCCCAACCCGGGCGGATCCACCGGCCACGCCTCGAACTTCATCTTCCCGGTCGACCACTCCCGCGAGCTCACCGATCTGACGCTGGACTCGGTGCGGCAGTACCAGGAGATGGGCGTTTTCACCCAGTCCGGGGGCTACGAGGTCGCCCGTACCGAGGAGCGGATGGAGGAGCTGCGCCGGCGGATGTCGTCGGCGCGGGCGTGGGGGATCGAGGCCGAGCTGGTCAGCCCCGAGCACGTCGTCGAGAAGGTGCCCTTCCTCGACAAGGACAAGATCCTGGGCGCCTTCTGGACGCCGTCGGTCGGCGTCGTCGACTCGCTGCGCGCCGGCACGATCATGCGCGAGAAGGCCATAGCACTCGGTGCGCTCACCGTCGTGCCGACCGTCGAGGTCACCGGCCTGGACGTCGAGCAGGGGCGCATCCGGCGGGTCCGCACCACCGGTGGGGGCATCGAGGCCGGCACCGTGGTGATCGCCTGCGGCGTCTGGAGCCCGAAGCTCGCGGCGATGGCGGGCGCCGCCATCCCGCTGACGCCCGCGGTGCACCAGATGATCTCGGTCGGCCCGGTGCCGCAGCTCGCCGAGCGGGAGGGCGAGATCTCCTTCCCGATCATCCGGGACATGGACACCTTCTGCTACGAGCGCCAGCACGGCGCCGACATGGAGGTGGGCTCCTACGCCCACCGCCCGATCCTGCACAACCCGGCCGACATCCCGTCGATCGAACAGGCGAAGCTCTCGCCCACCGAGATGCCGTTCACCGAGGACGACTTCGACCCGCAGCTGGAGCAGGCGCTGGAGCTGATGCCCGACGCGCTCGGTGCCGAGGGCGCCGAGATCCGCTACGCCATCAACGGCCTGCTCTCGCTCACCCCCGACGGCGCGCCGATCCTGGGCGAGACCCCCGAGGTCGGCGGCCTCTGGTCGGCCGCCGCGGTGTGGGTCAAGGAAGGCCCCGGCGTCGGGCGCGCGGTGGCGGAGTGGATGACCGACGGCCACTCCGAGATCGACATCCACCACACCGACATCGCGCGCTTCTACCCACACCAGCGCACCCGCGGCCATGTGCGCTCGCGCACCGCCGAGGCCTTCAACAAGACCTACGGCATCGTGCACCCCTCCGAGCAGTGGGCCGGCGAGCGTGACAAGCGGCTCGCGCCGATGCATGCCGCCGAGCGGGAGGCGGGCGCGGTCTTCTTCGAGACCGCGGGCTGGGAACGACCGATGTGGTACGCCGGGAACGAGGGCCTGCTCGCGGAGTACGGCGACGCGGTACTACCGCGCGAGCACGAGTGGGACGCGCGCTGGTGGTCGCCGATCATCAACGCCGAGCACCTCGCGATGCGCGAGCGCGCCGGCATCGTCGACCTGTCCGCGTTCGTGATCTTCGACGTCGTCGGCCCAGGGGCGGCGGGAGCGGTGCAGGGCATCGTCGTCGCCCAGGCCGACGTCGCCGAGGGGCGGGTGATCTACACCCCGGTGCTCGACGCCAAGGGTGGCTTCCGGTCCGACCTCACGGTGATGCGGCTGGCCCACGACCGCTACCGCGTGGTCACCGGCGGCGCGCACGGCATGGCCGACCTCAAGTGGTTCTCCGACCACCTGCCCGCCGACGGGAGCGCCCAGATCGTCGACCTGACCTCGGCGTACACCACGATCGG
>DATHIT010000652.1:0-6752 GCA_035489915.1 Pseudonocardia sp. | reverse complement strand
CACCAGCCCGGCCAGGTAGGTGTGTGCCAACCGGGCCTGGTAGCGGATCTCGTCGGTGGAGGCGAACTCCCACCGGGTGTCGGCGGCGACCATGTCCTCCTCGGTGCTCGGGATGACCGGGGGCGGCAGCCCGGCCAACCGAATGCTCGCCCGGGGTAACAGCGGCAGCATGCCCACCGCGACGGTGGCCGCGCCGGCCGCCAACCCGCTCGGCGAGGCGGCGCCGAACACGCCGAGCAGCGCGGTCAGCGCGGTCATCGCGGTGGCCAGCGCGGTGCCCACCAGCAGCGGAGCGGCGGTGCCCAGCAGGGCCAGCCCGGCGGCCGACGCGGCGGCGGCGAGCGATGCGGCGAGCAGCAGGTGCCCGGCGCTGGGCACCCCCGGCAGCGCGGCGAAACCGGCTGCCGAGGCCAGCGGGATGGCGGCGGTGGCGAGCAGCACGGCGGCCGCCTCATCCCGCCGCGCGGTGTGCACCCCGCCGGCCAGCGCGGCCGAGGCCCCCAGCGCACCGATCACCGAGGCCACCGCGTTGGCCTGCTCACCCAGCCCGCGGACGGCGGCCAGCAGGATCGCCGCACCCAGCACCGCCAGCAGGGCGGCGACCAGCCCGGCGACCCGGCGGCAGCGGGCATTCCACGGGCGTACGGAGAACGGCTCCGGCGGGCTGTCCGGGTCGTCCGCACAGGCCGCCCAGGCCCCGGGCTCGCCGTCCGGTGCCCACACCGCCTCGGCCACCGCGTCCACCGGATCGTCGAACACCGGCGGTGGCGGGGCCTCGGATCGGCGGCGCAACCGCAGCAGGTCACCGTCCAGCACACCCAACCCGGCCAGGGTGGCGTGTGGCGGCAGCTCGGCGCCGGCCGCGGCGGCCAGGCACCAGACGGTGGGCAGCCCCTCCCGGTCGCGCGCCCCGGCCGGCCCTCGGGGTCCGGTGCCGAGTTCCCCGGCCAGCTCGGTGAGCATCGGGACCAGCTCGGCCACGGTCAGGTCGGTGGGCAGCGCAAGATCCATCCGGGAGCGCGGCGCCAGCACGGTGACCCGACAGAACCGGGTGCCGTCAAGACGCGCATCGGCCCGGGCCATACCGGTGTCCGGCCTGGTCATGCCGCCTCCTGCCGCATAGCGAAGATCGGGCCGCTACCGGGGAGCAGTTTCGCCAAACGGCCCCGGCGGGAGCGTTCGGATTTTTAGTATTGCCGCGCCTGATCGTCGGTGAGGGCGGTTTGGCGGAACTGGTCGAGGCCCGTTCAGCCCGCCGCGCAGTCAAACCGTGTTGTCGAGATGCCCGTACAGGAGGCACCCGCCCATGAGTACCCGCACGGTGCGCCGCGTGCCCAGAGTCGCGTCACCCCGGCTACCCGGTGGCGAGCTGCCGCTCGAGCCGCCCCCGGAGCCGGCCAAGCCGGTGCCGGCGGGGCTGGCCCAGAAGCTGATGCCCGCCGTCATGGTGCTCGGATCGCTGGGCTTCATCGTGGTGATGGGCGCGCAGAACCCGACGTCGTGGCTGTTCGGCGGCATGTTCGCGCTGTCCACCCTGGGCATGATGGCCGGTGGCATGGGGCGGGGCGGCAGCCAGCGCGCGGAGACCGACGAGACCCGCCGTGACTACCTGCGCTACCTGGCCCAGGTGCGGCGGCGGATCCGGATCGTGGCCGCCGCGCAGCGCACCGCGATGGAGTTCAACCAGCCCGACCCCGGAGCGCTGCTCGCCTTGCTGGACACCGACCGGCTGTGGGAGCGACGGGAAACCGACCAGGACTTCGGCCAGGTCCGGGTCGGCCGGGGCCGACAGCGGTTGGCGACCCGGCTGGTCGCGCCGCAGACCGGGCCGTTCAACGAACTCGAGCCGGTCTGCGCGTGGCGGCTGAGTCGGCTGCTCCGGGCACATGTGGGGGTGCCGGATCTGCCGGTCGCGGTGGCGCTCCGCGCGCTGCGCCGGGTATGCCTGCGCGGCCAGCCGTCCGATGCCGGGCTGGATCCGGCGCGCGCGCTGGCCAGGGCGATGGTGGCGCAGTACGCGGTGTGGCACAGCCCGGCGGAGGCCCGGTTGGCGGTGATCGCCGCGCCCGCCGCGATTCCGCATTGGGACTGGGTGAAGTGGCTGCCGCACGTGCAGCACCCGACGCTGACCGACGAGATCGGCGCACTGCGTATGGTCACCTCCCGCCCGGCCGAGGTCGCCGACTGGTTGGCCGCGCCGACCACCCCCACGGCCAGCGGGAACCCGCCACGGCTGCTCATCGTGGTGGACGGGGTGGACGTGCGCCGGGCCGGCGCGCAGTGGCTGGACCGTCCGGAGATCACTGTGCTGCGGCTGGCCGACCGGGCCGGCGCCTCCGTCGTCGACCGGGAGCTGACCCTGCTGGTGGAGCCGACCCGGCTGGGGATGAGCGCCGACCCGCGCCTCGTCGAGCCGCCCCGCTGGATCGGCCGGCCGGACGCGCTCAGTCTGGCCGAGGCGACCACGCTGGCCCGGCGGATGGCCCGGTATCGCGCGCCCAGGGGCGCCGAGCCGGACACCGGGCGCCCGCTGCGCAACACCGTTGGGCTGCCGGAGCTGTTGGGCCTCGACGATTCGGCCTCGGTCGCGGTGGCCAGGGCCCGCTGGCGCGACTCGGCGGCGGACACCCTGCGCGTGCCGATCGGCGTGGGGGAGGACGGCCAACCGGTGTTGCTGGACCTCAAGGAGTCCGCGCAGGGCGGCTCCGGGCCGCACGGGCTGTGCATCGGGGCCACCGGCTCCGGGAAGTCTGAGCTGCTGCGCACCCTGCTGCTCGGGCTGGCCGCGACCCACCCGTCCGACCGGCTGAACATGGTGCTGGTCGACTTCAAGGGCGGCGCCACCTTCCTCGGCATGGCCGACCTCCCGCACGTGTCCGCGGTGATCACCAACCTGGCCGACGAGCTCGCCCTGGTTGACCGGATGGCGGACGCGCTGGCCGGCGAGATCACCCGCCGGCAGGAGGCGCTGCGCGCGGCCGGCAACCTGGCCAGCGTCGCCGACTACGAGCGCGCCCGGCGCTCCGGAACCGACCTGCCGCCGCTGCCCGCGCTGCTGATCGTGGTCGACGAGTTCTCCGAGATGCTCGCCCAGCGTCCCGAACTGGTCGATCTGATGGTCACCATCGGGCGGCTCGGCCGGTCCCTGCAGATGCACCTGCTGCTGGCCTCCCAGCGGCTGGACGAGGGGCGGCTGCGCGGGCTGGAGTCGCACCTGTCGTACCGGATCGCGCTGCGCACGTTCTCCCCGGCCGAGTCCCGCGCGGTGCTCGGCGTGCCGGACGCCTACCAGCTGCCGCCGATGCCCGGTTCCGGCTACCTCGCGCTGGGCACCGACGAGCTGGTCCGGTTCCGGGCCGCCTACGTGTCCTCGGCACCGGCGGTGGGCGCCACGCCGACCCCGGCCGCCGTGACCGGATCGGCGCGGCCCCGGCTGTTCACCGCCACCCGGGTCGGCATCCGTCCCGGCGACCCGGACGACTCGGTCACCCGGGTGCTGTCCGACCCGCCACTGGCCGGTGACCCGCCGACCGGGGCGATCCCGGGAACCGACGTCGTGGTGCCGGGCAGCGCCGCTCCGGACGCCTCCGCCGTTCGGGGCGGCGCGGGCGCCGGATCGGGCACGGTGGCCCGGACCGCGCGGGCGCGCAGCGTGCTGGACCTGATGGTCGGCGCGATGGCCGGCCAGGGCCCGCCGGCGCACCGGGTGTGGCTGCCCCCGCTGGATGAACCGCCCGCCCTGGACACGCTGCTGCCGGCACTCGGTCGGGGTCCGCGCGGCCTGGGCACCCGGGACGGCGGCGGCCTGCGAGTGCCCCTCGGCTTGATCGACCGGCCCTACCACCAGCGGTGGGATCCGCTGGTCGCGGACCTGTCCTCGGCCGCCGGGCACGGCATCGTGGTGGGCGCTCCACAGTCCGGTAAGTCCACCCTGCTGCGCACCCTGCTGCTCGGCCTCGCGCTGACCAACACGCCGCGCGAGCTGACCATCTATGCGCTGGACTTCGGCGGCGGGATGCTCGACGGGCTGGCCGGCCTGCCGCACGTCGGCGGGGTGGCGGACCGTCAGCGGCCGGACGTGGTGCGCCGCACCGTGGCCGAGGTGACCGGCGTGCTGGACGACCGGGAGCGCTCGTTCCGCGCCGCCGGGCTGGAGTCGGCCGCCGAGTTCCGCCGGCGCAGGGCCGCCGGTGAGTTTGCTGGCGATCCGCACGGCGATCTGGTCCTGGTGGTGGACGGCTACCTCACGCTGCGCACCGAGTTCGAGGAGCTGGAGACCCAGCTGCTGCCGCTCGCCAGCCGCGGGCTCTCCTACGGGGTGCACCTGCTGGTGTCGGCGAACCGCTGGTCCGAGCTGCGCCCCGCGCTGAAGGACCTGCTGGGCACCCGGTTCGAGCTGCGGCTGGGCGACCCGGCCGACTCCGAGGTGGATCGGCGGCGGGCCGCGCTGGTGCCGGCCAAACCCGGTAGGGGGATGGCCCCGGACGGCGGCCACTGTGTGATCGCCCGCCCGGCGCTGGACACCATCGGCGGCGGGTTCGCCGAGGCGGTGGCCGAGGTGGCGACGTCCTGGTCCGGCCCCTCGGTGCCCTCGGTGCGGCTGCTGCCGGACCGGATGGACTACCCCGAGCTGCTCGCCAGGCGCACCGCGCTGACCGCCGCCGGGACCCTCCCGCCCAGCACGCCGCACGCGCTGCCGATCGGCGTGGACGAGGCCCGGTTGGAGCCGGTCTACCTCAACTTCGACGCCGAACCGCACCTGCTCTGCTTCGCCGACGGGGAGAGCGGCAAGACCAACCTGCTCCGGGTGCTGACCCGTGGCCTCACCCAGCAGCTCAGCCCCGAGCAGGCGCGAATCGTGCTCATCGACTACCGGCGCACCCTGCTCGGCCAGGTGCCGGACAGCCACCTCATCGGCTACGCCAGCAACGGCGAGACCGCCGGCCAGGCGATCAGCGACGTGGCCGCCTCGCTGCGCCGCCGCCTGCCCGGCTCGGACGTCACCGCGGCGCGGCTGCGGGACCGCTCCTGGTGGTCCGGCCCCGAGGTGTACGTGCTGGTCGACGACTACGACCTGGTGGCCAGCACGGGCGCGGCGGCCACCGCGAACCCGTTGCTGCCGCTGCTGGAGTTCCTCCCGCAGGCCAAGGACGTCGGGCTGCACCTGGTGCTGGCCCGGCGCAGCGGAGGCGCCAGCCGAGCCCTGTTCGAACCGGTCATCGCCCGGCTCCGGGAGCTGGCCTCGCCGGGGCTGATGATGAGCGGCAGCCCGGACGAGGGTCCGCTGCTGGACGGGGTCAAGCCGACCCCGATGCCGCCCGGCCGGGCCGTGCTGCTCGGACGCAAGGCCGGGCGCCGCCGGGTGCAGATCGCGCTGCTCGACCCGGACCCGGACCCGGAGCCGGCGCCGAGTGTCGAACCAGCACCGCCGAGCGTCAAACCGGCCCGGCCGGCCAGGAAAACGACGCGACCGGCCCGGAGGGCGCCGAAGAAGCCCTCGCCATGAGATTGGCCGTGGAGCTGGGAGGCTCGTCCGTCAGGCTCGCGGCGGCGGACGGCCCGGGCGGCACGCCTCGGCTGCTGCCCGGTCGGTCGGCGGGTTCGGCGTCCGAGGCGGTCCGGGCCGCGCTGCGCCGCTTCGCCTCGGTGGTCGACCCGCTGGAAGAGCTGGTCGTGGTGCATCCGGCGCACTGGACGGCCCGCGCGGCGGACACCGCGGCACGGCGGCTCGCCGGCCCCGGTGTACCGGTCCGGGCCCGCTCGTCCGCCGTGGCCGCGGCCCGCGAGGTGACCGCCCGCCGGACGCTGCCCCCGGGGCCGCTGGCGGTACTCCAGGTGCGCCCGGACGGTGCCTGCGCGACCGTGCTGGCCGGCGCTGGAGCCGGCACGGCGGCCGGGGCTGGAGCGGGCACTGTGCTCGCCTGCCGGCACAGCTCGACCAGCGACGACGACCGCCCGGCCCGACTGCTGGCCGAAGTCGCCGGCGAGGCGCGCGTCCCGCCGCCGGAGCTGACCGGCGGCGTGCTGCTGCTGGCCGGCACGGTGCCCACCGAGCGGCTGATCGAGTGGATCACCGACCTGATCGGTGAGCCGCCGCTGGTGCCCACCGACCCGGAGCACGTGGCGCTCCTCGGCGGGCTCCGCGCGGACCCCGAACCGGGAACTCCGCCAACCGTCCCGGCCTACCTCCGGGCGAACCGCCCCGGGCCGGCCAGCCGGTCGCGAGCCGCCGAACCCCTGCTGCCGCCGCCGGCGCCGCGCCGCCGGATCCGAGGGGTGCTGGCCGGCCTCGCCGTGTCGCTGCTCGCGGCCACCCTCACCGCACTGAGCAGCGGGCTGGCCAGCACATCCGGTGCACCCGCCGGGCACCAGCTCGCCGAGTCGGTACCGGCCGGGGGCTCCAACCACCTGCTGGCCCAGTACGACTACACCCTCGGCGTGCCCGCCGGTTGGCGGCATTCCGGCGGCCTGCCCGAGCGGCGGCGCAGCCTGCTCACCCCGGTCGGCACGCCGAACGGGTCCGACCTGATCGCCATCGAGCAGACCCCGCTCGGCTACGACAGCGCGGCGGAGCCGGACCGCGCGTTCCGTGAGCTGCGCGACCGCTACCAGCGCGCGGTCGACGACGGCGAACCGCTGGCCGAGTTCACCCTGGCCACCCGGGTCGCGGACCGGGATGTGATCGCCTACCGGCAGCGTCAGCCCCGGCTCGGTGCCGACGTGGAGTGGTACGTGCTGTTCGAGCGGGATGC
>DATHIT010000651.1:0-2347 GCA_035489915.1 Pseudonocardia sp. | reverse complement strand
CGGGTTCGACCTGCCGGCCCGGCTCGGCAGGGCACTGGGCGCCGAGCCAGCACCCGTCCCCGACGATCGGAGTACCCATGCCTGATCTGGCCGCCCGGCTGCGCGGTGTGATCCCGCCGCTGGTCACCCCGCTGGACGCGGACGGCGAGGTGGACGTCGGGTCACTGCGCCGGCTGCTCGCCGTGCAGCTGTCCGCCGGTGTGCACGGGGTGTTCCTCGGCGGCTCCACCGGAGAGGTCGCGCTGCTGGACACCGAGCAGCGGCGCACCGCCGTGGAGGTGGCGGTCAGCGAGGTGGCCGGCGCGGTGCCGGTGCTGGTCGGCGCGGTGGACACCGGCACCCGCCGGGTGATCGAGCAGGCCCGTGGCGCGCAGGCGCTGGGCGCGGACGCCGTCGTGGTCACCGCGCCGTTCTACGTGCACCCGCATCCCGACGAGATCGTCCAGCACTACCGCCTGGTGCGCGCCGCGATCGATCTGCCGGTGGTCGGCTACGACATTCCCAGCGCGGTGGGCGCCCGGCTCACTCCCGAGGTGGTGGCCACGCTGGCCCGGGAACGGCTGGTCGTGGCGCTGAAGGACTCCAGCGGAGACCTGGCCGGGTTCCGCGAGACGCTGCGCCGAGTGCCCACCGAGTTCCCGGTGCTCACCGGGTCCGAGCTGGTCGCCGACGTCGCGGTGCGGCTGGGCGCGGCCGGCCTGGTGCCCGGGCTGGGCAATGTGGACCCGGACGGCTACCTGCGGCTGTGGCATGCGGCGCGGGCCGGCGACCTAACCTCGGCCGGAGCCGAGCAGGACCGGTTGGCCCGGCTCTACGCGATCACTCAGATCCCCGACCGGCGGCGCATCGGGGAGACCGCGGCTGCCCTCGGCGCATTCAAGGCGGCCATGGCACTGCGCGGCATCATCGCCCACGGGCGGACGAACCTCCCGTTGCTCCCGCTGGACGACACCGAGGTGAAATCGATCGCCGAGGTACTGGACGAACTGGAGCTCGGCCCGGTCGGTTGAGCAGCGACCACATCAGACGACGTTGCACGACCAGTGGCTCGACCAGTCCACCACCGAATCCTCGCCATCGTCCACAGCCGATTCCGAGTCCCAATGAATGCCGAAGTATCCGGGCCCGAAGTTCCGACCCACTGACCACACCGTATTTGCGATGCCTAGCTCCAAGTTGCGGGTTATCCGTGGGCTTTTCTCGCTCAGCCTGCCCTTGAACTGTTGACACCGCCGGGGCAGGGCTCGTTCGTCAAAGCAGAGCTCAACGAGGTACACCGGGACGGCCTGCATGAAGCAGCGGGAGAAGGATTCGGTTCGGTGCTGCGCGTCGGCGGCTTCCGGCGGATTGTCCACCTGGTATTCGATCCGTACGGTCTCGCCTTTGCGAAGTGGGCGCTCGAAAACGAACTCGCCGCCGATCAGACCGTGCCCCGGGTTGCTCGACACATGGCCGAGCTCGCAGTTCCGCAGATTCGTCACCAGCGGCAGGTCGTTGCCCGCATGGCCCTGGCAGCCGAAGAGAAACAGGGATCGGTCGACGCCGTCCCGTTCCGCACGCATCACCTGCGAACAGATCGTCGACCGGATCAGCCCGTCCGGCCCGATCGTCACCCGGTCGCGCTGATGGAGCCGGCGCAGGGCTGTGTCAGGGGTGGTGGGTATATCCGACAAAAGTTCGGCAAATTCGGGACGCTCGGGCCACGGGTAGGGGATCCCGTCAGACATCGGGCGACTGTCGCGGCGAGTCGAGGAACGCAGCAACGAGCTCAGTGATCCGGCAGGCAACTCGAGGATGCCCTCGATGAGTTTCAGTGCACGCAACGACTCGGCGCGCTCGGGGTGGCGATGGCCGGATTGCCAGTAGCTCAGCGTGGCAATGCTGAGCTTGATCCCGTGCTGGTGTAGCCGGTCCTGGATGCGTTCCAGGCCCAGGCCGCGGGCCGCGATGGCGGCCCTGAACGCCCGGGCGAACGGACCTGCCCGAAGAATCTCGGCCAGGTCCTCACCGTTGACTTCCGGTCGCACGCTGACTGTCACAGACTGGGCCGACATGTCACCTCCCCGACCGCTCCCGTCGAGTTAACGAAGGAGCGAGGTCACCTTCCGCAACCAAACAGGGGCATCTGGCGGCGGTCTATAGGCCAAACGGTGGTAACGACGTTACGCCTTCTAGCGCAGCTTGAACTGTGAGTCCGGTCATCCGCGCGGCCGGGGCCCGGTCAGCTGGTGAGCGCGGCGAGGCGCTGGTTCAGGAAGGTGCGCTCGGCGACGTTCTCGGTGTGCGCGATCGCCGCCCGGTAGGCGGCCGCCGCATCGGCGGTGCGCCCCAGCCGGCGCAGCAGGTC
>DATHIT010000650.1:0-6424 GCA_035489915.1 Pseudonocardia sp. | reverse complement strand
CCCCAAGCCCGCGTGGCTCGACGTTGGTTCGTCGCACATATCCCGCGCCGATCGCCGCGGTTACGGTGAACGAAGTGATTGCCGCCCAAGGTCGGGGAGAGAAATGAGCGCTACTCGGGATGAGACGCCGCTGGCTCCGGTATTGCGTGAGCTGACCCGCATTTCTCAGTCTCTCCAGGTTGAGCGGCCTTGCGGCTGCCAGGTGACAATCGACGAGCTTCGGCGGGAGGTGTCTGAATTGCGTGCTGCCGTTGCGCACCTTCGGGCGTCTCGAATCGCTGTGCCGAAAGATCTGCGACCTGTAGTGGCGCGGGCGTTGCTGGATAGCCAGGCACAGCGGTAGCCGCCCCGCTAAAGGGATTCGTTCCGACAATTCCTCGGTGCGAATCTGTAGTCATTTCTTTTTGCTCGTTCGGGAGAGAGTCGAGCAACATGAGTCATGCTTTTCAGTGGTGCGCACGGTGAGTGAGCTGCGAGCGGCGCTGCGTTCCGGGCGATTCGTGGTGACCGCGGAGATCGGCCCGCCGCGTGGCGCGGACCCGGATGCGATCGAGCGTAAGGCGGAACTGCTGCGCGGTTGGGTGGACGCGGCGAACGTGACCGATAACCAGGGCGCGCATGTGCGGCTGTCCAGCCTGGGTGGCAGCCTGCTGGCGATGCGGGCCGGTGTTGAACCGGTGATGCAGTTGACCTGCCGGGACCGCAACCGGATTGGCCTGCAGTCTGACCTGTTGTCCGCCGGCGCGCTGGGCATCCCCAACGTGCTGCTGTTGACCGGGGACCATCCCCGGTTCGGCGACCATCCGGACGCGAAGCCGGTGTTCGACCTGGATGGCGTGCAGCTGACCTGGTTGGCTCGCACATTGCGCGACGACGGCGTGCTGATGTCCGGGCAGGCGTTGTCGGTACGGCCCAACTGGCTGATCGGCACCGTGGAGAACCCGTTCGCCCCGCCCACCGAGTTCCGGGCTCGGCGGCTCGCCAAGAAAGTGGCGGCGGGAGCTGAGTTCGTCCAGACCCAGTACGTGTTCGACGTCGAGGCGTTCGAGCGGTGGATGGCCCGGCTGGGCGAGCTGGGCGTGACCGAGCGGTGCGCGGTGCTCGCCGGCGTCGGCCCGATTCGCTCGCTGCGGGTGCTGGAGTTCCTACGGACCGGTGTGCCCGGGATCCACGTCCCCGAGCAGGTGGCGCGCAGGCTGCGCGGGGTGCCGGAGAACCGGGTCGCCGCCGAGGGGATCGCGATGTGCATCGAGACGATCCAGCGGCTGCGGGCCATCCCTGGGGTGGCCGGGGTGCACCTGATGGCCATCGGCTACGAGCGCGGGGTGCCGGACATCGTGCGCCGGGCCGGAGTGGGTCCGGCCGCCCAGCCCGACCTCCGCGCCTCAGGCTCGACCACCGCTGTATCGACCACCGCTGTATCGACCAGGGAAGGCATCGGTCATGTTGGTTGACTTCCGACCGCACGCCAGGCTCCGGGGTAACAAGCCGCCGGATATCGCCGCCTCGCTCGGGCCGGTCGTGGAGGCGTTGAGCGAGGATTCAGCGGATCTCGACAAGGTCAGGGTGGTCTGCGACTGGGTGCAGTACAAGCAGAACTTCCGGGAACTGGTCGACCTGCGGCCGATCCTCGGGCTGGCGCAGCGCCACGCCGGCACCGACCCGGCCGTGCTGCCGGACGGGGGCCGCGAGGAGGAGATCGAGATCGCCATCGATGTCCGGCGCGGCGCCGACCCTTCGCTCAAGCAGCGGGCCGCCGCACTGCTGCGCGATCGCACTGTCTGTGGCAGCGGCGACCGAGTGTGGCTGGAGGAGTTTGGGCCGGGAAGCGCGTCGCTGGTCTGGGACTTCAACGCGCTGTACTGGCGTGACCTGGACCTGTGGGAGAAGTCGACCGGGCGTGGCTACGAGCAGGCGCTGCCGGGAGGGGAGAGCGACGCGCGCAATCAGGACGCCGCGCGCGGGCTGATCGGCGAGTTGTTCGCGGTGTGGGACCGGCTGGCCGCGTCCGGTGCGCTGCCCGAGGAGCTCTACGTCGTGGAGCTCGGGGTGGGCAACGGCGGGCAGGCGAAGGTGTTCCTGGACGAGCTGCGCGCGCTGGACGCCCAGCATGGCGGGGGGTATTACCGGCGGCTGCACTACCTGATGTGCGACTACTCTCCGCACGTCCTGGACCTGGCCAGGGAGGCCGTCGCCGAACATCTCGGGCACATCAGCTCGTTCACCTTGGACGCCACCCGGCCGAGCCGCTCGCTGGGCTTCCTGCGGCAGAAGGTGTTCTTGGTCTACATCTCCAACGTCTACGACAATCTGCCGAGCGACGAGGTGACCCAGCTGGGCGGGCGGACCTACCAGGTGCAGACCCGCGCGTTCCTGCCGGCGGCCGAGGCGGCCAGGCTGGCCGAGTTGCTGTCGGTGTCAGCGCCGGCGCCGGTGTCGGTCGAGGAGCTGGCCGCGCTGGTGCGCAAGCTGCCCAGGCTGGGTCCGGCGCTGCTGGCCGAGGCCGCGCCGGCGCTGTTCGCCGACGCGGATGCGGCGGTGACGTTCTGGCGTGAGGTGTGGAGCGCGCTGCGCCTGGCCGAGCGTTATGTGCCGCTCACCGGCCTCGACCTGTACGAGCTGGCCCCTTCGGTCAACGGGGAGATGTTGCGGCCGCTGCTGGAGTCCGGGGCGGATGTGCGGATGCACGTCAACAACGGTGCGCTGGCCAGCTTCACCGACAGCCTGACGCTGCTGCACCCGTTCGGCAAGTTGGTCTGTCACGACCTGTTCGTCACCGACGTACAGGCCTACCGCACCAACTTCCGGGGGCCCGGCAAGTACGACGGGTCGGTGGTGAACTGGGTCAACGGGCCGCTGCTGGCGCACGTCGGGCGGCGCAAGGGCTTCGAGGTGCACTACGCACCGTTCGCCCACCGCGGCGGCGGAAACATCATCACGATGACCGCGCAGGTGATGGACTGATGCGCGGGCTGCCTGCTCTGCCTACTACGGTGGTCGGCTCCTACCCGGTACCGGAGTGGATGGAGCGGCTCAAGACCGACTACTACCGGGGTCGGATGAGCCAGTCGCAGCTGGACGACCTGCACGAGATGGCGATCAAGGCGGCGCTGTGCGACCAGGAGCTGGCCGGGATCGACATCGTGTCGGACGGCGAGCTGCGCCGGGACAACGACATCGACTACTTCCTGGCCAGGATGCCAGGCGTGGAGATCGCCGAGAGGGCCAAGGACTACTACTTCGACTACTACCGGGTCCGGCTGCCTGCCCCGCTGCCGCCGTCCGGGCACGCGCCGATCGGGCTGGCCGACGACTTTGCCTTTACCGCCTCCCAGTGCGCCGGTCCGATCAAGTTCTCCTTCACCGGACCGTTCTCGTTGGCGCAGCGCGTGCGCAACGAGGCGTACCCGGACCAGCGCGAGCTGGTGCTGGCGATGGCCCGGGTGCTCAACGCCGAGGCGAGGGCCTTGGCCGACCGTGGCGCCGAGCTGTTGCAGATCGACGAGCCGTTCCTGGCCGGCCATCCCGACCAGGTGAGCACCGCGGTGGAAGCGATCAATGTGGTGACCGAGGGCGTGGATGTGGGCTGGGCGCTGCATGTCTGTTACGGCAACCGGTACGCCCGCCCACTGTGGGAGGGGCACTACGACTTCCTGTTCCCGGCCGTGCTGGACGCGCAGGTGGACCAGCTGGTGCTGGAGTTCGCCCGCAAGGGCTACCAGGACCTGCCGGTGGTGGCCAAGTTCGGCTGGGACCGGGGGATCGGGCTCGGCGTGATCGACGTGAAGAGCTCCGAGGTCGAGACGCCCGAGCTGATCGCCGCCCGGATCCGCAGCGCGCTCGAGCTGGTTCCCGCCGAGCGCCTGACGATCAACCCGGACTGCGGACTGCGCAACGTATCCGGGGCGGTGGCCAGGGCAAAGCTGGCCGCCATGGTGCTCGGCACCCGGACCGTGCGGGCCGAGCTCGCCGCCAGGGAGCCGGTCGCCGGGCCACCCCAGCCGGTCCGGAAATCCCCGGCCGCCGCCGAGTCAGCTACCCCACCCGCCGACCGCAACACCGTCTCTCAAGGAGTTTGACCATGACGCAGCCGGAGCCGAGGGGGTACCTGTTCACCTCCGAGTCGGTGACCGAGGGCCATCCGGACAAGATGGCCGACGCGATCTCCGATGCCGTGCTGGACGCCGCGTTGACCATCGACCCGTACTCCAGGGTGGCGTGTGAAACGCTGATCACCACCGGGATGGTGGTGCTGGCCGGGGAGATCACCACGCCGGGGCAGCTGGACTACACCCAGATCGTGCGGGACACGGTCAACCGGATCGGTTACGACGACGGCCGGTTCGGGTTTGACGGGCACAGCTGCGCGGTATTGGTGGCGCTGGACAAGCAGTCCCCGGACATCGCCCAGGGCGTCGACGCAGCCTTTGAAAGCCGCGCCCACGAGCACCGGGGCAGGCTGTCTGACGACGAGCTGGACCGGGCCGGCGCCGGGGATCAGGGGATGATGTTCGGCTACGCCACCGACGAGACGCCCGAGCTGATGCCGATGCCGATCGCGCTGGCGCACCGGCTGTCTCGGCGGCTGGCGGCGGTGCGCAAGGACGGCACCCTGGGTTACCTGCGCCCGGACGGCAAGACGCAGGTCAGCGTGCGCTACCGGGGCAACGTGCCGGTCGCGGTGGAGCAGGTGTTGATCTCCACCCAGCACGCCGAGGAGGTCAGCACCGAGCAGATCCGCGAAGACCTGTGGCGGCACGTGATCACCCACCAGCTGCCGGCCGACTTCTACGACACCGACGCGCTGCGGGCGGACCTGCTGGTCAACCCCACCGGGCGGTTCGTGATCGGCGGTCCGGTCGGGGATGCCGGGCTGACCGGTCGCAAGATCATCGTGGACACCTACGGCGGTTACGCCCGCCACGGCGGTGGTGCCTTCTCCGGCAAGGACCCATCGAAGGTGGACCGCTCCGCCGCCTATGCCGCCCGGTACGTGGCGAAGAACGTGGTGGCCGCCGGGTTGGCCGCGCGGGCGGAGGTGCAGGTGGCCTACGCGATCGGGGTGGCCCGGCCGGTGTCGCTGCTGATCGACACCTTCGGTACCGAGCGGGTCAGCCGGAGTCTGATCGAGAATCTGGTGACCGAGCACTTCGACCTGCGCCCGGCCGCGTTCCGCGGCTACCTGGGCCTGCACCGACCGATCTATTCACCGACCTCGGCGTACGGGCATTTCGGCCGCACCGATGTCGACCTGCCCTGGGAACACACCGACCGCGCCGACGCGCTGCGTGCGGCCGCCGGACTGACCGTCTCCGACGCCCCGGCCATGGCCCCGGTCTCGGCCTGAGAGGAACCACCGTGACAACAACAGAAGCACCCGGGCACGCCCTGCACCAGCGCCGCAACGGGTTGGGGTTCGCGGTGGCCGACCTGGGGCTCGCCGAGTTCGGTCGCAAGGAGATCCGGCTCGCCGAGCACGAGATGCCTGGGTTGATGGCGCTGCGCCGGGAGTACGCCGAGGCCCGCCCGTTGCACGGTGCCCGGATCGCCGGGTCGCTGCACATGACGGTGCAGACCGCGGTGCTGATCGAGACATTGGTCAGCCTCGGTGCCCAGGTGCGCTGGGTGTCCTGCAACATCTTCTCCACCCAGGACCACGCCGCCGCCGCGGCTGTCGTCGGCCCACACGGCACCCCGGAGTCACCCCAGGGCGTGCCGGTGTTCGCCTGGAAGGGCGAGTCGCTGGGGGAGTACTGGTGGTGCACCGAGCAGCTGTTCCTGTTCACCGACGCCGAGGGCGCTCTGGTCGGCCCGAACATGATCCTGGACGACGGCGGCGACGCCACCCTGCTGGTGCACAAGGGGGTGGAGTTCGAGGCGACCGGGGTGGTGCCGGCGATCGAGGACGACGACCTGACCGCGTCGGAGGAGTTCCGGGTCATCATGGACACGCTGCGCCGGAGCTTGGCCGCCGACCCCCAGCGCTGGACCCGGGTCTCCGCCGACATCCGCGGCGTCACCGAGGAGACCACCACCGGCGTGCACCGGCTGTATCAGCTCGCTGAGCAGGGGCAGCTGTTGTTCCCGGCGATCAACGTGAACGATTCGGTGACCAAGTCCAAGTTCGACAACAAGTACGGCATCCGGCACTCACTGATCGACGGCATCAACCGGGGCACCGACGTGCTGATCGGCGGCAAGGTCGCGGTGGTGGCCGGGTTCGGCGACGTCGGCAAGGGCTCGGCGGAGGCCCTGTCCGGGCAGGGCGCCCGGGTGATCGTGGCCGAGGTGGACCCGATCTGCGCGCTGCAGGCGCTGCTGGAGGGTTTCCAGGTCGCGCTGCTGGACGACGTGATCGGCCGGGCGGACCTGGTCATCACCACCACCGGCAACAAGGACATCGTCACCGTCGAGCACATGGCGA
>DATHIT010000649.1:0-7089 GCA_035489915.1 Pseudonocardia sp. | reverse complement strand
ACCAACCCGCCCCTCCTGGCACACCGTGACCGCCCGCCGCCCCCGCGCCGCCCCCGCGCCGCCGCCCCCGCGCCGCCGTACCGCCGCACCCGCCACGCAGGCCCGCTGTGCACCAACTGCACACCAGACAGCTTCGATCATGGTCAGACCTGCCTGCTGTGCAGCTCGGCAACCAGAAGCCGCGGTGCACCTCGGACCTCGCTACGCCGGTTCCCGCGGCGCCGGTCGGTGGCCAGGCGCGCGGGGCGGTCAGCCCCGGGTGAGCAGCTCGAGCAGCACGGCGGAGGCCAGCGGGTGCGCTCCGCGCCGGCGGACCGAGTCGGCGACCGCTCGATCCGAGGTGGCCACCAGGATCGGGCGGCCGATGGGCTCGGCGGCAACCAGGTCCCTGATCACGTCGTCGGCCAACACCCCGGGCTCGCTGAACAGCACCCGCACCCCGCGCGGGTGGCGCAGCGGGCCGGACGCCACCGCGGCCCCGTCGAACACCACGGTGACCTCGGCGCCGGTCCTCGCCGCGAGCGCCCCCAACCCGCCGGTCAGCCGGTTGCGCTGGTCGAACAGGGTGAGCTCCGGGTATCCGGTCTTGCTCACGTTGTAGCCGTCCACGATCAGATGCACGGTGGGCAGCGCGAGCAGGCGATCGAGCCCGCCGGCGTCCGCGATCCGGGCGCCGCCGTGGCGGGGCGCCCGTGTTCCGCCGACCAGGTCGGCCGGTCGCGGGCCGCCGCCGCCCAGCGCAAGTTCCCTCCGCAGTCCGTCCACCGCGCCGGCCAGGGTGTTCACCAGCAGCTCCAGCCGCACCTCGTCGGCCTGTCTGGCCTCCCGGGCGGCCTGCCGGGCTCCGCTGACCTCGTCGCTGGCCCTGGCCGCCCTGGCCCGCTCCGCCTCGGCCCGCTCCAGCGCTCGATCCCTGGCGGCCCGCGCCTCGGTGAGCTCGGCGGCGGAGCGCTCGCGCAGCTCGGCCAACTCCCGGCGCGCGGCCTGGGTGGCGTCCTGGGCCTCCCGCAGCCGGGAGCCCTGTTCGCGGAACCGCCGACGCAGCCGGTCCAGCTCCAGATCCCGGGTCAGGTCCGCCTCGCGTACCTCGGCCCCGGCCTCGGCGAGCTCGCTGCGCAGCCGGTCCAGCTCGGCGGTGAGCTTGTCCACCCGAGCGAGCGCGGCGTCCCGCTGGGCACGCAGCGTTACCACATCGACCCGCTCGGCCACCGCCGCGAGCCGCTCCGTGAGGTCCGGTGCGGCCATCAGCAGCGCGCCGGCGGCGGCCCCGACCGGATCGGCGTCCGGGCCGGTCAGCTCGCCGGGGCGGTGCTCATCCCACCAGGCCAGTACGGCGGCGCGGAACGCGGCGGAATCCTTCAGCTCGCCCACCAGCGCGCGGGCGCCGAGCCGGGCGCGCTTACTCGGGGTGAACTTGGCTAATCGGCGCAGCCCGGGCGGCACGTCCGCGGCGGGCAGCTCGCCGACCGCGACCGAGGCGACCTCCGCCAGCCGAGCCCGTACCGGCTCGGGCAGCTCGGTCCACGCCTGCTCCGCCATCGTCCCAGGTTAGTCGGCTACTCACCGCGACGAGCGGTCCAGCCACCAGGTTTGATCACCTCGCAACCTGTCGGCACGGAAACGTCGGTGCCCCCAGCTAACGTCCGGTAAATGCCACAGCTGTCATTCGACGAGCTCGGCACGCCGCTGCGCGAGGTCACCTTCGTGGTGCTCGACCTGGAAACCACCGGGGGCAGCGCGGCCACCGACGCCATCACCGAGGTCGGCGCGGTCAAGGTGCGCGGCGGCGAGCGGCTCGGTGAGCTGGCCACCCTGGTCGACCCGGGCACCGGGATCCCGCCCGCTGTGGTGTCGCTGACCGGGATCACCCAGGCCATGGTCAGCGGGGCGCCCCGGATCGGCACCGTGCTGCCCAGCGTGCTGGAGTTCCTCGCCGGCGCGGTGCTGGTCGCGCACAACTCGCCGTTCGACACCGGGTTCCTGCGGGCCGCCTGCGAGCGGCTCGGGCTGCGCTGGCCGCGCCCGCCGGTGCTGTGCACGGCCCGGCTGGCCAGGGCGGTACTACCCCAGGAGGAGACCCCGTCGGTGCGACTGTCCGCGTTGGCCGAGATGTTCGGTACCTCGACCCGCCCCACGCACCGCGCGCTGGACGACGCGCGGGCCACCGTGGAGGTGCTGCACGGGCTGCTGGAACGGGTCGGGAACCTGGGTGTGCAGAGCCTGGAAGAGCTGCTCGCGCTGGCCGCCAGCGCCGCTGGCACCCGGCCCACCGACGAGCAGCGACGCAAGCGCGGGCTGGCCGACCATTTGCCCAGCGCGCCCGGGGTCTATCTGTTCCGGGGCGCCAGGGACGAGGTGCTGTACGTGGGCACCAGCGGGGATCTGCGTCGCCGGGTGCGCTCCTACTTCACCGCCGCCGAGCGCCGCCGCCGGGTGCGGGACATGGTCGCGCTGGCCAGCCGGGTGGACGCGGTGGAGTGCGCGCACGCGTTGGAGGCGCACGTCCGCGAGCTGCGGCTGCTCGGTGCGCACCGGCCGAGGTTCAACCGCCGGTCCCGCACCCCGTACCTGGCCTGGTGGCTGCTGCTGACCGACGAGCCGTTCCCCCGGCTGTCCGTGGTGCGCGAGCCGAGGGACGGGGCGTTCGGGCCGTTCCGGTCGCGGCGGGACGCGGTGGCGGCGATGGAGTCGGTGCAGGACGCGGTACCGGTGCGCCGGTGTACCCAGCGGATCCCGGCGCGCAACCCGTCCGGTACCCCTTGCGCGCTGTTCGAGCTCGGCCACTGCGGCGCGCCGTGCGCCGGCCGGCAGAGCGTGGCCGACTACGCGCCGGCCGCGCGCGCCGTGACCGATCTGCTCGCCGGGCACTCCGACCATCCGCTCCGGGAGCTGGCCGACGAGGTGGAGCGGCTCGGCTCGGCGCAGCGGTTCGAGTCGGCGGCCACTCGGCGGGACCGGTTGGCCGACCTGCTGGTCGCGCTGCGCCGGGCCCAGCGGCTCGAGGGGCTGGCCGCACTGCCCGAGCTGGTCGCCGCCCGACCGGACGGCGCCGGCGGCTGGGAGCTGGCGGTGCTGCGGCACGGCCGGCTGGCGGCGGCCGGGACGGCCCGGCGCGGGGTGCCGCCGATGCCGGTGGTGGCGGCGTTGCAGGCGAGCGCGGAGACGGTGCGCCCCGGGCCCGGCCCGCTGCGCGGCGCCCCCGCCGAGGAGGCCGGCGTGCTGCTGCGCTGGCTGGAACGCCCGGGCACCCGGCTGGTGCACTGCCCCACGCCGTGGACCGAGCCGGCGCACGGGGCCGGTCGCTGGGCCGGCTGGCTGGCCACCGCTCGGGCCGCCCCGGCCGGTTACGCCGGAGAGGACTGAGCGACGCGGCCGCGCGGGCACTGGCGCCCGGTCAGCTCGTCGACGGGTCGGCACTACGATCGGTCCAGCCCGCGCCAGCGAAGGAGCCATCGCCGTGATCACCGCGTTCGTCCTGGTCCACGCCGCAGCCGATTCGATCCCGGAGACCGCGCAGGCGATCGCTGATCTGGACGGGGTGGCCGAGGTCTACTCCTGTGCCGGCAATGTCGATCTCATCGCGGTGGTGAAGGTGCGCGAGCACGAGCATCTGGCCGACGTCATCGCCGGCGGGCTCAGCAAGGTGCCCGGGGTCCGGCAGACCGACACGCACATCGCGTTCCGCTCCTACTCCAGCCGGGACGTGGAGGAAGGCTTCTCCGTCGGCCAGGACTGAACGCGCCACGCGCCGCCGATTCAGAGAACCGAGCGGATCCGCGCGGCCGTGGCGTCCAGGTCGGCGCGCGCCGGCAGCGACCAGTTCGCGCTGATCCGGAACACGCCGTCCCGCACGGTCCTGGGCACCACGTGCAGGTGCACGTGCGGGATCTCCTGCCCGGCGGCGGCCCCGTCGGCCAGGAACAGGTTCACCCCGTCGCAGCGCACCGCCCGGCGCACCGCCCGGGCCAGCCGCTGGGCCAGCGCGAACATGTCCTTCCCGTCTGTGTCCAACAGGTCGGCCAGCCCCTCCGCGTGCTCCCTGGGCACCACCAGCAGGTGCCCCGGCGCCACCGGCTGGATATCGCAGAACGCCAGCACATCGCCCTCGTCCGCCACGATGCTGGCCGGCTGGCTGCCCGCGGCGATGGCACAGAACACGCACTGGCCGTCTACCCGGGGCGGCAGGTCGACCCGGCCGGCCATATCAGCCGCCCGGTGAGGGGTCGGCCAGCCGCAGCACCGCGTCGGTGAACAACCCGGGGTCGGTGACCGGTGGGCCGTGCCCGAAGCAGACCAGGCTGGGCCGCAGATCGGTGAGCTTGGCCAGGCTGCGCCGGTTCATCGGGGTGTCGTGGTCCAGGAACCCGGGCACCGCCATCAGCCGGGGCCGCCGGGCGCTGCCGGCCAGGTTGGTGATGGTGTCGCCGCACAGCAGCACCCGGTCGGCGGCCCGCCAGTAGGCAACCGCGCCCGGAGAGTGGCCCGGCACGTCCAGCACCTCGAACCCGCCGACCAGGTCCCCCTCCTTCAGCCGGCGCTCCACCGGGTGCGGCCGAGTGGGGAAGAGCCTGGTCAGCGCGTTGATCGCGGCACCGCCGTGGCTGTCTACCCGGCCGCTCTCCATGGCGTCCGCGTCCGCCGCACCGACCAGCAGCGGGACCTCGAGCTCCCGGCACAGCCAGCCGGCGCTCCCGGCGTGGTCGAAGTGCGCGTGGGTCAGCGCGTGCGCGCGCACGGTCGCGCCACGCAGCGCGCGGGCGATCAGCCGGCCGCTCCAGCGCAGCCCGCTGTCCACCACGGTGTCGGCGATCAGATAGGAGTTCATCAGTCGCCCTGGCCCGGCGGGCAGGACATACAGCTCGTCGGCGAGCCGCTCGCGGGTACGCATGCGCGATTCCTACCGCATGCCCGCTGACCCGCGCGCTCACAACTGTCGGTGCGGCGCGTCATGATGGTGCGGTGGACGCGTTGGACGGCTTCTCCCCCGCGACCCGGAGCTGGTTCTCTGGGGCGTTCGCCGCGCCCACCGCCGCGCAGGCCGGCGCCTGGGCCGCCGCTCGGGCCGGCCGGCATGCTCTGGTGGTCGCGCCCACCGGCTCGGGCAAGACGCTCGCGGCGTTCCTCTGGGCGCTGGATCGGCTGGCCGCCGAGCCCCCGCCGGCGGAGCCGACCCAGCGCTGCCGGGTGCTCTATGTGTCCCCGCTGAAGGCGCTGGCGGTCGACGTGGAGCGCAACCTGCGGTCCCCGTTGGCCGGCATCCGGCAGGCCGCGCACCGTCTCGGCCTGCCCGAGCCGGAGATCACCGTGGGGATGCGTACCGGCGATACCCCGGCCGACGTTCGCCGCCGCTTTGCCCGCACCCCGCCGGATGTGCTGGTCACCACGCCGGAGTCGCTGTTCCTGCTGCTCACCTCGTCGGCCCGGGAAGCGCTGCGCGGGATGCGCACGGTGATCGTGGACGAGGTGCACGCGGTGGCCGGCACCAAGCGCGGCGCGCACCTGGCGCTGTCCCTGGAGCGGCTGGACGAGCTGCTCCTCGACGGTCCGGCGCAGCGAATCGGGCTGTCCGCCACGGTGCGCCCGGTCGACGAGGTGAGCGCGTTCCTGGGCGGCAACCGCCCGGTGGAGGTGATCCGCCCACCCATCACGAAGATCATCGAGGTCTCCGTCCAGGTCCCGGTGCCCGATCTGGCCGCGTTGGACGTGCAACCCGAGATCGGCAGCTCGGACGAGGAGATCGTGGGCTCGGCGGCGGGCTCGGCGCAGCGGCCGTCCATCTGGCCGGCGGTGGAGCGCCGGGTCCTCGAGCTGGTCCGGGCACACCGCTCGACGATCGTGTTCGCCAACTCGCGGCGGCTGGCCGAGCGGCTCACCGCGAAGCTGAACGAACTGGCTTCCGAGCAGACCGAGCTGGCGCCGGGTGATCGGTTCCCCGCCGAGGCGATCGGCGAGTCCGGGCTGTCCACCGGTGCCGAGCCGGTGGTGGCCAAGGCGCACCACGGGTCGATGTCCCGCGAGCAGCGCACCGCGGTGGAGGAGGAGCTCAAAGCCGGCCAGCTGCCCTGTGTGGTGGCCACCTCCAGCCTGGAGCTGGGTATCGACATGGGCGCGGTGGACCTGGTGGTGCAGGTGGAGGCGCCGCCCAGCGTGGCGTCCGGGCTGCAGCGGGTGGGCCGAGCCGGTCACCAGGTGGGCGCGGTTTCCCGGGGTGTGGTGTTCCCGAAGTACCGGGGCGACCTGGTGTCCTGCGCGGTGGTCGCCGAGCGGATGGCCTCCGGTGCCATCGAGTCGCTGCGCTACCCGCGCAACCCGCTGGACGTGCTGGCCCAGCAGGTGGTCGCGATGGTCGCCATGGAGCCGTGGACGGTCCAGGACATCGCCGAGCTGGTCCGTAGAGCGGCGCCGTTCGCCGCCCTGCCGGATTCGGCGCTGCACGCCACGCTGGACATGCTGGCCGGTCGCTATCCCAGCGAGGACTTCGGCGAGCTGCGCGCCCGGATCACCTGGGACCGGGTCACCGACGAGCTGCGCGGTCGCCCCGGCGCCCAGCGGCTGGCGGTCACCTCCGGCGGCACCATCCCGGATCGGGGGCTGTTCACCGTGATGACGCCGGGCGGCGCCGACGGCGCCGGCTCCCGGGTCGGTGAGCTGGACGAGGAGATGGTGTACGAGTCGCGGGTGGGCGACACGTTCCTGCTCGGCACGTCGTCCTGGCGGGTGGAGGACATCACCCACGACCGGGTGATCGTCACCCCGGCGCCCGGCCAGCCGGCCCGGATGCCGTTCTGGAAGGGCGACGCCATCGGCCGCCCGCTGGAGCTTGGCCGGGCGGTCGGCGCGTTCGTCCGGGAGATGTCCGGGCTGGGCAGCGAGGCGGCCCGGCAGCGGGCCACGGCGGCCGGCCTGGACGAGTGGGCGGTGGACAACCTGCTCAGCTACCTGGACGAACAGCGCCAGGCCACCCGGCACGTGCCCAGCGACCGGACGGTGCTGGTGGAGCGGTTCCGGGACGAGCTGGGCGACTGGCGGATGGTGGTGCACTCCCCGTTCGGCGCGCAGGTCAACGGCCCCTGGGCGCTGGCCATCGCG
>DATHIT010000648.1:0-13790 GCA_035489915.1 Pseudonocardia sp. | reverse complement strand
CGAGCAGTCCAGCAGGTAACACAGATCCGTGAGGTGCGCGTAGCCGGCATAGGTCAGCTCGCCGCCCGCGAGCAGCCCCTCCCGGGCGCGCTGTGCCGCATCGGCCGCGTTTTCGATCGGCTCGAACCAACAGGCCAACAGAGCGAACCGAAGACGGGCTTCCGAGGTCTCCGGCTCGTAGCCGCGGGCCTCACCCAGCGCCAGGATCCGCCGCAGCGCCCGATACCCGGTGGCGTAGTCGCCGCGCAACGTCACGGCGGCGCTGCATGCGGCGCTGGCCGGGCCGAGCAGACTGGAGCTCGGGCCGTGATCGAGCCAGATCCGCATTCCGTCCAGGCTCAGCCACGCGTACAACGGCAGCTCGGCGAGGAGGTAGGCCACCGGCAGGACCGCCTGGCTCAGCCGGGTGGCGGCGAGCAGTGTCGGTTCGGTCAGGTCCGGGCGAGCCAGGTCGGCCGCGGCTTCGGTGTCGTCCAGCCACCGGTACAGGAAGCTGAACTGGTGGTCGAGCTCGCCTGGGAGCCGGTCCGCGTCGGGAACGGTGCTGCCGAGTTCGCGCAGCGCCGCCAGCCCGAGCTCGAGGGCCTCGCCAAAGCGGTTGCGGTGGGTCAGGCTGCGTACCTGCACCGTTGTGGCATCGGCGCGCTGTACGGCAGTGGGGTGTAGCGCGACGATCGCGCGGTACTCCTCGTCCGCCGCTCCCAGCCGCCCCAGGCTGAACAGGGCGGCGTGTCGGGCGGTGCGCACCTCGACCAGCGTGGCGGTCTCAACCGGCTCGACCAGCCGTAGCGCGGCGGCTAGATACGAGCTCACCCGCGCGTGGTCCCCGGTCAGCTTCGCCTGGTCGGCGGCGTGCCGCAGCAGCCCCACCACCGCACGCCGCTCCTCGGCATCCTCGAGAACGTCGGCCACCGGCAGGTACTGCTCGGCCGCGACGGCGAAGAGGTCCGGTACGCCGGCCAGTCGTCGTGCCATGGCCAGCTGCAGGGTCCGTCGCCGGGACGGCTCCAGCCCCGCGAGGATGACCTCGCGGATGCGGTCGTGGCGAAACCGCACGGCCTCCCGGGCGCCGGGCTCCGCCACCAGGAGGCCCTCGCCGAGGGCCGCCGCCAACGCCTCGTCCACCGCGTCGGCCGGCGCACCGAGGGCGGTCCGCAGCAGGCTCGCCTCGGCGCGGCCGCCCAGGCACGCCATCGCCTCGAGCACCTCCCGGGACGCCGGCGGAACGGCCGCAACGCGCGCCGCGAGCAGCGCCGTCACCTCGGAGCGGTCCAGATGCGTGGCTACCGCCGCGTTGTCCCACCGCCACCCCTGCGCCGTCGCCACCAACAGGCCGTCGCGGCGCAGCGCGTTGAGCAGCTCCACGGTCTCGTAGGGATTGCCGGAGGTGTACGGCTCGATCAGTTCCGCGAGGCCGGCCGCCGGGCCCGGGGCCACCCGCAGCATCTCCCCCACCATGGCGGCCAGACTCGCCATGGGCAGGTTGTCCAGCCGGATGAACCGCACGCCCGCCTGGTCGCGCCACCGGGCCAGCGGCTCGGCCAGCTGGTGCCCCGCGTCCACCTCGTCCTCGCGGTACGCCACCACCAGCAACAGGCCCTCGATCGGCCCCTCGCTGAGCACCAGGTCGACAAAGCCGAGGGCGGTGCGCCCGGCCCACTGCAGGTCATCGACGAACACCACCAAGGGTCGTTTCCGCGATGCGACCGCGCGCAACGCCGCCACACCCGAGCGCTGCGCTCGCACCGCCGCAGTCAGCGGATCACCCGCATCGGGCGGCACCGCGAGCAACGCCGCGAACTCCGGGATTGCCGCGCTCTGCAAACCCGCGTTCGGGCCCACCGCCCGCAGGATGCGCTCGCGGAGCCGCACCATCTCGTCCTCGGGCTCGGCCAGGAGCAGCCGACCCAGCGCGCGGAACACCAGGTGGACCGCGTTGAACTCGAGATGCCGCCGGTACTGGTCGAACTTGCCGGCCACGTACCAGCCATCCCGGCCGGTCACCACCGCCCGCAGCTCGTCGACCAACGCCGTCTTGCCCACTCCCGGCGCCTCACCGACCACCACCCCCTGGCACCGACCCGCCAGCGCGTCCTCGAACGCCTCCTCCAACGCCGCCACCTCGGACTCGCGGCCCGCCAGCCGCGACGGCGCCAGCAGCCGCGCCGGAAAGTCGCGCTCTCCCACCTTCGGCGGGGCCGCCGCCGAACGCCCCTCGGCGTCCCGCAACCGCTCCAGGTCGTGGAGCAGGCCGTCGGCGGTCTGATAGCGGTTGTCGGGCTCCTTCTCCAGCAGGTGCATGACGATCGCGGACAGCAGCCCCGGCACGCCAGGCGTCACCTCTGCCGGAGGGTCCGGCACGCGCGCCAGCTGGTCGTGGACCAGGCGCAACGGGTCGCCCGAGCCGAACGGCGGCTCACCCGTCGCCAGCTCGTACAGCATCGCGCCCAACGCGTACAGGTCCGCGCGGTGGTCCACCGCCCGGCCGGTCCGACCGGTCTGCTCGGGTGCCAGATACGCAGGAGTCCCGGCGATCTGGGTGTGGTGGGTGAACTCGGGGCGAACCTCGGCGAACGACGTCGCGGAGGCGAAGTCGACCAGGCACGGGGCACCGTCGTCGGAGAGCACAACATTCGCCGGGGTGATATCGCGGTGCATCACCCCGCGGCGGTGCATCCCGGCCACCGCCCGGGCCAACCGCACCGCCAGCCCGACCAACACGTCGACATCCAGCGGTGTGACCAGCTCCGCGAGGCTGGTGCCGCCCACGTCCGCCAGCACGATCGACCCCGGGTAGCCGGGCTCATCCAGCAGCGGCACGACCCCGGCCACATCGCGCACCCGCCGCAGCATCTCGGTCTCGTGCCGCAGCCGGCCCGGCGCATCCGCACCCAGCGGCTCCTTGCGGATGACCGTGCGCCCAGGCAGGAACAGCCGGGTCACCCGCGTGTGCCCGCTCTCGTGCACTACGGCGACCCGTACGGGTGAGTCCCGGCCGGGCTGCCGACCAGCTACCTCCATCGGTCACCTCCCCATCCCGACCGTACTTACACCTGTCCGGACGTCGAAGCGACGGTTGGCGGGCCCGTGGGCCGACCTGTCGTACCCCGGCACGCCCATCGGACCCCGGGTGCTCCGTGCCGGTTCCCCGGGGGCAGCCCGGTGCGAAGCCCCGGGGCGAGCGCCGCCTCGCGGCGCAATAGTGGTGCTGAAAAGCCGAGCCACATCCACTGGCCAACAAAAGAAAGATTCCGTCGGTCATAGCGGGGTTCGCTGATAGTCACACAACCGGCCGTGTTGGACAAGCCACCACTCGGCCCAGGAGGTTTCCCATGCCGAACCTTGAGGCCCGCAACCTCGATTACGTGCTTGCCGGAATGGCCTACCCCGCGACCTACTGGCAAATTCTCGCATGGGCGGATTACAACTGCCCCACCAGCAAGCTCCGAAAAGCGCTGTGGCAGCTTCCCGGCAAGACCTATGTCAACCAGCGGGCGATCGCCGCCGCCCTCTGGGAACAGCCAGGCGGGGCGGCGGCGTGCTCCCCGCCGCCACCTACCGCCGTCCCGGCTCACCGCATTGTTCGCAAACGCTATGGCCGGAGTTACGCCCGCCCCGCAATCAGGCGGATCGCATGAGCCGCCCAGATCTGGCTCGCACCGGGAAAGTCCGAAAGGCCGGCTTCTCGCTCTCCGGGGATGGTCGGTGACCACATCCAGCACCAAACCCAGTGTTGGGGGCTCGCCGTCACCGACACCGGGTCCGACGGCCGAGTTTCGGCCGCTCCAGCAATCCCCGGCGGCGCCTCCGCTGCGCCCGAAAGGCACTCGCGCCCTGCTGGCCGTGGTGGCGACGGTGACCGTCGGAATGTTCATCGGGGTGGTCGAGTCGGCGATCGTCGGCGTGGCGTACCCGGCCATCCAGAAAGAGTTCGGCTGCACACACGAGGACGTCCAATGGGTCACCACCGCGTTCCGACTCACCCAGGGCGTGGTGCTGCCGGCCGCGGTCTGGCTCTACGAACGTCTCGGCGTTCGCCGCGCCTACCTGATCTCTCTCGCGCTGTACGCCGTCGGTTCGGCGCTGTGCGGGCTGTCCCCCAACCTGGCCTGGCTCATCGGGGCGCGAGTGATCCTTGCGATACCCACGGCCCTGACCCCGATCGTCTGCATGGCCCTCATCTACCACCTCATGCCCGCCCGGGCGGTCCAGGTGGCCATGCTCGTCTACGCGACAGGAGTGATGGCCGGCCCGGGCTTTTCCCCCGTCATCGGGGGAGCCCTCGTCGAGTACGTCGACTGGCGGATGGTGTTCTACATCGGGATACCCCTCGCGGTGCTGGGCCTGGTCGCGGGCGCAATTCTGCTGCCGGCCACACCGCCCGCCGGGCGGCGCCGATTCGACGCGGTCGGCTTCCTGTGTCTCGCCGTCGGGCTCTTCACGCTCCTGCTGGCCCTGTCGAAGGGCCAGTACTGGGGGTGGGACAGCTACCGAATCCTGATTCTGTGCGCGGTCGGCACGAACGCCTTGGCACTGTTCGTCGTGGTGGAACTACAGGTCGCGGAACCGCTGTTGAACCTGCGGACATTCACCAGCCAGCCGTTCGTCATCGCACTCGTCGCCGTCGACGTGGTCTTTGTGAACCTGCTCGCGGTCATCTCCTTCATCCCGCAGTTCCTGCTGCAGGTGCAGAGCCTCACCCCGACGAACGCGGGCCTGGTGCTGGTGCCGCAGGCGGTGGCCTGGGTGCTGGCCATACCGATCGCCGGACTCCTGTACAGACGATTCGGCCCACGCCTACCGGCAACTGTCGGGTTGGTGCTTCTCGGCGGCGCCACCGTCCTGCTCGCCCGGCTGAACGTGGACCTGCCCAGACCGGAACTGGCCACGATCCTGACGGTTCGCGCGGTCGGGCTGGGCCTCGCCATGATCCCATTACTGGGCGGCGCGGTGGCCGCGCTCCCGAAAGAACTCCTCGCCGCCGGCACTGTGTTCCGCACCCTGACCCAGCGCGTGGTCGCGGCGCTCGGGCTGGCCATCTTGACGGCGCTGCTGAGCGCCCGGCAGGCACAGCACATGGCCGACCGGTCCGCCTTGATCGAATCCGCCGATGCGCACCAGAACCTGCCGTTCGCACCTCTGACCAGCCAACCGACCGGTTTGCTCGCGCTCTGGCAGGAAACCACAATCCGGAGCGCCGCCAACGCGTACTCGGATGTATTCCTTGTCGTCGGGCTCGCCACCCTGGCGAGTATTCCTTTGGTATTCCTTGCCCGCTGGGGAGACCAGCCGAGAATTCACCCCGAGGTGGCGGAGGTCGGTGCCTAGCGACTGAACCAGGCGCCGTGCGGAGTTGCGGCCTGGAACCGGCCGAATTTGTTGCCGAGATTGTGGAGTGATGGTGTACGCGCGAAATAGCGGTGTGAGCGAGAAAGCCGACAGCTTATCGACCGGATTCGCCGCACCATTTGTAGGACGGGTCAGCGAGCTGCGCATCGCCGATCGGTGCCTGAGCGAGGCGCTGGACGGACGCGGCGGGGTGCTGCTGATCGCCGGCGAGGCCGGCATCGGCAAGACCAGCCTGGCCGAGCTGATCGGGGATCGCGCCCGCGGTCACGGCGCACCGGTGGTGTGGGGACGGTGTGTCGTGGCGGAAGGCGCTCCGGCGTTCTGGCCGTGGCGTCAGGTGCTGCGGGGCTGCCTGGCCGCCGCGACGTCGGATGTGCTGGCCCGGCGTGGTGCTGACGTGGCCGACCTGGCCAACCTGGTGCCCGAGCTCGTGCCATCTCCTGAGCCGGACCCCGCCGACCGGCGGACGCCTACCGAACCCGGCGCGGCTCGGTTTCGCCTGTTCGAGTCGGTGACCGCGACGGTGGCCGAGGCCGGGGAGGCGGCGGGTCTGGTGATCGTGCTGGACGATCTGCACTGGGCCGATTCGTCCTCGGCGCAGTTGCTGGCGCACCTGGGTCGGGAGCTGGCCGCGACGCGGGTACTGGTGCTCGCCACCTACCGGGATGACGAGATCGCACCCGAGAGTCCGGCGGGCGAGGCGGTGGCCGAGCTGCGTCGGCAACGGACCACCGTGCCCCTCCGGCTGGACGGACTGACCGAGGCCGAGGTAGCCGCCCAGCTGGAGAACACCTACGGGCAGCGGTTCGGTCAGGATGTCGTTGCCGGGGTGGCCCGCCGCAGCGGCGGCAACCCGTTCTTCGTCACCGAGATCGGCCGGCTGCTGGAGCAAGCCAGCCGAACTGGGCGGGACGTCCGGCTGGCGGCCACGGTGCTGCCGCACGGCGCCCGGGCGCTGATCCGCAAGCGGGTGGGCCGGGTCGGGGATGCGGTCCGGGAGGCGCTGCGCGCCGCCGCGGTGGCCGGTGCCGCCATCGACAGCGCGACGGCTGCCGCCGCGGCCGGCCTACCGCTGACCGGAATGCTCGACGCCCTCGACGACGCGCTCGCGGCAGGGCTCGTGCGGCGCACCTCCCCGGGCGGCATCGAGTTCGACCACCCGCTGGTGCGCGACGCCCTCGTCGCTGACCTGCCCACCTCGCTGCGGGTCGAGATCCACCGCCGAATCGCCGAGCACCTGGAGTTCGCTCACGCCGGCGAGCTCGATCGCCACGCCCCGGCGCTCGCGCACCACTGGCTGGGCGCACTGCCGGCCGCTGATCCCCGTCGAGGTGTCAGCTGGGCGGAGCGGGCGGCCGGCCAGGCTCTCGACGCGCTCGACTACCAGGGGGCCGCCCGGCTCTACGAACGCGCGTTGGGCGCCCTGCGCCACGGCGGACTGGACCAGACCGACCGGGTCCGGCTCCTGATCGGCCGGGCGGACGCGCTGTGCAAGGCCGGCGACATCCGTGCGGCGATCGCCGATGCGACCGAGGCGGGCGAGGAGGCTCGCCGGGGCGGCGACCCGGTGGCGATGGCTCGGGCGGTGCTCACCCTCGAAGAGGTGCTGGACCCGACTTGGAGCTGTACCGCGATCCCGCTCAGCCAACGGGCGCTGGCCCAGCTCGGGGACAGCCAGGTCGCGCTCCGCGCCCGCTTGATCGCCCTGCTCGCCGCGCACGCCGCCATCCTCTGGCCGGAGAAGGACAACTGGTCGGTGGGAGACGACCGCAGCGAGGTCCGCAGCGAGCGGTCAGTGGAGCTGGCCGAGGTCGCGGGCACCCCCGATGCACTGGTGAGCGCGCTGCGCAGCCGGCAGGTGGTTCGAGCCACGCCCGACGGGGTGCGGGATCGCCTCGGGTTGGCAGAACGGATCCTGACGATGGCCAAGGAGTCCGGCGATCCCCGGACTGCCTTCTGGGGCCGGCTGTGCCGAGTCGACGCCCACTGCCTCCTAGGTGACCTCGGCGCCGCCGAGGCCGAGCTGGCCCGTCTCGACGAGATCGCCGCGCTGCTGCGCCAACCCATCGTCGACATGCACGTCACCAGCGCGAACCGCGCGCTGGCTATCGGACGGGGCCGGTTCGCGGACGCCGGGCGGCATCTCGCGCACGCTCAGCGACTCGTCGCCGACGGCCTCTACCAGCGGCTGGGCTACTTCAATGCCCTGGTCGGCACCCACCTCGCCGCGTTGACCGGCGACCCGGTGTTCGAGGCCTGCACCCATACCCTCGAGGAGCAGACGTCGACGGTCGTCGACCGGGCGGGCTCCGGGCGGGTCTATCTGGCCTCCTACTACGCGAGTCGCGGCGAGTGGGACCGGGCGGCGATGCACTACCGGCGGCTGCCGAGCTGGGACAGCTGGCATCTGCCGCGTCCGAGCGCGCTGCCGCGCCTCGAGGAGCGCGCCCGGCTGGCCGCCCTGCTCGACGACGTCGACGGCGCCACGACCGCCTACCAGCGGCTGTTGCCGTGGGCCGACTACTTCGCCGCGTCCGGGAACGGCCAGACGACCTTCGCCGGATCGGTGCAGCTGTCCCTCGGGGTGCTGGCCGCCACCCTCGGCAAACAGGACCGCTCCGCCCGCCACCTGCGGACCGCGATCGAGGCCAACCAGCGTGCCGGCCTACCTCCGTTCGACGCCCAGGCCCGCTTCGAGCTGGCCCGGGTGCTGAGCCGGCGCGGCGACCGGGACAGGTCCGAGGCGCTCGTCCTCGCCTCGGACGCCGCCCGCCTCGCCGACGAGCTGGGCATGGCCCCGCTGCACGCCGGCGCCGACGCGCTCGCGCGAACTCTGCGCCACACATCGCGCGCGGTCGATCCCACCCAACTGACCCGACGCCAGAGCGAGATCGCCGACCTCCTCGGCCGAGGACTCACCAACCGCCAAATAGCCGACGTCCTGTTCATTTCCGAAAGAACCGCGGAAAACCACGTCAAACACATCTTGCAGAAACTCGGCTTCCACAACCGCAGCCAGGTCGCCGCCTGGGCAACCGCCAACAATCACACCGATCACCAGCCACGACTACCGGCAGCGAATTGAGTACCACCGGTGACTGCTTCTGGCCATGACGCTCCGATCGGGCTCGCAAATACTTCCGAGATGCGGTCCCAAGCCGCAAAAGATCGCCGAGCCCGCTGGCCCGCTGAAGGGCATTCGGCGCGTACCTCCCGACCCAGCTCAGCTCTCCCCGATAACCAGGAGACCACGAATGCAGGCCAACAGCTCCGGCGGCTCGGCCGCCGCGCATACCAAGCACAGAAGCCAGAACAGCGCGCGGGATCGCGGCACCCTTCAGGAGCTGTGGCGGTTCAAGAGCTATGCCGGCCCGGAACGGCGGGCGCTGTACGGGGGCGTGGCAATGCGCGGGCTGGAGCTGGCCGCCAACCTGGCCGCGCCGTGGCCTCTCGCGCTGGTGATCAACGATCTGCTGAAGGGTCAGAACGGCGGCGGTGCGCTCCACGCCGTGGCCCAATGGTTCGGCGGCTCGGCCGTGGCGATGCTCTCCGTCGCCGCGGTCGCCGTGCTGGTGATCACGGCAGCCTCCGGGTTGTTCGACTATCTGGGCGACGTCATGTTGAACGGCGCCGGCGAACGGATCACCTCGCGTATCCGGGCCGACGTGTTCGACTACACCGAGCGCCTGCCCATGACCTTCCACGACCGCCAGACCGTGGGTGAGCTGACCAGCCGGGTGGTCAGCGACACCTCCCAGGTGGAGTCCAGCCTGCTGGATCTGTTCACCGACCTGATCCCGGCGGTGCTCGCCCTGGTCGGCACCCTGGTGGTGATGATCGCGGTCGACTGGCGGCTCGGGCTGATCGCGCTCACCGTTTCCCCGCTGGTGTTCCGGACCGCGCAACGCTTCGCGCGGTTGACCCGGCAGTACTCGCGGAAGCGGCGCGCGGCCATCGGCGATCTGACCGGGTTCGTCACCGAGTCGCTGCAGGGCATCCGCACCGTGCACGCCTTCGGCAGCCAAGGGCTTGAAGATCGCCGCTTCGGCACCCAGAACGCCGACGTGCTCCAGCTCGGGCTGCGCAAGGTGGACATCAGCGCCCGGTTCAGCCCCGTCCTGGAGCTGGTCAGCGCGCTGGGCACCGCGCTGCTGCTGTTCGTCGGCGGCTACGGCGCCCTGCACTCCTGGTGGTCGGTCGGGGTGCTGGTGGTGGTCACCAGCTACCTGCAGCAAATCTTCAAGCCGATGCAGACCTTGGCGAAGCTCGCCCCCAGCTTTGCCCAGGGCGCCGCGTCCGCCTCGCGCATCGGCGCCATCCTCGACCAGCCCGCCGACCACCTCGGCACCGTGGAGCCCTTGCCGACGCGGGTCCGGGGACAGATCGAGCTGCGCGAGGTCGGCCTGGACTACGGCCGGGGCCCGGTCTTCGAGGGGATCAGCCACACCATCGAGCCGGGCGAACGCATCGCACTGCTCGGGGACAACGGTGCTGGCAAGTCCACCCTGCTGTCGCTGATCGGCGGGCTGTACCGGCCCACCAACGGGCACGTCCTGCTGGACGGGCACTCGGTCCCCGACACCCCCGAGGACTGGCTGCACCAGCAGGTGGCGATGGTGCTGCAGGACACCTTCCTGTTCTCCGGGTCGCTGGCCGACAACATCCGCTACGGCCGCCCCGAAACCACGCACTCCGAGATCGCCCTGGTCGCGGAGGCCGCCTTGGTCACCGAGTTCGCCGACCGGCTGCCCGACGGGCTGGACACCGTGATCGGCAGCGGTGGCGTCGGGCTGTCCGGTGGCCAGTGCCAGCGGGTCGGCATCGCCCGCGCGCTGCTGCTCAACGCCCCGGTGGTGCTGCTCGACGAGCCCACCGCCGGGCTGGACGTGCACGCCGAAGCGGTGGTGGTGCAGGCGCTGACCAGGCTGATCGAGGACCGCACGGTGATCATGACCACCCACCGGCCGGCGATGAAGGCCCTGGCCACCCGCACCGTGTACCTGCGCCGAGGTGGCTACCTGGAGAGCGAGTCGCCCACGGGTGCCGCTCCGGTGACGGTCCACGACCTCGCCGAGGAAGGCGCGCAATGAGCAACGTCGCGCCCTCAGCGGGGCCCCAGCAGTCGTCGATCGACCAATTGCCGACCGAACCCGAGCCCACGGCGGGCCAGGTGGTCCGCGATGCGCTGAGCGCCCAGGTCAGGAACCTGCGTGAGCAGGAGCCCGGCGCCCGCCAGGCGAGCCCGGAAGCGGTCGCCAAGATGCGGGTGACCACCCGGCAGCTGCGCTGCACCCTGCTCGGCTTCTCCCGGACCCTGGACCGGGGCACCACCCGCCCGGTGGCCGAGGAGCTCAAATGGCTCGGTGCCCAGCTGGCCGAGGAGCGGGACACCCATGAGCTCGTGGAGCGGCTGTCCGACGACGTCCGGCTGCTGCCCGAAGACATGGTGGTGGGCCCGGTCGTGGCCGACCTTCGCGAGGCCGTCCGGCGACTCGACCGAGAGGGCGCCCAGACCATCACTGACGCCCTGGACAGCCCCCGTTACCAGGCCCTGCTCCAGGCCCTCGACCAGCTCACCGACGAGCCACCCTGCACCCGCCGCGCCGACCGGCTCGCACACACCGAACTGCCGAAAAGCCTGGCTAAAGCGATCCGCGTCCTCGAGCGTCGACTCGTCGAGGCGGACGCCATCGCGCCCGGCCGGGCCCACAACGTCGCGCTGCACGAGGCCCGCAAGGCCGACAAGCGGGTGCGCTACATGTGCGAGCTCGTCATCCCGGTGGTCGGCGAACCCGCCCGCCGCCTGCACCACCAGGCCGAGAAGCTCCAGAAGCTGCTCGGCGACCACCAGGACTCGGTGGTCGCCCGGGCCACGTTGCGGCTGCTTGCCGCCGAGGCGCATGCCAAGGGCCACAGCGCGTTCACCTACGGCCTGCTCTACGCGCTCGAACACCAGCGGGCCCAACAGGTTGAGCGCGCGCTGCCCGACCGGCTCGCTCAGCTCCGCGATCCCCGCACGATCTCCTGGCTGCCCCAACCGAGCTAACTGCTCAGAGGAAGCGTATGTCCAGACCAGAGACCGTCCGAACCGTCGCCGAAACCGCGATCGGGCCGGCCGAAGACCCCTACCATTTCTATTGTCCCAACGTGTCCGCCGTGGACCACTATCTCGCCGCATTGAGCAGATATGTCCGCTATGCGGTACGCATTTCCCCCCGGCGCATCGCGGCGGTGCGGCGCGATGTCGACCGGCTGCTGGACCGGCGCATCGAACTGATGATGTCGGTGCCGGCACCCAGGGTCCGCCAGATGTGAGTACCGGACGTGAGTACTACCGGGGATGGCTGACCGGCCGACTCGACGCACAGTTGTGCTGCGCCATGAACCGGCACCACTCTCGCAACGAATGAATGGAGCAATTGATGGCCCCGCACATCGACAGCAACCCCGATTTCTTCGGATTCTACGAGATGCTCAGCGCCTCCGAACGCGAGGAGCTCGCCCAGCTGCGGGAGTACCTCGAGAAGGAGGTCAAGCCGCTGATGAGTGCGGCGTGGGAGAGCTCCCAGTTCCCGTTCGAGGTGGTGGAGAAGCTCGCCAAGCTGCGTCTGGCCGGCTACCTCTACCCCGAGTACGGCGACGGCAAGGAGCGCAGCCCGCTGTTCCCCGGATTCGCCGGCATCGAGCTCGCCCGGGTCGACCCGTCGCTGTTCGTGTTCACCGGGGTCCACCTCGGCCTGTCGATGGGCAGCATCTACGGCGGCGGCGACGAGGAGCAGGTCCGGCGGTGGTTCCCCGACATGGTGGAGATGCGCAAGATCGGCGCCTTTGCGCTGACCGAGCCCGAGGGCGGCTCGGACGTGGCCGGGGGCATGCGCACCACCGCCCGCCGGGACGGCGACAGCTGGGTGATCAACGGGGCCAAGCGCTGGATCGGCAACGCCACCTTCGCCGACGTGATCGTGGTGTGGGCCCGCGATCTGGCAGACAACCAGATCAAGGGCTTCGTGGTGGAGAAGGGCACGCCTGGCCTGACCACGACCAAGATCGAGGGCAAGATCGCGCTGCGCACCGTGCAGAACGCCGACATCGTGCTCGACGGGGTGCGGGTGCCCGAGGCCAACCGGCTGCAGCGGATCCTCAGCTGGCGCGACACCGCCAAGGTATTGGCGAAGACCCGGGGCGGGGTGGCCTGGCTGGCGTTGGGCATCTCGATGCGGGCCTACGAGCTGGCCCGCGAGTACGCGCTGAGCAGGACGCAGTTCGGCAAGCCGATCGCCTCCTACCAGATGATCCAGGACCTGCTGGCGAACATGCTCGGCAACGTCACCTCGGTCTTCGGCATCGTGGCTCGGCTCAACCAGCTGGTGGCCGAGGACCGCGCCACCGGGCAGCAGGCCGCGCTGGCCAAGGCGGTCGCGACCACCCGGATGCGGGAGACCGTGGCCTGGGCCCGGGAGCTGTTCGGCGGCAACGGCATCGTGCTGGACTACGAGATCGCCAAGCTCTTCGGCGACGCCGAGGGCGTCTACTCCTTCGAGGGCACCCGGCAGATGAACACCCTGATCGTCGGCAAGGCGATCACGGGAATCAGCGCCTTCGTGTGACCGGCCACGGCCGTCCACGACCACCCAACCCACATCCGAAGCGCGCACCGGAAAGAGAACTCGTGAGCGAGAACAACACCACCCCCGACCAGTTCCGACGCGTCACCATCGTCGGCGCCGGCACCATCGGTTACTCCTGGGCCGGGCTCTTCCTGGCCCACGGGCTCGACGTCACCGTCAGCGACCCGGACCCCGACGTGGAAGCCAAGGTCAACAAGGCCCTGGCCGAACTGACTCCCGCACTGGACGCGTTGGGCCTGCCGACCCAGCAGCTGACCCAACGACTGCGGTTCGTCACCGACCTCGAGGACGCCGTCGCGGACGCCGACGTCGTGCAGGAGAACGGACCGGAGCGGCTGGAGCTCAAGCAGCAGATCTGGGGCGTCATCGAGGACAGCGCCCCCGACCACGCCCTGTTCGCCACCTCCACCTCCACCATTCCGGCCACCGATATCGCCACCGCACTCCGGCAGCCCGAGCGCCTGCTGGTCGGCCACCCGTTCAACCCGCCGCACCTGGTTCCGCTCGTCGAGATCGCGCCCGGCGAGAAGACCTCCGCCGAGACCATCGAGCTCGCCCGCGCCTTCTACACCTCCGTCGGCAAGCGCCCGCAGGTGCTCCGCAAGGAGGTCCCCGGGTTCGTGGCCAACCGGCTGCAGTCCGCACTGTTCCGCGAGGCGATCCACCTGGTCAGCGAGGGCGTGGTGACCGAGCAGGAGCTGGACGAGGTCGTCACCTCCTCGATCGGCATGCGCTGGGCGGTGGCCGGCCCGTTCCGCACCTTCCACCTCGGCGGCGGCGCCGGCGGCCTGCCCGCCTTCCTGGAACACCTCG
>DATHIT010000647.1:0-3562 GCA_035489915.1 Pseudonocardia sp. | reverse complement strand
CTGCTGCGCGGTGCCCAGTCGGCGCCTCGCGGCGTTGTCGTCGCGGCCGATACAACAGCGGTATCGGCCACTCCTCCGCCTTGCGATGCATCCAACTGGATCACCGCTCGCGACGAGCGGCATTGCTCAGGACCCTCCTAGGCGCCGCATCGAGCGGTACGTCAGTCGGCTTTGATCATGCTCGGTGCGAGCCGACTGGCGTGCCGCTCGGTGAGAGCCGCGGCCGCGGCCAACACCCCCGCGCGCCGTGAACGGGTCGGGACGCGCCGGGTACGCCGTGCCGGCGCCACACGGCGGGGGTCAGCCGAGGCACGCTACATCACGGTGCCGATGTGCCACGGCACGAACTCCTCCTCGCCGTACTCCATTTCCTCGCTCTTGGTCGGCTCCCCGGAGGCCACCGCGAGCACCCGTTGGAAGATCTGCTCGCCCAGCTCCTCCACGGTGGTGGTGCCGTCCGCGATCCCGCCGGCGTTGATGTCCATGTCGTCGGACATGTGCTCGTACAGCGGGGTGTTGGTGGCCAGCTTCAGGCTCGGCACCGGGGCGCAGCCGAACGCAGAGCCGCGCCCGGTGGTGAAGCAGACCACGTTGGCCCCGCCGGCGACGATCCCGGTCACCGAGACCGGGTCGTACCCCGGGGTGTCCATGAACACGAAGCCGGGCGTGGTGACCGGCTCGGCGTACTCGACGACGTCGGCGAGGGTGGTGGTGCCGCCCTTGGCGACCGCGCCGAGGGACTTCTCCAGGATCGTGGTCAGCCCGCCGGCCTTGTTGCCCGGCGACGGGTTGTTGTCCATCGAGCCGCCGTTCTTGCTGGTGTACTCCCGCCACCAGTCGATCCGCTCCAGCAGCTTGCGGCCGACCTTCTCCGAGGCGGCGCGGCGCACCAGCATGTGCTCGGTGCCGTAGATCTCCGGGGTCTCGCCGACGATGCCGGTGCCGCCGTTGCGCACCAGCCGGTCCACCGCGTTGCCCAGCGCCGGGTTGGCGGTGAGCCCGGAGTAGGAGTCCGAGCCGCCGCAGTTGGTGCCCAGGATGAGGTGGCTGGCGGACACGCGACTGCGGCGGGCCTGGTCGGCGATGGGCAGCATCTCGGTGAGCTGGGCCACGCCGGTGGCGACCGTCTTCTTGGTGCCGCCGATCTCCTGGATGGTGCTGGCGAACACCGGGACGTCGGCGCGCATCGGCACGTCCTTGGTCAATGCGGCGATCTGGTTGTCCTCGCAGCCCAGCCCGAGTACCACGAACCCGACGAAGTTGGGGTGGGTGAGGTAGCCACGCATCACCCGGCGCAGCACGTCGATGCCCTCGCCGTCCGGGGCCATCCCGCACCCCGTGCCGTGGGTCAGCGCCACCACGCCGTCCACGTGCTCGTAGTCATCCAGCACTCCGGAGTAGCGCATCCGCGCGGCGATCTGCTTGGCGGCGGTGGCCGAGCAGTTCACGCTGGTCAGCACGCCGAGGTAGTTGCGGGTGCCGACCTTGCCGTCGGAGCGCAGGTAGCCGTCGAAGGTGGCCCGCTCGGACGCCGCGATCAACTCCTCGACCCGGGCGTCGACGGCGAACTCGTAGTCGCGCTGGAACTCGCGGTACTCCAGGTTGTGCAGGTGCACGTGCTCGCCGGCGGCGATGTCCCGGCCGGCGAACCCGATCACCTGGCCGTAGCGCAGCACCGGTACCCCGGACCGCAGATCACGCAGCGCGATCTTGTGCCCCCGGCCGATGTCGTCCCTGGCGGTGAGCGGCCCGTCACCGGCGTCGACCTGACTGCCGGCCGCGATATCGGTGGCGGCTATCGCGACGTCGTCGATGGGTTGGAGCCGGATGAGGCGGGACGGCTGTGTTCCGGGCATCTGCTGCACTCCAGATGATGCAAGTGTTCGATATGTCGATCACCGTTTGGCATATCGGCACCGAGGCTAACATCGTGAGTCGACTCGAGGGGGAGACGGAGAAGCTGTGACCAGTCCACTTACCGGCGTCGTCCCGGTGGTGCCGACGATCTTCCACGAGGACGGCGCGCTGGACCTGCCCGGGCTGCGCAGGGTGGTCGACTACCTGGTCGACGCCGAGGTCGACGGGATGTGCGCGCTGGCCAACTACTCCGAGCAGTTCTCCCTGACCGACGCCGAGCGCGACGAGGTGGCCGCGACCGTGCTCGAGCAGGTGGCCGGCCGGGTGCCGGTGATCCTCACGACCAGCCACTTCAGCACCCGGATCGCGGTCCAGCGCAGCCGCGACGCGCAGCGGATGGGTGCCGCTGTGGTGATGCTGATGCCGCCGTTCTTCGGGGCCACCCTGTCGGTCAGCGGGCCGGACGTGGTCGGGTTCTTCGCCGTGGTGGCCGACGCGATCGACATACCGATCATGGTGCAGGACGCGCCGATGTCCACCACCCCGCTGCCCGCCGCGTTGCTGGTGGACCTGGTCACCAAGGTGTCCTCGGTGCGCTACGCCAAGATCGAGGTGCCGTTCGCGGCGGACAAGTTGGCGGCGCTGGTCGGTGCGCTCGGCGACCGGCTGCCTGGCCCGTTCGACGGCGAGGAGTCGGTCACCCTGATCCCGGACCTGGACGCCGGCGCGGTGGGCACCATGTGCAGCTCGATGGTCCCCGGCGAGCTCGGCCGGATCGTGCGCGGCTATCTCGCCGGTAACCGGGACGCCGCGGTTGCCGGCTGGGAGACGCTGCTGCCGCTGATCCACTTCGAGAACCGGCAGTGCGGCTTGCGGGCGCAGAAGATCCTGCTCGCCGAGGGCGGCATCATCGCCTCGGAAGCCACCAGGGCGCCGCTCGCCCCGGTGTCCCCGCGCACCCGCGCCGGCCTGTTGGAACTCGCCCGCCGCCACGACCCGCTGGTCCTGCGCTGGGCCCACTGACCGCTGCCCCCGCGCCGGCCGCCGCGGCCGAATCCGCCGCCGTTCCCCCAGCCGCCGTTCCCCCAGCCGCCGTTCTCCGTGCCGCCGTAATCCCCGACTTCGCACATCCAGGGCACACTTCGCAGACCGCACGCACTCGCGAAGTGTGCCGACGGTGTGCGAAGTGGCCGTCGTACGGGCCCTGGCTGCCCACGCCGCCGGCGCCGCGGCAGGAGTGCCCCAGACGCTGTGCACCGGGTCCGCGGGGTGGCTGGGTCCCGGGGTCCGCACCGTCTCGGTCTAGGCGCCCGGCCAAGCCGGGCCGCGGCCGGTTCCCGGGTTCGCTCGGCGAACCGCGGGGCTTGCCCTGGTAATGGTCTGGCCAGAGAGTCGCACCATGGGCGAGCATGGGTCGGTGGGCCAGGTGGTGCGGCGGCTGCTGGAACCGGCCGGGCTGGACGACCCGTACTCGATCTACCGGGAGATTCGGGGCGCGGCGGACGCGGGCGCGCCCAGCGGCCGTTACCTGTTCCGCTACCCGGACGTGCGCGCCGCGCTGTACGACCCGATGCTGAGCTCGGACCGGGTCTCCGCGATCTTGCGGCCGCTGCCCGACCCGGTCCTCGGCGAGGTGGACCTGCTCGAGCGCACCCTGCGCGACATCGTGGTGTTCCACGACCCGCCCGATCACCGACGGCTGCGC
>DATHIT010000646.1:0-6444 GCA_035489915.1 Pseudonocardia sp. | reverse complement strand
CGGCCGGCGAGAACCAGCAGATCCGTGCAGATCGACTCGACGTGGCGGGCTGCCAAAGGGTGTAGGTGATGCCAGAACACCCGGGCCTTGGCCGGGTCGATACGCCCAGCGGACAGCGCGGCGTGCACCAGGGGCAAATGGAACACCAGCTCGTCGGCATAGCACTGGGTGGCTTCCGCGCCGCGCCGGGTCCAGGCCAACGCCACGCGGAGTTCGTCGGCGGCAAAGCGAGCCGACTCATCGACAGTGGCGACCATGTCCAGCCCGGCGAAAGGGTCACGCCGACCCATTTCGGCGATGACACGCAGAAATTGTGCTTCGTTGTGGGAACGCTGCCGGGCTTGCGCCCGCAACACAATGGGCAAATCTCCACCCGCGACCCGGGAAATATCTAGTGAGGCGAGTATGGCGGCAAGTTCTGGACCCGGAGGAATCTCCTCCAAGCCATCAGGAACCTGCTCAACCAACATAGCCCAAGAATAAAGGTCCGCACCGACAAGAACTGACCGACTTGGAACAGAGGCCGCCAAGCCGAGATAAGAAAACGGCGAGCGGCACGGGAGCACAACATCGAAAAGAACGACAGGGACCACCCGCGCACGGCACATCACCGCTGCGTCGCGACTTCGCACCTGATCACTGGACGCACCCGTTGCGGTACTAAAACGCTACCGCCGCCTCGGCTTGGCTGCCATGCTCGGCCCATGCCTGTCACGCTCGGGTTCAACCATGTAGCCACGTGCACCGCCGACCTTGATCGGCTGACCCAGTTCTATCTCGAAGCGTTCGATGGCAAGGTGACCTTCGAGATGGCCGCGACCGACGACCATCCACGGATGGCCATCATCGACCTCGGCGGGGGCGCCGCCCTCAACGTCTTCGAGGTGGCTGAGGATTCGATCGTAGGACAGCGCGGCACCATGGGCGCTCGAGGCCCGATCGATCACTTCGGCATCGCTGTCGACTCGCGCGCCACGCTCGAAGGGCTGCGCGAGCGGATGGTGGCCGCCGGCGCGGAGATCGGCGAGATCCAGCGCCTCGGCGGCGAATGGTCGCTCTTCTTCCGCGATCCGGACGGCATGGAGCTCGAGGTCTGTGCGCACTCTGCCCCGAACGACGTCGTCGACTAAGGGCGACGCGTCCAGTCGTCAGGGCACCTTCGTGCCGCGGGCGGCGAGGTACAGCGCGTACCACTCGACATTGGTCATCGCGGCAGCCTGCACCTCGGCGTCCTGACACGCGCGGATGCGGACCGGGTTCGTCGACCCGATGACCGGTTCGATACCGGCGGGATGGCGCATGAGCCATCCGAGCACGATCGCCTCGGCGGTGGTGCCCTTCTCCCGCGCCATCGAGGCCGCCAGCGCAGCGGTGGCCTCGGCGGCCGGCGAATGCCCGCGAGCCGGGGCGCCACTGTAAATACCCTGGGCAAGCGCGCCCCATGCCTGTAAGCGGACCTGGTGAGTGCGGCAGTACTCGATTGTGCCGTGCGGAAAACCCACCGAGACCGAATCGGGATGATTGACGAGCACTCCGCTTTCGATCCAGTCCCGCTTCAGCAAGCTCATCTCCAGCTGGTTCACCACTAGCGGCGTATCGAGGACACGCTGCAGGAACGCCATCTGCGCCCCGGACATATTCGACACTCCCAGCGACCCAACCTTGCCAGCCACATTCAGTTCGCCGAATGCGGCCGCGATCTCCTCTGGTTCCAGCAGTGGGTCCGGCCTGTGCAACAGGAGAATCTCAACCCGATCGGTACCCAATCGGCGCAGGCTCCCCTCGACCCGCTCGAGAATCGCCCGCTTCGACAGGTCGTAATAGACTTCCAGGCCGTGCTCCCCGAGTCGGATCCCGCATTTCGTCTGAATGCTGATGCGATCGCGTAGCCCGGGGTTGCGCTGAAGAACCTTCCCGAGCGCTTCCTCTGACTTGCCGGCACGATAGATGTCGGCCTGGTCGAACCAGCTGATGCCGATCTCCAACGCTGCCTGGACGGCACGCTCGGCGGCCTCGACGTCGTCCTGAGTCAGCTGAGAATCGGACCAGTCGCCACCCAGGCCCATGCAACCGTAGATCAGCGTCACGGCGCGATCGTAATGCCAAAGCCCCGACCAGGGCACACGGCCGGCCGGGGGTGGCTCCAAGTCCGCTGGGTTCACTGGTCGCACCGAAACTTAGACCTCCCTTAAAGGTGTCTTATCAAGTTTCCGGGCACTCCTCATCATGATGTTTGGCAAGGTAGTCCCGCCGCGCGCATAGCCGCCCCGAAATGCGGAGAAGAAACCGCGCGACGCGGAACGAGGACATGAACGTGGGAAACGACGAATCCAGTGCCGATCCGGACGACCAGGAGCTGACGCGTGGCCTGCCGGAATTAATGACCGTATCCGAGGTCGCGGAACTGGTCCGCGTGTCCAAGATGACGATCTACCGGATGATATACAAAGGCGAGCTGCCAGCTATCTCGGTGGGAAAATCGTACCGGATACCGGTTGCCGCTGTGCGGCGGCTCACGCAATCCCAGGGAGACAGCTCAACGTGACCGGCCCGGTCCGAGGGGGTGTCACTGCACCTTCAGGTCCCCGTCGCGGTTGGATCCCATCTCGTTGTCGCCGTTCGGCTGCTGGTCGGTGCCCTTGAGCAGGACCCCGATCTGGCTGCCGAAGATCCGGTTCCCGGTCACGTCGAACCCACCGTCGCCGTCGACGTAGATCCCGTACCGAGCGTTGTCGCCGATCACGTTCCCCCGGACCTGGTTCTGCGCGGCCTCGCTGACCAGTCGTACGCCGTCCTGTTGGTTGGCCCGGATCTGGTTGAGCTCCACCACGTTGCGCTGCGCGGTCTGGCCGACGCCGATTCCCGACTCGGTGTTCTGGAAGACCCGGTTGGCCCGCACGACGTTCTCCGAGGACTCGTTGACGTTGATCCCCTGTGCGGCGTTGAGGAACGAGTCGTTGTTCTCCACGGTGTTCCGGTCCGACCCCTGGTAGAGCACGATCCCGTGGTGGCGGTTGCGGTAGACGACGTTGTCGCGGATGACGCTGTCGGTGCAGTCCTCGGCCAGGATGATGCCGTGTTTGCCGTTGTCGTGCACGACGTTGCGTTCGATGCGCAGGTTGCGTGAGCCGGTGTGCGGGTCGATGCCGTACAGCGCGTTGTTGTAGAACTCGTTGTCCCGCACCACCAGGCCGTCGACCGCGTTGGTGTAGAGCCCGAAGTAGAGGTCTGAGACCACGCTGTGCGTGATCGACCCGCCGGAGCCCGCGGTGCGCCAGGACACCCCGTAGGACTCGGCGGCACCGTGGCCGAGGTAACGCAGCTCGGCATGATCGATGTTCATCTGCCCGCCGTCGCGGGCCAGCAGGTAGCCGCGGCCGTCGGCCTGCTCGGTGTCGGCCCGTTTCTGACCGGAGTCCCAGGAGGTGACGCAGGTGCCTTGGATGTCCAGCGCGCCGCCGAGCGCTCTGACCGAGACGAACTTCCCCGGCTCGCTGCGCAGCTTGAGCCAGCGGGCCTCCGGGGCGGCGATCCGCACCGACGCGCCCCTGGCGACCACCAGGTCGGCACCGAGCAGCCACTCCCCCGGTCCGACCTCGCGCAACGCGGCCGGATTGCTGACCGCGCGACTCAGCGCCTTGAGGGTGACGTCCTGCCCGGCGCTGACCGTGATCACCCCGGCGTTGAATCCCGCGCGCACCGGGGAGGGCCGATGCCCTGGTTGGAGCTGCCCCGTTTGGAGCGGGTCGGCGGGCCGACCCTCGCGGGTGCACGGCTGGGCCGGGTCGGTCACCGTGGCCGCCGCGACCTCACGGGGCTGGAACGGCGCCTCGGCTTTCGAGCACGCGCCGGCCAGCAGGCAACAGGCCAGCACCGCGAGCACGGCCCGGGCGGTGAGCCGAAGGGAAGGGACGGACATCATGCACCTGCCCGGGCGACGACTGGTGGGAGGCGTCGGCCCCCGCCTCGGCCGAACCGGCGCTGGCGCAGCGAGTGCATCACCTCAAGGAGCACCGCCAGGATGACGAGCGGCACCCCGATAGCACCGAGGAGATTGAGCGGCGGCAGGCTCAGCTCGTTGAAGCCCAGCAACTGCACCTGGCCACGCAGCGCCTGCAGTGCGTGCACCCGGGAGTCACGCAGTTGCACCGGGCTGGCCGACGCGGCGATGACCCCGACGGTGAGCGCCGCGATGTCGAGTCGGTCGGCGGACGCCACGGACCCGGCGCGCGCGCTGAGGCCCACGTCGACCTGAGTGATCGCGGTGTCGGCGATGGTGGTGGCCGCCCCGGTGACGATCCCGGTGGTCGCGCTGGTGATCCGACCGCCGATGATCTGAGCGTCCGGGCTGTAGGTCCGCACGGCGTCATCGCCGATGCCACCGGCCACGAAGTCGCGGAGGACCACGCGCGCGCTGCCGGGGTTGGCAACGAACCCACTCTGCCCGCCGGACAAGGTGAGCCCGCTGACGGTGACCGCGCCCGCGCCACGCTCGACCCGCACGCCGGTCCGGGCGCCGGCTACCAGCACCCGGTCCAGCCTGACGTCGTGCCCGCCGATCGAGACGCCGACGGCGGAGGTGCCGTCGATCGAGGTGTCCTTCAGCTCGAATCCGGCCGTCGACTTCTCGACGACCACACCACGCCGGCCGCCGGAGATGTGCAGCCGCTCGAGCACCAGGCCGGTGCTGCCGACGTGGGTGAACACCCCGATCGGCTGGTTGGTCGCGGTGTAGTCGGCGACGAGCACCTGCTTGGAGCGGTTCAACCGCAGGCCGCCGATCTTGTCTCCGGCGGTGGTGACCCCGGTGATCCGCGGCGCGTTCTGCCCGACCACCGCCAGCCCGTACGCACCGTTGCCGGACGTGCTGATGCCGGTGATCGGGCGGCCCGAGGTATCCCCCTTGACCAGCACGCCGTTGCCGCCGTTGCGCTCGGCGACAACTCCGCGCATTGTCGTGGCGAGGTCGCCCTGCAGCACCAGCCCGTCGGACACCGACTCGCCGACCCGGACACCGTCCAGGCTCACGCCCTTGGATGCCGACAGCCGCAGCCCGACGGTGTTGCGCAGGAACGAGGTGCGCACCAGGGAGCCGTCGCTGCCCGGGTTGAACTGCACGCCGGAGCGGTTGTCGGGGTCGTTCACCGGAGTGCCGAGGTCGCTGAATGTGACGTCCGTGGTGTCCAGGCGGCCACCGCCGGCGACCACGATGAACGGCCGGCCGGCCCCGGGGGCCATCGGCTGGTCCGTGGCCGAGTCCGCCGAGGTCACCGTGACGCCGCGTCCGGTGATCCGGCCGCTACCGGTGTAGATCGACGCCGCGTCGGCCAGCGTCGGCCCGCCGGCCAGGCGCAGGGTCCGCACACCGCCGATGTCGAGCGTGGTACCCGGGGTCAGGCTGACCACGGCGGTGAGCCGGGCGGTGCCGTCGGCCAGGGTCAACCACCCATTGGGCACCAGCCGATCCAGTCCCGCCAGCGTCAGCGGTCCGGGCGACCGGGGCACCTGCGAGGCCAGCCGGCCGCCGTTCACCACCTCGACGCTGAGATCCCGGACGACGATCATCTTTTGCGGACGCCCCCGGCCCAACCACGCTTCGGTGGTTCGCTGCTGGGCCGCGGCCAGGTCAGCCGCCGCCTCCGCCGCGGCGGCGGCCCGTTCGCGGGCCAGCTCCTCGGCCGCCCGCGCCGCCTCAGCCTGGGCCGCCCGAGCCGCCTCAGCCTCGGCCGCTGCCTCCGCCGCCGCCTCGGCCGCCGCTTCAGCCGCCGGATCCGGCGCTGGTGGGGTCGCGGTCGCGCCCTGCTGGGGCTGGGGCTGGGGTTGCGGTTGCTGGGTCGGGGTTTGCGGGTTCGGTTCGGATTGCGGGTCAGATCCGGAGCTGGAGCCCGAACCGGTACCTGAGTTGGAGCCCGAGTTCGATCCCGAGTCTGAACCGGTGTCGGTGGAATCGGCTCGCGAACTGGACCCGGAACCGGTTGCGGAACCAGAGCCGGAACCCGGATCGGGCTCGGGTGAGGGCCCGGGCCCTTGGGCGGGCGACCAGGGCGAACGCGCCGCGACCTGTTGCGGCTCGGCCGCGGCTGCCAGCCCCGAGGGCGTGACGACCACGAGGCCAACCACCAGCGCGACGATCCCGACCAGCTTGTGGATCAATCGTCTGCCGCTCATCTCGAAACCTCCCGCCGGTGTGCCGCTCTCGGCGGCGGTACAGAAGCCGGTTCTCCCGCACTCGGCCGCGGCCCGGCCGGCGGCGCGGCAGCGGGTTTCGGCGGTGGAGCAGGTTCCCCCGGCGGCGGTCCGATCGGACTGTTGCGCTGTCGGGGAGGCGCCGCATGCCGCCGCCGCGGGGGCGCTCCGTCGGCAGGCCTACCGGGCTCGCGCTCGTCCGGACGCGCCTGCTGCGGTATGGGCGGGGCGTGGCCCGGTAGGGGCGGGACCGGGTGG
>DATHIT010000645.1:0-7068 GCA_035489915.1 Pseudonocardia sp. | reverse complement strand
CCATCACGTAGCCGGCCACCCAGGGCCAGCGGGTGCCGTTCGGGCCGGCCAGCGCGGTGGCCACGAACGGGGTCAGCCCGCCGGCGAAGATGGACGCGATCTCCCGGCCGACGGCGGCTCCGGTGTAGCGGCGGTCGGCCGGGAACAGCTCGGCGAAGAACGCGGGTTGGATCGAGTTGATCGCGTTGTGCCCCATGTTGAGCACCAGCACGTAGCCGAGCAGGATCAGCGCGAACGAGCCGCTGTGCAGCAGGCCGAAGAACGGGAACGCGGTCACGAACACCACAGCGGCGCCGAAGAAGTACACCGGCCGGCGCCCGATCCGGTCCGAGATCGTGGCGAACAGCCCGTGCGCCGGGAAGGCCAACACCGCGACGATCAGGATCACGGTGTTGAGCACTGCCTTGTCCAGCCCGAGCGTCTTGTTCGCGTAGGACAGGGCGAACACGGTGAGCAGGAAGTAGGGCAGCGCCTCGGCGAACCGCAGGCCCAGGATCAGCACCAGGTTCGGCCAGTCCTCGAGCAGCGTGGCGCGGACCGGCCCGCGTCGCCGACCGGCCGGGCCGGGCGCGCTAGCGGCCGCCGGGCCGGCCACCACATCCCGGAACACCGGGCTCTCCCGCAGGCTGCGCCGCATCCAGACGGTCACCACCAGGAGCACCGCGGACAGCAGGAACGGCACCCGCCAGCCCCAGGCGTAGAGCTGCGCATCGGACAGCGTGTAGACGTAGGCGAAGACCAGGGTGATCAGCAGCTGGGCGGAGAAACCCCCGGTATTCGGCCAGGCACTGAAAAAGCCGCGCCGACGCGGTGGCGCCGATTCCAACACGATGATCATGGCGCCGCCCCACTCGCCGCCCACCGCGAAGCCCTGGAACAGCCGCAGCAGCACCAGCAGGACCGGCGCCCACAGCCCGATGCTGGTGTACCCGGGCAGCAGCCCGATGGCGACGGTGCTCAGCCCCATCACGGCCAACGTGATCAGCAGGGTGGACTTGCGCCCGTGCCGGTCGCCCCGGCTGCCGAAGAACATCGCACCCAGCGGGCGGGCCAGGAAACCGACCGCGAACGTGCCGAACGCGGCGAGCGTGCCGACGAACCCGCCGGCCTCGGGGAAGAACAGCCTGGGGAAGACGACCGCGGCGGCGGTGCCGTAGACCAGGAAGTCGTAGTACTCCAGCGTGTTGCCCAGGAAGCTCGAGGTGGTGACCTTCCAGGCGTAGCGGCGGTCGCTGTTCGTCCTCGGCGCTGTGGCGACCATAACCACGCCCTTCTCCAGGGGCGATCCGGCGTGCTGACCGGACCGGGCGCGGCACGTCAGTGCCGATGGGGGAACTATGACCCGCGTCAGGTTGACCGTCAACGGTCATTCGTTGACGGTTAACGAAGTGCGCCGGTAGCGTGCGTTCGGCACGGGCATCGGCCCGTTTTTGGAACAAGCGACCGAGGGAGCGCCGGATGATCGTCAGCCCGATCCGGCAGGCGCCGCTGGGCGAGCAGCTGCTGGTGCAGCTGCGGGCGCTCATCGTACGTGCCGAGCTCACCGCCGGGACCCACCTCGTGGAGGGCTGGATAGCCGAGCGCTTCGGGGTGAGCCGGGGGCCGGTGCGGGACGCGCTGCGCCAACTCGAGCTCGAGGGCCTGGTGGAAACCCGCAGGCGCGGCGTTTATGTGCGCGGCCTCAGCGATACCGACCTGGCCGAGCTCTACGCGCTGCGCGGCGCGCTGGAGAGCCTGGCCGTGCGGGAGAGCATGGCGCGGCTGCCCGGCGGTGACTGGTCGGTGCTGCACACGGCGCTCGACCGCATGTGGGCCGCCGCCGACGCCGGGGACTCGGCCGCCTTCGCCGCCGCCGACCTGGACTTCCACAGCGGCTTCTACGCGATCGGGGGGAACCGCCGGCTGGCCGCGACGTGGGCCACCCACCGCGAGCTGTTCGCCGCGATGCTGGACGTCACCAACGCCACCGACCGCGACCTGCGACCGATCGCTCACGACCACGCCGCGCTCGCCGAGGTGGTCCAGGCCGGAGAGGTGGAGCCGGCGCTGGCCGCGCTCGCCGAGCACCTGGACGGCTCACTGGCCCGGATGCGCTCCGCGCTGACCAGCCGCCCCGACGTGGCACCGGCTTCCTGAACCGCGGCGGAGTAGCGATGACTGACATACCCGCGCGCCGGGCCGAAGTGCTCGCCGCCACCCCGAGCCTGTTCACCGCGAGCGGCGAGCTGGACGTCTCGGCCAACGCCGCGCTGTTCGAGCACCTGGCTGAGGTGGTGGACGGGGTGTTCGTGGCTGGCACCACCGGCGAGTTCCCCGCGCTGCACCGGGCCGAGCGGCACCAGCTGGCCGAGCTGGCGCTGGCCACGTTCGGGCCGGACCGGGTGGTGGTGCACGTCGGCGCGGCGAGCACCCGGGACGCGGTGGCCTTCGCCCGGTCGTCGGTCGACCTCGGCGCGCGCCGACTGGCCGCGCTGACCCCCTACTACCTGCCGGCGGACACCGACGCGGTGCTGGCCCACTTCGCCGCGATCACCGGGGCGGTGCCCGGCGCGGCCGTCTACGGCTACCTGTTCCCGGAGCGCAGCGGGGTGGACGTGGCACCGGCCGACTACGCGCGGGTGGTCGCCGGCACCGGGCTGGCCGGCGCGAAGCTCTCCGGCTCGGCGGCCGACCGGTTCGCCGAGTACCGCGCCGCGCTGCCGGCGCCGACACAGCTGTGGTCCGGCGCGGACACCACCCTGGCCGAGGTCGTGCGCGGCGGCGGGGCGGGCATCGTGTCCGGCTTGTCCTCGGCCTTCCCGGCACCGTTCGTCGCGCTGGCCGATGCCCTGGCGGCGGGCGATCGGGATGCACAGCGGCGGGCGCAGGCGGAGGCCGATGAGGTGCTCGCCGCGCTGGGCGGCACCGTGCAGGGCATCAAGCTGGCCGTGCACCTGCTCGGATGGGGTGAGGCCAGCTCGCGGATGGCGCACCCCGCCGTGTCGGAGGCTTCCCGGGCGCGGATCACCGCGTTGGCTGCTCGCTCGCCCCGGCCGCTCCGGGCAGGCGCGGCGCCGCCGGACTGAAACCGGTCCGAAACGCCCGGAAACTGTCCGCCCCCGCGGGTAGCCTCGGCGCACGCCGACACGGGGGAGGGACGGGGTGGCCGAGTCCGCGAATCTCCCGGCCGAGCTGGTCGCCTCGGTGCGGGCGGTGTGCCTGCGGTTGCCCGAGGCCCACGAGGAGCCGGCATGGGTGGGTATCCGCTGGCGGGTCGGCAAGCGGACCTTCGCCCATCTGCTCGCCATCGAGTCGGGCTGGCCGCCGGCGTACGCCCGGGCCGCGGCGACCGACGGCCCGGTCCGCGTGCTGACGTTCCGCTCGCCCAGCCCGGAGCGTGACGCGCTGTGCACCATGGGCCAGCCGTTCTTCAAGCCCGCCTGGGGGCCTGACGTGATGGGCCTGGTGCTGGACGGCGGCGTGAACCCGGGCGTCGACTGGGACGAGGTCGCGGAGCTGATTACCGAGAGCTAATGTCTGCTCGCGCCTCGACGGTTGGTCTCGCGCCTCGACCTGCCGGGCGGCTGATCGGGGCGCCCACCGTGGCATCCGGACCAGTCGGTCAAGAATGCAGTATCCTGGGGTTATGGGCCGACCCAGAGAGTTCGACGAGCCGACCGTTGTCGCGGCCGCGCAGCAGGCGTTCTGGGCGCACGGCTACGCGGGCACCTCGCTGAGCGAGCTGACCTCGGCCACCGGCCTGGGGAAGGGCAGCCTGTACGGCGCGTTCGGCGACAAGCACGCGCTGTTCGTCCGCACGTTCGACGACTACTGCACCGCCGCGGTCGCCGCCGTGGAGGCGGACCTGGGCGGGGACGGGCCGGCCTACCCCCGGCTGGTCGCGCACATCCGGAACGCGGCCGAGTCGACAATCCGGGACGCGGAGCGCCGGGGCTGCTTCCTGGCCAAGGGCTCCGCCGAGTTGGCCGGCCAGGACGAGGCGGTGGACCAGCGGGTACGCGCCGCGTTCGCCCGGCTGACCGAACTGTTCACCGAGTGCATCGGCGCAGCGCAGCGGGATGGGGACCTGGACGCCGGAGTCGACCCGCGCCGGTTGGCGGCGACATTGCTGGCCACCCTGCGCGGAATCGAGGCGCTGGGCAAGGCCGGCGCCGACGCGGAGACACTGCGCGCCATCGCCGAGACCACCGTCGACCTGCTGCCCCGCGCCTAGCCACCGCACCGCCGCACCGGCGAACCCGGAGCCGGCGAGGCTCAGGGCATTGGCGGGTTCACCGAGAGGATGAACTCGACGTTCTCGGCGGCGGCGTTGAGGTACCGGTGCGGCTGGCGGGAGTCGAAGGTGATCGCCTCGCCCCGGGCCACCGCGTGCCGCACCCCGTCCACCTCGGCGGTGAGCGTGCCGGCCACCACGAACACGCACTCCAGCGACGCGTGGCTCCACGGCTGGTCACTGGTTGCCTCGCCGGGGTGCAGCACCCCGCGCAGCACCTCGAGCTGCCCATTGCCGGGGGTGAGACGTTCGTAGCCGATCTGGCCCCTCGGCCCGTGCAGCATCGAGCGCTCACCGGGCCGGCTGATCCACAGCGCCGGGGCGGACGGGTCCTCGAACAGGGTGGCCAGCGAGGCGCCGAACACGCCGGCCAGCCGGCGCAGGGTGGCCAAGCTGGGCTCGGTCACGCCGCGCTCGATCTGGCTCAGCAGGGTCGCGGACACCCCCGCCTCGGCGGCCAGCGCGCGCAGGCTGAGTCCCCGCCCGGTGCGCAGCCGCCGCAACTGCTCGCCAATCATGTCCACTCCATGCAGTTGGACTGCACACGTCATTGGGCGCCCAATGTACGGTCGATCGCGCGCTCACGCCAGGCGAATCACTCTGAACACCAGCTCCAGGGGCCCTTGACCGACGCGTTCGGCCGGACGTACCGTTCCTCGGGTTCGTGCAGTGTCACTGCACAGATCTCCCATAGCGAGTGTTGCTCTCAACGCCTGGAGCCGCCCATGGCCGCCTCGCCGCCCACCCGCCGGTCGCTGTCCCACCGTTGGCTGCTGGTGCTGCCGTTCGTCTGGCAGGTCGCGCTGGTGCCGGCGGTGAACGAGGTCAGCCTCGCGCCGCTGCACATCCCGTTCCCGATGCTCTGGCAGCTGCTCGGGATCGTGTTCGCCACGCTGGTGATCGGGCTGGTGTTCCGGCTGGACCGCCGCGCCGGGGTGGACCGGGACGAGGCCGAGTTCCTGGCCCGCACCATCAGCGCGGAAGCCGGCGAGCACACCCCAGGGGAACCCCGATGATCCTGGCGTTGGCGCTGGTCATCGTGCTGGGCACGACGGCCGGCGCGGTGGGTTTCGGCCGCCGGGCCGGCACCGGGCCGAGCCTGGTCAACTGGGCGGTGGGCGGGCGTCGGTTCGGCGCGGTGTTGTTCTGGTTCATGAACGCCGGCGAGGTGTACACCACCTTCGCGGTGCTTGGCATCTCCGGCTACGCCTACGCCCTCGGCGCGCCGGCCTACCTGGCGTTCACCTCGGTCTCGCTCAGCTACGCCATCGGGTACTGGCTGATGCCGAAGATCTGGCGGGCCGGCCGGGCGCACGGCCTGATCACCCAGCCGGACTTCTTCGCCGCCCGGTTCGACGCACCGTGGCTGGGCGTGGTGACCGGCCTGGTCGGCATCGTCGCGCTGGTGGTCTACGTACAGATCCAACTGGTCAGCCTGAGCCTGATCGTGCAGCTGACCATGGGCAACGCGGTGTCGGCCGGAGTCGCGGTGATCGTCGGCGCGGTGCTGATGGTGGGGTTCGTGCTGCTCGCCGGGTTGCGCTCGGCGGCCTTCTCGGCGGCGGTCAAGGACGTCCTGATGATCGTCGTCGTGGTGCTGCTGTCGGTGACCGTGGCCGGCAAGGTGGGCGCCGCCTCGCTCCTGGACGTGTTCCGGCTGGTCGAGGAGGAGCACCCGGGGATCGGTAAGTTCCCCGGGCTGGACCCGAGCTCGCCGACCACTTCGGTGTGGTTGATGACCTCGGCGCTGAGTGTGGCGCTGGGCAACTGGGTCTTCCCGCACCTGTTCCAGATCTCCTACGCGGCCCGCTCGGCCACCGCGATCCGGCGCAACGCGATCTGGCAGCCGCTGTACTCGCTGGCCTACTTCTTCATCATCCTGCTCGGCTTCGCCGCGCTGCTGGCCGGGACCACGCCGAGGGACGGCAACGCCAACGGCGCGTTGCTGCAGTTCGTCTCGGACCGCTACCCGGCCTGGGTCATCGGGCTGGTCGCCGGCACCGGCTTCCTGCTCGCCATGGCGCCCGGCGCGGCGCTGCTGCTCACCTCGGGCTCGATCTTCGCCCGCAACGTGCTCGGTCCGTTCGTGGGCGAGCTGTCCGACCGGGCCGCGCTGCGGGCCTCCCGGCTGGGCATGGTGGGGTTCGCGGTCATCGCGGTATGGCTGACCATCGGCAACACCGAATCCCTGGTGGACATCCTGCTCTACGCCTACTCGGCGATCGGCATGCTGGCGCCGAGTGTGTTCCTCGGGTTCCTGTGGCGGCGGACCTCGGCGATCGGGGTACTGGCCGGCATCGTCGCCGGGTTCGTCGCGCTGCTGGCCCCGTTCGCCACCCACTTCTGGACCGCTCACCTGCCCGAGTGGGAACCCGGGCTGCTCGCCATGATGATCAACCTGGTGGTCGTGGTGGCGGTCAGCCTGGTGACCCGTGGACCCAGCGCGGCGGCGATCGAGGTGGGGGGTTTGCCGCCGACGGCCGGCGCGGTCCCGGCGCCGGCGCACACGCCAGGAGGAGGCGGAGCAGATGGAGCCTGAGTCGGGCGCGGTCACCGAGCTGTACAACCTGCGGGTCAGCGTGGATCGGATCGAGGGCCGGTCGGTCTGCGGGATGCGGGTGGGCGACTATTTCGACCTGGTGAACAGCGCCCAACTGAGCCTGCCGGAGGGGCGGCCGTTCTGCGTCTACGCGCTGGCGTCGGTCCTGCCGTTCCTGGCCGCCAAACAACGGCGTCTCCCGGACGGGGACTGGCTGGAGCGGGACGCCCTGTTCAGCTGCCCGGACCCGGAGGAG
>DATHIT010000644.1:0-2724 GCA_035489915.1 Pseudonocardia sp. | reverse complement strand
CGTGCCCGCCCGAGCTGGCCGAGCGGGTGGCCGTCGAGGGCCGCGAGGTATGGAACACCTACGGGCCGACCGAGGCCACCGTCGTCGCCTGCGCCGCCCAGCTCACCGGCGAGGGGCCGGTCCGGATCGGACTGCCGCTCGACGGGTGGGCACTCGCCGTCGTGGACAGCGCGGGCGACCCGGTCGCGATGGGCGAGAGCGGCGAGCTGGTGATCGGCGGAGTCGGCCTCGCCCGTTATCTGGACACGGCGAAGGACGCCGCGAAGTTCGCCGCGCTGCCCTCGCTGGGCTGGGAGCGCGCCTACCGCAGCGGTGATGTGGTCCGCGCGGACGAGGCCGGGCTGCTGTTCCTCGGGCGCGCCGACGAGCAGGTCAAGCTGGGCGGGCGGCGCATCGAGCTGGGCGAGGTCGACGCCGCGCTGCTCACGCTGCCCGGCGTCCGCGGCGCGGCGGCGGCCGTGCGCCGCACCCGGGCCGGTAACCAGGTGCTGGTGGGGTACGTGGTGCCGGAGGGCGAGCTGGACACCTTGGACATCACAGCCGCGTCGCTCGCCCTGCGCGAGCAGCTCCCCGGGGCGCTCGTGCCGCTGCTCGCGGTGATCGACGACCTGCCGACGCGCACGTCCGGCAAGGTCGACCGGGACGCACTGCCGTGGCCACTGCCGGCGGCCAGCGGCGTCGACCCCGTCGCGGCCGGCCTGCTGACCCCCACCGAGGGCTGGCTGGCCGAGGGCTGGGCGGAGATCATCGGCGTGTCGGTGGCCGACCCGGGGGCCGACTTCTTCAGCCACGGCGGCGGCAGCCTCACCGCGGCGCAGCTGGTGGCACGGATCCGCACCCGGCACCCGCGGGTGTCGGTCAACGACATCTACCTGAACCCGAAGCTGGGGTCGCTCGCCGCCCAGCTGGACACGCTGAGCGCGACCACGACCAGCCGGCGCGACGTCGCCCCGACGCCCCGGCATGCGGCGTTCGCGCAGGCGCTGCTGATGGCCCCGATCCTGGTGCTGGTCGGCCTGCGCTGGGCGAGCGTCGCCGCCGCGATCTCGACGACCGCCGCCTTCTTACTTCCCCGGGTGCTCCCCTGGGCGCCCGCGCCGTGGATGCCTGCAGCGCCGTGGTGGTCGCTCGCGGTGGCCTGGCTGGTGCTGTTCAGCCCGGCCGGCCGGGTCGGGATCGCGGCGGGCGGCGCCCGGCTGCTGCTGCGCGGCGTGCGTCCCGGCAGCTATCCGCGCGGCGGCTCGGTGCACGTGCGGCTGTGGGCGGCCACCCGCCTCGCGGAGCTGTCCGGCGCGACCGGCGTCTCCAGCGCGTCCTGGACCACCCGCTACGCGCGCGCGCTCGGCGCGAAGATCGGCAACGACGTCGACCTGCACTCCACCCCTCCCGTGACGGGCATGCTCAAGTTGGGGCGCGGCGCGGCCGTGGAGCCGGAGGTGGATCTCGCCGGCCACTGGGTTGACGGCGACGTCGTGCACATCGGCAAGATCCGGATCGGCGCCGGGGCCACCGTCGGCTCGCGCAGCACCCTGCTGCCGGGCACGCGGATCGGCAAGGGCGCCGAGATCGCCGCGGGGTCGACGGTGCGCGGCGCCGTCCCGGCCGGTCAGCGCTGGGCCGGCTCGCCGGCGGAGCGAACCGGCAAGAGTGGCGTGCGCTGGCCGTCGGCCCGGCCGCCGCGCTCGCGCACCTGGACGCTCGCCTACGGCGTCACGTCGATGCTGCTCGGACTCCTGCCCGCGGCGGCCGCGCTGCCGGCGCTCGTGATCGTCGCCACCGGGGTCGCCGAGAGCAGCGTCAGCGGAACGAGCATCGGCGGCGCCACGACGTCCCCCTCGGACGCGACGGGCCGGGCGCTGCTCATGGTCGCCCCCGCGACGCTGGCGTACCTGCTGGCGTACGCGGCGCTCGTCGTCGCCGGGGTGCGCCTGCTCGGCATCGGCATGGCCGAGGGCTTCCACCCGGTGCACAGCCGCGCCGGCTGGCAGGTCTGGACCACCGAGCGGCTGATGGGCATGGCTCGCACGAGCCTGTTCCCGCTGTACGCCAGCCAGTTCACCGCCGCGTGGCTGCGGTTGCTCGGCGCGAAGGTCGGCCGCGATGTGGAGGCGTCGACCGTGATCGCGTTGCCGAAGATGACCACGGTCGCGGACGGCGCGTTCCTCGCCGACGACACCATGGTCGGCACCTACGAACTCTCCGGCGGCTGGCTGCACGTAGCGCCGTCGCGCGTCGGCAAGCAGGCGTTTCTCGGCAACTCCGGCATGACCGCGCCGGGCCGCTCGGTGCCCAACCGCGGCCTCGTCGGCGTGCTGTCCGCGACACCGCGCAAGGCGAAGAAGGGCTCGTCGTGGCTCGGTCTGCCGCCGATGCCGCTGCGCAGGACGGTCGAGCGGGGCGACACGAGCCGCACGTTCAACCCGCCGCGCCAGCTCAAGATCGCCCGCGGGCTGATCGAGCTGTGCCGGGTGGTGCCGGTGATGTGCTCCGTCGCGCTCGCCGTGCTCGTCGTCGGACTGCTGATGGCGATCCAGGCCGCGGCCGGGTTCGGAGTGGCCGCGTTGCTCGCCGGCCCGCTGCTGCTCGCCGCCGGCGTCACGGCCGCCGGCGTGACGACGGCGATGAAGTGGCTGCTCGTGGGCCGGTTCCGACCGGTTGAACACCCGCTGTGGAGCTCGTTCGTCTGGCGCAACGAGCTGGCCGACACGTTCGTCGAGGTGCTGG
>DATHIT010000643.1:0-11466 GCA_035489915.1 Pseudonocardia sp. | reverse complement strand
GTCGGCGTTCTGGGTGGTCCGCGCCTCGCTGTTCGCCGACCTGGACGACCAGCTGCACCAGCGCGCCGACATCGTGGTGAACAGCGGACTGCTGGCCAACCCGGCGAACCTGCCGGCCGCCGCGCTCTACGGCTCCGACGTACGGGTCGCGCTGGTCAACCCACAGGGCACGTTGATCACCATCGCGCACTCGCCACCGCCGCCGGTCGGCCAGCCCGAGCTGGACGTGGCCACCGGGGAGCACCCCCAATCGCTGCGCACCGTGTGGAACGAGCGGGTGCTCGCCGTGCCCACCGGCTCGAACGGGTTCGCCCTGGTGCTGGCCCAGCCGCTGGATCAGATCAAGCACACCCTCGGCGGGTTGGGCGTGGTGCTCGCCCTGGTCGGCGGGGCGGGCGTGGTGCTGGCCGGGCTGGCCGGTGCCACCGTGGCCGGGGCCGGCCTGCGCCCGGTGCAGCGGCTCACCGCGGCCACCGAACGGGTGGCCTCCACCGGTGACATGCGTCCCATTCCGGTCAGCGGCAGCGACGAGCTGGCCCGGCTCAGCCACAGCTTCAACCTGATGCTCGGCGCGGTGGCGGCCGCGCAGGAGCAGCAGCGCCGGCTGGTGGCCGACGCCGGACACGAGCTGCGCACCCCGCTCACCTCGCTGCGCACCAACATCGAGCTGCTGGTCGCGGCCAGCGAGCCGGGCGCTCATCGGCTGCCCGAGGCGGACCGCAAGGAGATCTTTGACGACGTGCGGGGCCAGATCGACGAGCTGACCACGCTGGTCGGCGACCTGGTCGAACTGGCGAGGGAGGACGCGCCGCAGGCGGTGCACGAACCGGTGGAGCTGGTGGACGTGGTTGAGCGCGCCTTGCAGCGGGCCCGCCGCCGCGCCGGTGAGGTGCGGTTCGAGACCCGGCTGGTGCCCTGGACGTTGCTCGGCGACTCCACCGCGCTCGAGCGTGCCGTGCTGAACCTGCTGGACAACGCGGTGAAGTGGAGCCCGCCGGACGGGGTGGTGCAGGTCGGGCTGCACCCGTTGGGCGACGGCACGGCGATGCTCGAGGTGGCCGACGCCGGCCCCGGTATCGCCGATGGAGACCTCAACAAGGTGTTCGACCGCTTCTACCGGGCCACCGAGGACCGGGGTCGGCCCGGCTCGGGTCTGGGCCTGGCGATCGTCAAGCAGGTCGCCGAGCGGCACGGTGGCGCGGCCAGAGCCGGTCGAAGCGTGGCCGGCGGGGCACTGCTCGCGGTGCGGCTGCCGGGCGTGCCGGCGGAGTTCACCGACGAGCCGGACGACGACGATGAGCTGTCCCGTCCGGGACCGTGGCCCCGGATGGGCCAGCGTGGCGGAACGTCCGGGTGAGCAGTCCGGGTGAGCAGAGTGGCAGGTAGCGCGCTGGCTGGGTGACATTTGCCGGGTCCGCGCACACCTGCGCCCGCTGGGGCCCTACCCTCGGTGACGAGGGCTTGTCCGGCTCCCGCGCATCTCCTGCGTGAACAGCCGGCTGGGTCGTCCGATTCAGCCGCTCCGCAAATCACGGTGAGGGTATGGCCTACGACGAGACGCCAGGGCAGCGCGACGATGCGGTCGAGCACGATAAGCCCACCGCCGCCGCATCCCCCGGCCCCGGCCGACCCGGCGAGGACAGCACCGGCCCTTCGAGCGAGTCCGGCGCCGCTGCCGGCACCGGTCGGGAGTTCGACTTGAGCGACCCGGCCGGGTCGGACGCCGCCGCGGACGGGGGGACAGCACAGATATCGGCGTCCCCGGAGCCTGCGCTGACGCCGGCGCCGACCGACGAATCCACGGTCCGGGCGTATCCGCCGTCGCCCTCGCCTCGGCCGGACGCACCCGAACCCTCGCCTCGGCCAGAGGCGTCGTCGCCGCTGCCTCCGGCGGACGGGCCGGCGCCATCGCCGTGGGCCCCGCCGCAGACCCAGACCGCTACCCCGCCAGCCGGGCAGCCGGCCTACCCGCCTCCGCTGCCCGGATACCAGCCTTACCCGAGCCCGCAGGCTGGGTACACGGCGCCGACTCAGCCAATCCCGGGCGCCCCGGGCTCCACCACACCGGCTGGGTACCAACCGACTCAGCAGCTGCCCGGCGGTGACCCGGGGTCTGCCCCCGGCGCGTCCGGTCCGGGAGCCGGTGTGCCCGGCGGCCAGCCCGTCGGTGGCGTGCCGCCCGAAGGGGCGTCGCCGGGACCGGTACCGCCGGGTGCCGGCGGGTCCAACCTGTTCAACGAACCGGCCGAGCCGCCCGCCCGGACCGGGTCCCGACGCAAGTGGGCCCTGGCCGGGATGGCGCTGGTGCTGGTCGCCGCGGTGGTCGGGGGTGCGCTCGGTGGCGTCGTCGGCTACCAGATCGCGTCCAACGGCGGTCGGCTCAGCGTGCTCGACGCCCCGCTGCCGGACCCGGACTCCACCGCCACGCCACCTACCGCCGTGGAACAGGTCGCCCAGCGCACCTTGCCCACCGTGGTGCAGCTGCGGGTGAGCTCGGCCCAGCAGGCCGGGGCGGGTTCGGGGATGGTGCTCAGCCCGGACGGCCTGATCTTGACGAATAACCACGTGATCGAGCTGGCGGTCGGCGGGGCCGGGCAGATCGTGGTGCTCTTCCAGGGCGGCAAGACCGCGCCGGCTGACATCATCGGCAGAGACCCGACCTCCGATATCGCCGTGGTCAAGGCGCGGAATGTGTCCGGGCTCAGCCCGATCACCCTGGGCAACTCCGAGGCGGTGCGGGTCGGGCAGCAGGTGGTGGCCATCGGTTCGCCACTGGGTCTGGGCGGCACCGTGACCACCGGCATCGTGAGCGCCCTGAACCGGGCCGTGTCGGTCGGACCGGACGACCCGCCGAGCGGTCCACTGGCGAACAGCCCGAGCGAGGTGCTCGACGCGATCCAGACCGACGCGCCGATCAACCCGGGCAACTCCGGCGGCCCGCTGGTGGACATCGCCGGCCGGGTCATCGGGATCAACACCGCGATCGCCAGCGTCGGCGGGATAGCCGGAGAGCAGTCCGGCTCGGTCGGGCTGGGCTTCGCCATCCCGATCAACCAGGCCAAGCGGATCGCTGAGGAGATCGAGCGCAACGGCCAGGCGAACATGCCGGTGCTCAAGGTCCAGGTGCAGTCGGCGTCCCGTCCCGCGGCGGTCAGCGGCGTGGTCGGCGCAAAGGTGATCCAGGTCGATCCGGCCGGCCCTGGCGGTCAGGCGGGCCTGAAGGTGAACGACGTGATCGTGAAGGTCGACGAGCGGGCCATCACCACCGGCGATGAACTGGTCGCGGCGGTCCGCAGCCACGCCCCGGGAGACACCGTGGCGCTCGGCCTGAGCGACGGACGGGTGGTCCAGGCCGTGCTGGGTGCGGCACCGGTGGTGGCCGGCAGATGAAAGCCCTGTGATTGCGGTGGCCGCACGGCAGCCCTGAGCTGCATGAGGTCACCATTCGAAAACAGCCTCAATTTCATGGAGCCGAATCGGCCATTTGCGGGTACCGTAGGGGGTATCCAGCCCGTCCTGGTCCGTCTCTGGCGGGCAGGACACAAAGACGCCGCGCCGGCGTAGGTCCCCCCTCCCCACGCCGGCGCGGCTCCTTAATTTCCGGGCCAAATTCCGTTTCCGCTGGTCAGCGGTCCCGTCGCAGCTCCGCGAACACCCGCCGGCCGGCGCGCACCCGGCACAGCCGCAGCCCGGCGGCGCCGGCCACCCCGGCGATCGCGTCCGGCCCGACCGTGGCCCACGGGAACCAGCCGCTGGTCGTCCCGCCCGGCACGAGCACCCGAGCCGGGCCACGCCAGAGGCCCGGCTCCCCGGCCAGTTCCACGAGCAACGATCCGCGCGGGCTGAGCAGCCGGTGCACCCGACGCAGCAGGGCAACCGGGTCACCGCCGATGCCGAGATTGCCGTCCGCCAGCAGGGCGTGGTGCCAGCGGCCCTCTCCAGGCAGCGTGTCGAACAGACTGCGGCGCAGCGCCACCGCGCCACGCCGGGCGCACAGCCGCACGGCCAGCGCGGAGCTGTCCACCCCGAGGGCCGGCACGCCGCGCTCGATCAGTGCGGCGACCAGCCGGCCAGGCCCGCAGCCCAGGTCCACGGTGGGCCCTTGGCAGCTGTCCAGCAGCCAGGTGTCCGAGCGCCCGGCGGCGGCCCGCCAGCGCCGCACCCGGAGGGCGTTGGGGCGTGCGCCGGCCCGGTCCAGGCGGCACCGTCGCCCGGCCAGCCCCACGTCGAACGGGCCGGGGCTCACCGGTGCGCCCCGACCGGCCCGCCGAGCCGGGCGGCGACCTCGGCGGTGAACCGACGGCCGGCGCCGGCTGCGGCCACCAGCAACGCATCCTCGGCGGTGTCCACATCGCGCAGCTGGGGCAGCACCTGCACGGTCAACCCGGCGGACCGCAGCGCCCGCAGCGTCGCCGCGCCGGTGTCCGCGCGGGACGTCGGCACCGACCCGATCGCCTCGGCCGCCCGGGGATCTCGCACCCCGAGAGCCCACCAGCCGCCGTCCACGGCTGGACCCAGCACCGCGTCCGGGCCGCCCGGCGCGATCAGCAACGCCAGCGCCCCGGCCAGGTCGGCGGGCCCGAGCTGCGGGGTGTCCATGCCGATCTGCAGCACCGGCGCGCCGGGGACCAGCTCGCCGACCCGAGCGTGCGCCGCCACGATCCGTTCGCCCAGGCTGCCCTTGCGCTGATCGAACCGGATCACCCGGCGCAGCGCGTGATCCAGCTCGGTGCGGCGCTCGGCGGCGGCCAGCTCACCGGCCCAGGCCACCAACGGGATCACCGACGGCACCGCGCACACCGCGTCCAAGGTGTCCAGCAGGGCGGCGGCGGCGATCCGGGCGGCGTCCCGAGGGGTGGCCGGCGGCGACAGCCGCGTCTTCGCCCGGCCGGCCACCGGGGCCTTGGCCAGCACGAGCAGCGCGGCCGGCGGTTGCTGGCGCTCGGCCTGGCGCCGCGCGGCGCCGGGCCAGTCCGTCTCGTCGCTGGTGGTAAACCGGATCATGAACGCAGACTATGGAGCGGAGGCGGTGTCCCGGCGTGCTCCGCTGCTTACGGACTGATGACGGCGGCGCCCGCGAGGCGGCCCGGGCTGACGATCACGCCGTAGCGTGCCGGGGTGACCCAGTCGCCGCCGGTCCGGGAAATGGGCCGGCCAATCCAGCGGGCCGCCGACCGCGCCGCCGACCGTGCCGACCTGATCGCTGCCGGCGCGGCCGGTGCGCTCGTGGTGTCCGCCTGGGCGGTGGGAAGTTGGCTGACCGGCCACGGCACCAAGGTGTACGCGCCCACCCCACCCCTCTACGCCGGCTTCGGCCCGCACGTCGGCCCCGGCTCGCTGCCCGCGCTGGTGCTCGCGGTGCTGGTGGCGTTGCGCGGACCGGAGCTGGCCGCCCGGCTGGCCTGGCGCCCGCTACTGGCCGCCGGCTACCTGGCCTCGGTGGCGTGGACGACGTTCCTCGCGCTGGTGGACGGCTGGCGGACCGGCATCGCGGGCCGGCTCACGGTGCCCACCGAGTACCTGCACGAGGTGCCCGGGGTGACCGATATCGGCGTGCTGCTGCACACCTTCACCACCCGGATCCTGGCGTTCGGACCGCACTCGTTCACCACCCACGTCGCGGCGCACCCGCCCGGCGCGCTGCTGGTGTTTGTCGGCCTGGACCGGATCGGGCTCGGCGGCGGAGGCCCGGCCGGTGTGCTGTGCATCCTGGTGGGCGCGTCCACCCCGGTGGCGGTCGCGGTCACGCTGCGCGCGTTGGGCGGCGCGGGACTGGCCCGCGCGGGGTTGCCGTTTCTGGTGCTCGCGCCGGCGGCGGTGTGGGTGGGGGTGTCCGCCGACGGCCTGTTCGCCGGGGTGCTGGCCTGGGGCGTGGCGCTGCTCGCGTTGGGCGCGGCCGGCCGGCGGGACGGTCAGCGCTGGGTGGGCTGGTCACTGGCCGGCGGGCTGCTGCTCGGCGGCTGCCTGTACCTGTCCTACGGGCTGGTGTTGGGCGGGCTGTTCCCGCTGGCGGTGCTGGCGCTGACCCGGAGGATCGCGCCGATCGCGGTGGCCGCCGGCGCGGCCGGGGCGGTCGCCGGGGCGTTCACCGCGGCCGGTTTCTGGTGGCCGACCGGCTATCAGCTCACCAAGATCTTGTATGGCCAGCCGCTCCAGCTCGGCACCGAGCGGCCCTACGGTTATTGGGTGTGGGCCGCGCCGGCCGCGCTCGCGATCGCCGTGGGACCGGCGACCGTGGCCGGGTTGCGCCGGCTGGCCGCCTCCGTGCCGACCGCAGCTGGGTCGGCCCCGTCGGGGCCGACCGGGTTCCGGGATCGCGGCCTGCTCGCGCTGGTGTTGCTCGGCGGCGCCGCGCTGACCGCGGTGCTGCTGGCCGACGTGTCCGGGCTCAGCCGAGGCGAGGTGGAGCGGATCTGGCTGCCCTGGGCGTTCTGGCTGGTGGCCGCGGCGGCCCTGCTCCCCGGTCGGCGGGCGAGTTGCTGGCTGCTGGCTCAGGCGGCGGTGGCGCTGGCGGTCAATCACCTGCTGGTGCCGCCGTGGTGACCGAGGTGGTGACCGAGGTGGTGACCGAGGTGTCCGGGTCGAGGAGGATGCACCGATGAACACAGTCGCCGGGCATGTCCTGGTGATCGACGACGACCCGACGGTGCGCGACGTGGTCGGTCGCTACCTGGCCAGGGCCGGCTACCAGGTGTCACAGGCCCAGGACGGCGAGCAGGGACTGCGGCTCGCCGCCGCCCGGATGCCCGACCTGGTGGTGCTGGACCTGATGCTGCCCGGACGGTCCGGCCTGGAAATCTGCGCCGAGCTGCGCGCCCACTCCCCGGTTCCGGTGATCATGTTGACCGCGCTGGGCGAGGAGGAGGACCGGGTGGTCGGCCTGGAGCTCGGCGCGGACGACTACGTGACCAAGCCGTTCAGCCCCAGAGAGCTGGTACTGCGGGTCGGCTCGGTGCTGCGCCGCTCCCGGGACGTGGCCGGGGCAGTGGGCGCCAACCCGGGCGCGGCGCCCACCGTGGTGGATGGCGACATGGTGGTGGATGTGAACGCCCGCCGGGCTGTACTGGCCGGCCGGGACCTGGCCCTCACCGTGCGCGAGTTCGACCTGCTGGCCTTCCTGATCCGACACCCCGGGCAGGCGTTCGGGCGACCTGAGCTGCTGGACCGGGTCTGGGGCTGGAGCTTCGGGGACCAGTCCACGGTCACCGTGCACGTGCGCCGGCTGCGGGAGAAGGTGGAGGTGGACCCGACCAACCCCCGGCGGATCAGCACGGTGTGGGGGGTCGGCTACCGCTACGACCTGGACAGCGGCGACTCTGACGTTTCCGGGCAGACCGAAGTTCGCCTCGAGAACCGGGAGTGACGGCGGATGATGGCCGAGCTGGGCGCGGTGTGGTGGCCGGCGCTGATGTTCACCCTGCCGGTGGCGGCGGCCGGCGCACTGCTGCTGAGCTTCATGCGCCGCTACTCGATCATGGCGGCGGTCACCGTGCTGGTGCTCATCCCGGTGATCGCCGCGCTGGTCGGGGTGTTCGGGGTGGCCGGGTTCATGCTCGACCAGCAGCTGCGGGCGACCACGGCGGTGTGCCTGGTGGTGGCCGCCGTCTCGGTGCCCGCCGGGCTGCTGCTGGGCCGGGGGCTGGCCAGGGACAGCGTCTGGGAGCGCGAGGCGCGGGAGCGGGAACGGGCCGCCGAGTCGGCCCGCCGCGAACTGGTCACCTGGATCAGTCACGACCTGCGCACCCCGCTGGCCGGGATCCGGGCGATGTCCGAGGCGCTGGCCGACGGCGTGGTCAGCGATCCGGCGGAGACCGGCGAGTACGCCCGCCGGATCGGCAAGGAGACCGAGCGGCTGGCCGCCATGGTGGACGACCTGTTCCAGCTCTCCCGGATCACCTCGGGTGCGCTCCGGCTGTCGCTGGCGGCGGTGTCGCTGGGCGAAGTGGTCTCCGAGGCGGTGGCCGCCGAGTCGGCCAGGGCGGCGGGTAAGGGAGTCCATCTGGTCGCCGATCCGGACACCAGCTGGCCGGTGGTGTGGGGCAGCGACCCGGAACTGGCCAGGGTGGTGCGCAACCTGGTGTCCAACGCGGTCCGGCACACCCCGCCGGACGGCACCGTGGTGCTCGCCGCCGGCAGCGACGATGGCCAGGCCTGGCTGCGGGTCCAGGACGGCTGCGGCGGCATCCCGCAGCCCGACCTGGACCGGGTGTTCGACGTGGCGTTCCGGGGCAGCGTGGCGCGCACTCCGCACGGGCCGGCGGAGGACAGTCCGGACTCCGGAGCCGGGCTCGGGCTGGCCATCGCGCGCGGCCTGGTCGAAGCACACGACGGACGGATCGAGGCGTCCAACTACGGCCCCGGATGCCGGTTCGAGGTCCACTTGCCGCTGGCCGAGACGGCCACCTCCGGGCCCAGGGGACGCTGACCCCTAGGAGGGTCCAGCAATGATGCCGTCCTGCTGACGACCGGGGCCACCAACTCCGCGCTCACCACGGCGCTCGCCGTGTTGACCTTGACCGGCGAGGTGCGCGCCGGCCACGTGGCCGCCGGCCTGGTGTTCGTGGTGGACAACCCCACCCGCCAGGTGTTCGTCAACGAGGTCAGCTGTGGGTGGCCCCGGCGATGCGCGGGCGGGTGGTGGGGCTCTACATGCTCGCGTTCGCCGGCGGCACCCCGCTCGGCGCTCCGCTGATCGGGGTGGATCACCACGCAGGTGGGGCGTCGGGTCGGCATGGCGGTGTGCGTTGCGGTCCCTGTGATGGCGGCCGCCGCCGTAGCGGTACTCGCCCGCCGCGCAAAGCTGGCCTCCCGCCCCTGACCAGCCCGGCCCGGCCCGGCCCGGCCCGGGACGCACGCACCGGCCCGCACCGCACCGGCGTCCGCGCGCACCGGCCTCCGGTTACCGAGCTGCACACCGCGCAGGGTTTCGCGCGGTGGACCCGGCCTCCTGTTGCCCAACTACACGCGAGGCAGGTTGTGGCCCCCCCGGAACGTGACCCCGTGCGACTCGCGCAGACGCGGTGCGACTCGCGCAGGGCTCGCGCAGATCCAGTGTCGCCCGCGCAGACCCCGCAGGCTCTGCACCGGCCGCGGCCGGTCTGTGTCGCCACGGGTGGCGGCGACCTGGCGCTCGTCGCGAGCGGTGATCCAGTGCATCGCATCGGGTCGTGTGAAGGGAGTGGCCGATACCGGGGTTGTATCGGCGCGACGACAACGCCGCGAGGCGCCGGCTGGGCGCCGCGTAGCAGAGCATGCATTCTTCAGGGCGCTCCTGGGTGCGCGCTGGCGATCATGACGTGGTGCCGTGGTCAGCAAAGCGCACCGACTACGGTATGCGGCATGGAGATGGCACCACCCCGGATCGGGCGCGCGCTGGTCGTAATCGTGGACGACCGGGCGTCGCACGGCGGCGAGCATGAGGACACCTCTGGGCCGCTGGTCACCGAGCTGCTCGAGGAGGGCGGATTCGTGGTGGACGCGGTGGTCACGGTGCCCGGCGAGGCGGTCGCCATCCGTAACGCGCTGAACACCGCGGTGATCGGCGGAGTGGACCTGGTGGTCACCGTGGGCGGCACCGGAGTCTCCCCCCGGGACGTCACCTCGGACGCCACCGCCGGCGTACTGGACCGCCCGATCCCGGGCATCGCCGAGGCCATCAGGGCGTCCGGGCTGGCCGCCGGAGCGATCGACGCCGGGCTGTCCCGAGGCCTGGTCGGCGTGTCGGGCAGCACCCTGGTGGTCAACCTGGCCCCGTCCAGGGCCGCGATCCGGGACGGCATGGCCACCCTCACCCCGCTGGCCCCGCACGTGATCGAGGAGCTCTCCGGGCTCGACGAGGCCTGAGCCCGTGGCCGGCGACTCGCCTGAGGCCGGCGAACGCCCGGAGGCCGAGCCGGAACGCCCGGGGTCCGAGCAGCCCGAGTCGGATCTTGATGCCGAGCCGGATCCCGGCGTGGAGCCGGATCCCGCGGGGGCCGACCCCGCTGCGGTCGCCGCCCGGCGTCGTCGGTTGGCCGAGGTGTTCGGGGACGTGCTGCCGGAGGCGACCAGCGACGACCGGCCGGACCGCGACCCGTCGAGCGGCGCCGACGAGCGCTGGTACACCGAGAACCGCCCCCCGCACCACGGCGGCTAGCCGCCACCCGGCAACTCGACGCACTAGTCGCGGGAAGAAGACACGACCGGTGGCACTTGTCGCGTCCTATTCCCGCGACAGGTGCCACCCGGCGGCGTTCCGACGGCGATCTGGCTCGGTCGCGGGCAGGTCGGCTCGCATCTGGTGATCTGGGGCTTCACGGCCGGTCTGGTTCAGTCCTTGGTCAACTCAACGTGGTTCGGGTCTTTTAGAGATCAAACCCGAACCACGTTGTGTTGACCATGAGTTCCTGGCCGAGCTATGTCTGGAGGCTGTGCCGTGACGACGGCGCGGGGGCCGCACTCCGGCGGCCCGCTCCGGCGGGCTCGGCTCGGATCGGTGAACGACATGTTTCCGAAATGGCGCGCGTACGCGCGTCGCTGTAACTCCCGTTTGTTCCGGATGACATCCGGCGGACACAGCTGAGCGGTCTGCTTGGTGGGCGCACATCGTCGCTATCCAGCCAATCGCGCTAGCCCAGTCATTCCTGCTACCCCAGCCGAGGAGTTTCGACATGACCAGCACGACCGCCCTGAGCGACGTCGAGCAGAAGAGCCTCACCGAGATCCCGCACCCGTCGTTGCCCGAGGGGTCCTCGATCTATGGTGGCACCAAGGTGTTCCCGGACTACCAGGCTGAGCCCGGCGAGGTGTACTTCACCCTGGTGCACGGCATCGCGCACGAGTCGAGCGTGAGCTTCGTGGCCATTCTGCAGGCGACCAGGGCGTTGCGGAAGGGCTTCGAGTCGGCCCTCTACTTCTACGGTCCCGGTTCGCTGAACTGTCTGGCCACCCGCGGCTTCCCGACCACCGGCACCTCCGCGTTCCCCGGCGAGCACAACATCAACAACCAGCTGGCCACGTTCATCGCCGAGGGCGGCAAGGCGTACTGCTGCCGGTTCGGGCTGTCCCTGCACGGTGCCCGTGAAGAAGACCTGATGGACGGCGTCATCCCCACCCACCCGTTGGACGTGCAGGACGCGCTGATCCACTACGCCCGCAAGGGCGCGATCATCAACTCCACCTACATGTTCTGATGACCGAACTCGCTGATCGAGTCGACCTCGCGGTGCGCGGGGTCCGGCTGGAATCCGGCGAGGGCAGTGACGCCGACGCTCCGGTTCAGCGCCGCGCCGGAGCCGGTCCCACCGACGACGGCCACCTGGTCCTCAGGGGCCGGAGCGCGGCGCTGCCCATCGTCTCCACCAGCCCGTACACCCTGCGCGGCCGCCGGATCCTCTACGAGGGCACCGACACCGGGCTGGAGGTCGAGCCGGTCCGTCGGCCGAAGTTCTACGACCTGAGCACCGCCGACGGGGTGCGCTACGAGCA
>DATHIT010000642.1:0-20380 GCA_035489915.1 Pseudonocardia sp. | reverse complement strand
GGGGGTGATAGAGCGGCCCCATGACGCGCCGGGAGGGACGAGCTCAGTCGGGCAACCGCTGGAAGGACACCAGCTCGAGACCCAGCGAGCGGCACAGCGCCATCAGCTCGCCCAGCTGCTCCTCGTCAGCGATCTTGCCGTAGATGATCGTCTCCGACGGGACCGCGTGAACCTCCATGCCCAGAAACGCATTGCGCGCCCGCTCCGACAGGCGTCCGGCAACCCGGAACTCGTAGCGCACACCTGTCATGCCCGATCACCTTTCCGACATCTCTTCCCGGGCAGGGGCTCGCTGAAGGGCCCGCGGTTGGCGCACGCGGGTCGCGCAACGGGGGCTGGTGTGGATCAGGGCCAGCCCAGCCCGTGATTGCCTGACCGGGTGACCGTCGCGCACCCCGCACCCCGGAGCATCGCCCACACGGGGTGATTGCGCTGCCCCACTCTCGGCTCATCCGACCCGGGTGAGGACTAGCTCACCCCACCGGCGGAGGGTGGTCGTCGCCCCGGGCCGCGATCCCCCGGGAGGGCGGTAGGAAATGGACACCGAAACCTCTGAAACGTCGCGACCGAGCGAATGTCAGCCGTCGCTGACCCGGCGGCTGGCGGCCGCCGGCGCGCTCCTCGCGCTGTTCGCCGCTGTGGCCGTGGTCGCCGCCGGCGTCTTCCGAAACCTGCTGCTGCTGGTGCTTGCGCTGGTCGCCCTGACGATCGCCGTGGTTGCCGCATGGACGGCGCTCGTGCACCGTGGGGCACACCGGGTGATCGCCGCGGTCGTCGCCGCCGTGGCGCTACTCGGCACGGTGCTGCTGCTCGACCTCAACTCGATCCTGCGGATCATCCTGGTGGTCGTGCTGGTGCTGGTCTCGGCCGCGGCGGCGCGGGTGGCCCTCGGGCACGACCTCGCGGCGCCGATCAGCTACCGAGCCGTCGGTCCGGCGGGTCATGGCGTGCTGATCATGAACCCCTGGTCAGGGGGCGGGAAGGTGGGCCGGTTCGACCTGGAGGAGCAGGCCAGGTGCCGCGGGGTCACGCCGGTACTTCTCCGTCGGGGCGACGACCTGCGCGCCCTCGCCGAGGAGGCGGTCGCCCGGGGCGCCGATGTCATCGGGATGGCCGGCGGCGACGGGTCGCAGGCACTCGTCGCCGACGTCGCGCGGAGCCACGATGTTGCTTTCGTGTGCGTGCCCGCGGGCACCCGCAACCACTTCGCGCTCGACCTCGGGCTCGACCGCGACAACGTCGCTGCCGCCCTGGACGCCTACGGTGACGCGGTCGAACGGCGCATCGACCTGGCTCTGATCGGCGACCGGGTCTTCGTCAACAACGCCTCGCTCGGCGTCTACGCCACCGTCGTGCAGTCCGAGGCCTACCGGGACGCCAAGCTCGCCACGACGGTGCAGATGCTGCCCGACCTGCTCGGACCCGACGCGGTGCGGTTTGAGCTGCGTTTCGACCGCCCCGACGGCCAGAGCCAAACCTCGGCCGACATGCTGCTGGTCTCCAACGACGTCTACCGGCTCGAAACCATGACCGGCTTCGGCACCCGCGCCCGGATCGACCAGGGCGTACTCGGCATCGTCACGGTGACCGTCGACCGGGCCAGGGACGTGCCCACCTTGATCTCCGCCGAGGCCACCGGCCGGATCCAGGGGTTCCGCGGCTACCAGGCATGGGCCACCCCAGAGTTCGTCGTGGACTCGTCGGCGCCGTTGATCGACGTCGGGGTCGATGGCGAGGCCCTGCGGCTGCCCCCACCGCTGCGGTTCCGCTCGGTCCCCGGCGCGCTGCGGGTCCGCACCCCGAAGGACGCGCCGGGAGTGTCCCCCGCCGCCGCGGCGCCCGCCGGCGTCGGGCGGGCTGTGCCGGCCCTGCTGCGGGTCCTCGCCGGCAAAACGCCGGGCTGATCGTCTCGGCCGGAGGCGGGCTCTTGGTACCCGGCCGAAGGTCAGTCCTCGGCGAGTCAACTGGCCGTGCGTGTGGCGGGACCTTGGACCCTGGACTAACAAGTATGGAGGTCGTCGTGCTCGGCGAAGAAGAGCTAATAACGTTAATGCGGATTGAACGGCAGCTCGAGGCCGACGATCCGAAGTTTTCGGCGACGTGTGCGCGCTTGATGTCAGATCGCAGCTACCGGTGGACACGTCATGGGTACGACGTGTCGATCGCGTTTTATTTGCTGTTCGCAGTCATTTCAAGCGCGGTCCTGCGGATAAAGGCGCGCAAGTCCTTCAATGACTCGGCGAGGGTCGATCCATCAGTCCCCCGCCGGGGGCTGGATCCCGACGGGCCGTTGTAGTAGCGGGGGCAGGATTCGAACCTGCGACCTCTGGGTTATGAGGGGAATGGGCAACGTCCCGCCTGTTTCCGGCAATCCCCCGGCGGACGGGGTACTCGGCCCTGCTGTCGTACGGCGAGCTGGCGCCCGAGGCTGGCAATCGCCAGGTCCTACTGGCGCTCACCCAGGACAACGCGGCGTTGGCCCGGCCTCGGCTGGTCGTTGTCGGTGAGGTCAAAGGCAGCCGTTACGTGAACGATGTGGTCAAGCTGCAGGTGGTTCGCGTCGCGCCGTGACGGTGGCCGCCCGGGCGCTGATCACCGAGCCCACCCTGCTGCTGGACGAGCAACTCGTCTACCGCACCTGAACCGCGGCATTCTCGCTAGCAGGCAGGGCCGCCTTGCAGCTGACGGGAAGCCAGAACGGCCGCTGGCTGTGAAGACGAGAGCCAATCGCGGCGCGACTCTGGATGTTGCGCGAAGTCCACCCTCAAGGCCGGCATCATTACCCTTTCTTTGGCGGCGCCCAAAAAGACCACCCGACGAAGGGGTCGCACGTGGAACTGACCCAGGACTCGATCTACAAGCTCGCCCCGTTCGCCGCGACACTCGGCATCGAGTTCCCCGTGCTCACAGCCTCCCGGGTACGCGCTGAACTGGCCAACCGTCACGAACTGTCCACTCTCGGCGGTGGACTGCACGGCGGCGCAATCATGAGCTTGAGCGATCTCGCGGGTGCGGTCTGCGCCGGACTCAACATCACCGGCGACGCCGGATGGACCACGGTCGAGTCCACCACCTACTTTCTGCGAGCCGTGCGCGGCGAACGCGCCGCCGCGGTCGCCACGCCAGTCAAAGTAGGACGGGGGCTGATCAACGTCGACATCGACGTGTTCGACGAGGCTGACCGGCACTGCGCGCGAACCAGCCAGATTCTGTTCGTCCAATCGGTGCCCTAATCGACACGTTGCCCCGGCCGCACAGAGCAGTTGACGCTGGAACACCTCATCGAGGGCGACGAATCCAACGGACACCCGGCACGGTCGCTAAGGACTTCACCATGCCAGACCTCTACGACCTGCCCACCTAACTGTCCCGCTAACCCCGGCCGGTGACACAGCCCCTCAGGCACGTGGCGCTGCTCGACGAAGAGCGCGGTGGCCTTCGGTGTGCTTACGCCAGCACAGGCTCGGCTACAGCAGGGACCGCGCTCGCGCTGATGAGCATGACCACGGTTTTGCCTCGGTGCTCTCGCCACAACCGCGGGATTTGACCTGGTGACACCAGTTTCCATTCCGCGTGCAACAGCAGAGCCGCCAGCGCCGCGACCGGTACCGCCGACAGCGCCTGGGGTGCGGCGACCTGCTGCTAGTCACCCACCGCAAGCACCTACAAGCGAAGCCCACGACCGACAGACGGTGAACCGAGCCAGCACCAGTGAGCTGCGCTCGCTACCGACGTGCCGGGCGGGTGCCGAGGAACAGTGAGCGCCGGAGCTGCCCGGCCTCGATCGCGGCGATTGCTCCTCGGCGTCGGGCGAGCTTGCCGGCAAAGGCTCCGGGTGGTTCGCCGGCGGCTAGTTCCGCCTCGGATTCCTGTCCGTGCCGCAGCCACCCGCGGGCTGTATCGAGGTATGCGCCGGTGACGTCGACTTCTCCGAGTAGAACGAACCCGGCTGAACGGAGCAGGCTGCGGTAGTCGCTGGAGGTCGCGACGGCCGGCGGCCCAGTGCGCACCCCACTGCGGTGATCACGGTCGCTCAGCCCAGGTGGGACGAAGATGCTGTAGAACGCGATCCGCCCGCCTGGTCGGAGCACTCGTCGACTGGCTCTCAGCACGGAGAGCTTCGCCCGAAGTCAACACAGCACGTCGGCCTGCGCGATCGCGTCGAAGGTCTCGGCGACGAACGGGAGATACCGGCCGTTGGAACCCACGACGGCGCACTGCCCGTTCAGTCCCTCGGTGGCTGCGCGTGCCGCGGCGATGCGCAGGCCGTCGACCGGGATGTCGGTGAGAACCACACGGCACCCGGTCGTCTTCGCCAGGTACAGCCCTGGCCAGCCACGACCGCTGCCCAGGTCGAGCAGCCGCAGACCCGCCCGCAGCTCGAGCCGGCGGGCGAGTTCGTCGGCCTGTTCGATGGTGGTGTAGCCGTCCGCGCCGAAGTCCGCGCCGATCACCAGTCGTTCGACCCGCTCGGCAACGCCGCCGAAAGAGGCCGGGTTCATCCGGTCGCTCCGTTGACGGTGCGAGGGTGGGTCTCGTACATCCGGGCCGCGACCAGCAGCCCGGAGGCGGCGGTGAGCGCGGCGATGACCCAGATCGCGGTGCGGATGTTGTAGGCGTCGGCGAGGAGGCCCGCGGCCAGGGCACCGACGGCGAATCCGCCGTCCCGCCAGAGCCGGTACACCCCGACCGAGCGGGCTCGCCATGCAGGATGCGCGACATCGCCGATCGCGGCGAGCAGCGTCGGGTAGACCATCGCCGTGCCAACCCCGAGCAGCACCGCCGCGATCGCCCAGACCGCGAACGATCCGCCCAGCGCGACCAGGCCCAGCGCGCCGGCCTGCAGCAGCATCCCGGCGGCGATCAAGTACTTGCGTCCGGTGCGGTCGGACAGGGCTCCGGTGACCAGCTGGCCGAGCCCCCACACCCCGGGGTAGAGGGCGGCGAGCACGCCGATCTGGGCAACCGGGAGCCCGGCAGTGGCGAACAGCACCGGGAACAGGCCCCAGGCCAGCCCGTCGTTGAGGTTGTTGACCAGGCCGGCTTGGCTGGCCGAGGACAGGGCGGGCTCACGGAAGCTGGTTTGGGTGAACACCGCACGGTCGGTGAGCCGGGCGTGGAGGTGGTCGTGGCGTCCGCTGGGGCTTGGGGTGTGGCCGGCGGCTTCCAGGCGGGCGTGCTCACGGGTCTCGCGCACCCCGAGGGTGGACAAGCCGAGACCGAGCGCGGCGAAGGCGACGCCGAGGTAGAACGGTTCGGGTCGCAGCCCGTAGCGGGCGGCAACATAGCCGGTGGCCAAAGCGGTGGCTGCCACGGCGAGGTAGCCGGCGGCCTCGTTGAGCCCCATCGCCAACCCTCGCCGGGCCGGTCCGACGAGGTCGATCTTCATGATGACGGTGGTGGACCAGGTCAGTCCCTGGTTGATCCCGAGCAGCACGTTGGCCGCGATCACCCAGCCCCAGCTGGGCGCCCAGATCAGCAGCAGCGGTACCGGCAGCGCGATCAGCCACCCGACCACGAGCACCGGCTTGCGACCGAAGCGGTCCGACCAGGCCCCGGCAAAATAGTTGGTGGCGGCCTTGGTGGCGCCGAAGGCCAGGATGAACGTCAGCGCACTGGTGTACGCGGTGAGGCCGAACTCTGCCTCAGCGAGCAGCGGCAACACCGTGCGCTCCTGGCCGAGCATGCCGCCGACCAGGGCGTTGACCGCGACAAGTAGGCAAAACTGGGCGAGGTTCGCGCGCAGCCCCAGCCGCGGCGCCCGGGCCGCCCGGCCGGACGCTCGCGTGGTCATGACCCCGTGTCCAGCTGGTGGCCGGTGGCGCGGGACCAGTCGTCGGGACCGCCGACGAGTACGGCGAGCCGGCCGTGGCCGGCGCGTTCGAGCAGGCTGGCGGCGCTGGCGGCGCGTTCGCCGTGCCCGCACATCACAACCGTCGACGCCGCCGGAATCCGGCCGGCGGCCTCCGCGACCAAGCCGAGCTCGACCTGCTCGGCTCCCGGAATATGCCCGCTGTCGAACTCCCCGGTCTGCCGGACGTCGAGGACCCGGCGGTCCTCGATCTGGCCAGGGGTGACGAGCTCGGTGCTGAGCGCCGGCTGGGCGGCGGCGATCCAGGCCGCCATGCCGCCGGCAAGCTCACCGGCCAGCTGGTCGTAGCCAATCTTGAGCGCCTGCCACACGAGTTCCTCGACGTCCTGGTCGGCGTTGCGCACGATGACCAGGGGCGCGTCGGGCGGGGCGAGCCAGCCCAGCCACGTCGCGAACTGGGCGCGCAGCGGGATCGACAGGGCGGCCGGGATGTGCGCGGCTGCGTAGTCGGGGACCGGGCGCACGTCGAGCACGAGCGCACCGGCCGCACCCAGCCGGCGGACCTCGGACACCGGAAGCAGCGCGAGCCGGCCGCAGCGGCCGGCATCCAGGACGGCCGGTCCGCGTCGGTTGATCTCCGCCAGGCGCAGGAAGTAGGGCGGGTGGCTGCCCAGCGAGCCGAGCAGCTGCTCGACGAACCGGTCCTCGTCGTCGATCGCCAGCAGCGGGTTGGTGGCCTTCTCCCGCCCGATGGTGGAGGTGCGCTCGGCGCCGGGCGGGGCCGAGCAGAACGAGCCGGCGCCGTGCGTCGGCCACACCGCGGTCGAGTCGGGCAGGTTGGCCAGCAACCGTAGGGAGCCGTATTGCGCTCGAGCGAGTTCCTCGGCGCGTTCAGTCCCGAGCAGGTCCGTCCGGGCCGCGGACCCCACGATCAGCGACCCGCCGGTGAACACCCCGAGAGTCACGGTGCCGTCGGACAGCAGGTAGGACACGTGCTCGTCGGTGTGCCCCGGGGTGGCCAGCGCCCGCAGCCACAGACCACCGAGGTCGACCTCCTCCCCGTCGACCAGGCCACGGTGACCGAACTCGCGGCGACCCGCAACCGAGGCCAGCACCTGCGCCTGATCCTGATGAGCCAGCTGCGCGGCGCCGGAGAGGAAGTCGGCGTGCAGGTGGGTATCGGCGACGAACCGGATCCGCAGGCCCCGGCCGGCGGCGGCCGCCCGCACCGCGCGCAGGTCCCGCGGTGGATCCACCACCAGCGCGCTCTTATCGCCCAGGTCGACGAGGTAGCAGGAGTTGCCCAGGCCCTCGTCGACGATCGGGACTAGCGGGTCGGATCTTGTGTTAACCATCCGACCTCCTGGCGAAGAACGGGTAGCCGTAGACCTCGAAGGCGCGGGCGTTGCCCTCCCCACCGGCTCCGCCGAAGGTGTCCCACCCCGGGCCGACCTGGACGTCGACGAATCCGGTCTGCTCGAGCATCGCCTGCCAGCCCGCACGGGGCAGCCCGCCGGCGATTCAACCGGTCCACAGGTCGACGTCGCGCATCGCCTCCACCGGGACGGGCTTGCCGTTGGCGATGTCGGCAAACTGCAGGCGTCCGCCCGGTCGCAGCACCCGGCGAATCTCGCGGAACACCGCGGCCTTGTCGGCGCACAGGTTGATCACGCCGTTGGAAATCACCACGTCCGCCCAGCCGTCGGTCACGGGCAGCTCCTCGGCCAGGCCCTCACGGAACCGCATCTGGTCCAGGCCGAGCCGCGCGGCGGTCCGGCGGGCCTTGGCCAGCATCTCCCCGGTCATGTCCACGCCGATCACCTGCCCGCCGGGCCCGACCTGTCCGGCGGCCACCACGCTGTCGAAGCCTGACCCGGAGCCCACATCCACCACCCGCTCCCCGGGCTCCAGGGCTCGCAGCGCGAACGGGTTGCCGACACCGGCGAACGACTCCACCGCGGAATCGGGCAGGGCGTCTACGACGGCATGGGGATAGCCGAGCCGCGCGGCCAGCGGTCGTCCGGTGTGGAAGTGGTAGGCCCCGCCGGGGTCCGTCGCCACCTCGCGGTACTTCTCTCGGACCTGCTCGCGCAGAACGGACGCATCCACCAGGACGTCGCTCATAGTCGTCTCCCTCCAGGTGCCGCACGAACCAGGGAGCGCCCGCGCCTACTGTTCAAGTAGACGTTTGAACGTCCTCCTGGACCCCGGAGCTTGTCAAGTATTCGTTTGAACTTGACAACAGATCCAGGCGGGCAGAGCATCGGCCCATGGGCGATCGGATGGCAAAGACTGCGCTGTTCGCGGCGTTCGCTGAGATGGCCGGCGCGCTGGGCTCCGGGCGGCGCGCTGAGATCGTCGACCTGCTTGCCCAGGCAGAGCGCTCGGTCGAACAGATCGCCAACCAGCTCGACCAGAGCGTGGCCAACACCTCCCACCACCTGCGGATCCTCGCGCGCGCCGGACTAGTGACCACCCGCCGAGACGGCAACCGCATCTACTACGCCCTGAGCAGCGATCGTGTCGAGCAGCTATGGACCGCGATCCGTGCCGTCGCCGAGGAGCACGCCGCCGGCCTGGAAAAGCTCGCGCGCGCCTACCTCGGCGACCGCAGCGAGCTGGAGGCCCTCGACCGGCGCACCCTCGTCGAGCGGATGCGGCGAGGCGAGGTAGTCGTGCTCGACGTGCGCCCAGCGGTCGAGTACGCCGCGGGACACATCGCCGGAGCCCGTTCACTGCCCATCTCCGAGCTCCGCCGCAGGCTACGCGGCCTGCCCGACAACGCCGACATAGTGGCCTACTGCCGCGGCCCGTACTGCGTCTACGCCGACGACGCCGTCCGACAGCTCCGCGAGCAGGGCTACCGCGCGATCCGGCTGGAGGATGGGTTCCCGGAGTGGAAAAGGGCTGGGCTTCCCGTCACCGTCGGTTCCGACGCCGCCCCACCGTAAGACGCGAGGTCGGCGGGGACGGGCGGGCGGCGACGCTCGGCTATCGGGAGATAGCGCCTGACTCCAGCGCGGAGGGATGGTGCGCGATCGCGGCGTGGTGGTTATGCCCGTCCGCGTCGCTGGGGCTGACGTGCACGGTCGCGGCCACGAGTTTCGGTACGGCGTGCAGCAGGTTGTGTTTGGCCGCGGTAGCGATGTCGTGGGCGGCCACAATTCCCAGGTTCGGATCGACCACGATGCCCGTCTCGGCGCGCACTCGGTGCCCGATCCAGCGCAGCCGCAGCTCTTCCACCTCGACAACACCGGGCACCGCGCGCAGGCTCGCCTCCGCGATGTCGACGAGGCCGGGGTCCACGGCATCCATCAGGCGGCGATAGATGTCGGTCGCGGCGCCGCGCAGGACGAACAGGATCGCGACCGTGATCAGCAAGCCCACAATCGGGTCGGCCAACGGGAACCCGGCCCAGACCCCCAACGCCCCGGCCACCACGGCCAGGGAGGTGAACCCGTCGGTGCGGGCGTGCAACCCGTCGGCGACCAGTGCCGCGGATCCGATCCGTCGCCCCACTCGGATCCGGTACACCGCGACCAGCTCGTTGCCCGCGAACCCGATCAGCCCGGCGGCCAGCAGCACCCCGATGTGGCCGATCGGCTGCGGGGAGATCAGTCGTCGGATCGATTCGTATCCCGCCACTACCGATGACAGGGCGATCATGCCGACGATGAACACCCCGGCGAGATCCTCCGCCCGCCCGTATCCGTAGGTGTAGCGGCGGGACGCGGCGCGCCGGCCGAGCACAAACGCGATCCACAGCGGTACCGCTGTCAGCGCGTCAGAGAAGTTGTGGATCGTGTCGGCCAACAGCGCCACCGAGCCGGTCAGCACCACCACGACCGCCTGAACAACCGCGGTGACCCCCAGCGCCACCAAGCTGATCTTCACCGCCCGGATACCGTCGGCGCTGGCCTCCAACTCCGAGTCGACCGAGTCCGCCGCGTCGTGGCTGTGCGGGGTGAACACCGCGCAGATCCAGCCCCGCACCCCACCAGCGTGCCCGTGCCCATGACCGTGCCCATGCCCATGCCCGGGGTCGTGCTCGTGTCCGTGGTCGCCGTGGTGCTCGGCCTCTCCGTTCGTGGTCTCGCCCGTACCCGGGTGCTGTGCTGGGGTGTCGCTCACGGTTGCCAGGATGCTCGACTCCGGGCCATCATGCAACCATGCGCGCGCACAACAACATTGCTAGTGCGAACCCAGTGCGACAGCCCGCGTCAGGCGATCAGCTTGAACTGGCGGCGGAGGTGCTGGGGCATCTGGCCCACGCCACCCGCCTACACCTGCTGCGCCTGCTCGCCGAGGGCGAACAGGATGTGAACACCCTCACTGCCCAAGTCACCGCGTCGAGGTCCTCGGTATCTCAGCACCTGGGCCGGCTGCGCCTCGTCGGACTCGTTCAAACCCGCCGGGACGGGCGGCGGGTGGTCTACCGCCTCACCAGCGGTCACCTCAGGGAACTGGTCGAGCAGGCCTACCAGTTCGCCGGGCACCTCGTGCACGACATCCCCCACCACGACACCGAGCGCTGAGCAGCACGGCGGTAGTCCTCGTGGAGGCCGCGCGGGGTCGGGCACCTGTTTTTACCGTCCGCTGACCTTCTTCGATTCGGCTGCCTAGGTGGGCGGGTCTACTGTGACCCGGGTGAATCCCCAGCGGGGCAGTCGACGGGACGTCGCGGCGATGCTGCGTGGCGCCGCGGTCGGCGTGTCCGCGCTGTCGTTCGGTGTGCTGGGCTGGCTGCTGGCGCATGCGCTGATCGAGCGGGCACTGCCCCGGTTCGCCGGGGCGCACGCACTAGAACACGCCGGCGCGGTCGGGGTCGCCGCGGGGTGCATGGCGGCTGGGTCGTTGGCCGCAATGGCGGCAGCCTCCGGCCGTATCCGTGCCAGCGGCGCATCGAAACCGTATCGACCCGGGTCTCGCGCGGCCTGCTGGTTCGGTCTGGTTCCACCCGCCGCCTTCGTGGTGTTCGCGCTCGTCGCGCATCCCGGCTCCGGGGACCACGGTCTTCCTCCGCTGATGTTGCTGGCCCTCGGGGCGTTGGTTCAGGCGGCGGTCGGTGTCGGCACGTCCCTGATCTGGCGGTTGTTCCTGGCCGCGGTGCAGCAGCCGTTGCCCTTCTTGCCCCCACTGCCAGCGCCCGATGGCGATGGCGTCGTGCTGGCGGTGCGGGCACAACTCGCGGTTCCGCGGGGGCAGTTGTGGATATCGCTGCGCCCTGGGCGGGCTCCCCCGAGCGTGGCCTAACTCCGCTCGGCAACCTCACCGGTTGCCGAGGCGTCGAGCACGGGACCGTCCGCGTCGACAGTCGCGCATTCCGCCGCGCCTCGACACCGGAACCTGGCTTTGGCTGGCCTCACATCGCGGTCACCCCCCCACACCCACACCTAAGGCGCTTCTGCCTGGCTGATGCCGCAGGTGCCTTTTCACATCCGCGCGTGCAAGGAGTGCTCCGTGCTGTTCGATTTTCTTGCCACTGAGAGGGCCGAGCTCACCACCCTGATTTCCACCCAGCCCTGCACCTTGGGTGACCCGGAACTATCCGTCGCGGCATTGTTGGTGCTCGCCCGGCGCGGCCACGAGCGGGTCAGCGAGAGGGCGGCTTGTGCCTACTGAATCGACGCCGATGTCGACAGCGCCATCCGCGGCGCCGGCGCCCCGGACGCCGTCGGGCGAGTGGGTGGCCACCTGGCTGGCGGGCGGCGTCCGGTCGAGCGGTGACCAAGGCCCGGGCGGTGACCAGAGTTCGACGGCTCGGCAATCGGCGGTGGTCGCGGTCTGGACGCTGGTCAGCCGGGTCACCGGGCTGCTGCGGGTGCTCGTCGTCGGAGCCCTGATGGGACCGACGTATCTGTCGAACGTCTTCCAGGCCGGCTACGTCCTGCCCGGGAACGTGTTCACCATCTTGGCCGGGCCGGTCCTGGCCATGGTCGTGGTTCCGGTGCTGGTCCGCGCGCTGACCGCGGGCGGGCTCGACCGCGCCAACCAGCTGTTCAGCCGCATCGCCGGGCGCTTGCTCGCCGTCGCCGGCCTCGGCGGCCTCGCGCTGGCGGTGGCGGCGCCCGCGCTGGCTTGGACGCTCTCCGCGACGGTTCCCGAGCCGGACCGCGCGCGGGCCTGGCTGTGGACCACGGTGCTCATCCTGTTCGTGGCTCCACAGGTCGTGCTCTACGGCATCGCGACGCTCGGCGTCGCCGCCCAACAAGCTCGAGGGCGGTTCGCGCTGGCCGCGGCTGCTCCCGCCGCGGAGAGCGTCGGCGTCATCGCAACCGTCGGTCTGGCCTGCTGGATCTACGGCACTGGCCTGGAAGTTGGCGACGCTCCGCTCAGCATGATGATCGTGCTTGGCGCTGGCAGCACCCTCGCGGTTGTGCTGCAGGCCGGCCTGCAGGCCTACGGTGCCGCTCGGGTGGGCATGTTCGCTCTTCCAACCCGCGGCTGGCGTGAAGACCTGCAAGCCCGCGACTCGATCCGCCGCATCGTCAGATCCATCCCGGTCGCCGCGTGCCCGGCGCTCACCAACTTCGTGCTCACCGTCGTCGCCGCCACGGTGCCCGGCGGCGTGCTGGTCGTGCAACTGTCCTACCAGGTCTACTACGCGTTGTCGTACCTCGGCGCCCGAGCCGTATCGATCGCCGCCCTGCCGCGCCTGGCCGCGGCGGCCGCCCGCCATGACCGCGCGGAGTTCGGGCAAGCGTGGCGCCACGGCCTGTTCTACGCCGTCCTCGCCAGCACGCCGTCGATGTGCCTACTCGCTATGTTCGCCTTCCCTACCGCGAACCTGCTGGCCAACGGCGAACTACGCGAGCCCACACTCATCGCCCAGCTCGCCGCCTGCCTCACCGTCGCCGCCTTCGCCCAGCTCATCGGTGGTATCCATGACCTGGGCAAGCAGGCGCTGTTCGCCCGCCTCGACGACAACGGGCCACGCCTGGCCAGCATCTTGGCCCTGAGCGTCACCGTCGGCATCGCAGCCAGCACGCTGCTCCTGGACGCGCAGGACGCCCGACTCCCCGCACTGATCATCGCCATCCTTGCCGGCGAGACCGTCGGCGCGGTCACCGTGCTCAGCAGGCTCCGCCGGGCGATGCAACCCGAGCCCCTCGTCGATCGGCACAGCGCGCTCGTAGCCAGCACCGCCACGGCCGCCATGCTGCCCCCGATCACGGCCGGCGCCTGGCTGCTCAGCAACATCGCCGTAGAGCGATACGTCGTCCTCGGGATCCTGCTCGTCTGTGGTGCCCTCACCGTGGCGGCGTTCGCAGCGGTGATCAAGCTCCTCAACCGGCCAGATTCATCGGCCGCGTTGAGTACCTCGCCGTCATTTACTGAGGGGGAGCCGATAGTCACGGTCTCGTCGCGACCCGACGACCGTGAGCTCAAGGAATGGGACCGTATCGTCGCGGAGGTTCCGGGTAGCGACGTGTCGCAGCTGAGTGGATGGGCCGCGGTCCGGCGCACGGCGGGATATACCGCGCTCTATGTGTTCGCCTGGCAGCGGGGGCGTCTCGTGGGCGGCGTGCAGGTGCTGCTGCGCCGTGTGCCCCTGCTCGGCCAAGTCGGCTACGTCTCCTATGCTCCGCTGATCGCTCCCCATGCTCCAAGGGACGAGGTCCTCACCGCGATGGCGGACGCGCTCGAGACGTTGGCTCGGCGCCGGGTCCGAGCGCTGTTCGTGCAGCCCTTGGACTCCGACGACGTCAGCACAGCACTACTGGCGAGGGGGTTCCGCGCCTCAACGGCTGGGGTGGCACCCTCCAGCACTGTCCGCATCGATCTGACCGCCGACGAGGACCAGCTGCGTGCCGGGCTCAGCAAGCGAATCCGCCGCTGGACCGGCAAGTGGGAGAAGTCCGGGGTGCGGGTACGTCGGGCCAGCGCGGACGACCTTGGCCTGCTCACCGACTTGATCGGTCGATCGGCATTGCACCAGGGCTTCGCGGAGCTGTCGCCGGACTATGTGCGGAACCTCTACCAGCAGCTCAGCGCCAGCGGGAACGCCGAAATCTTCGTCGGTGAGGTGGACGGCGAGCCGGTGGCCGCCGAACTACTCACCGCCTGTGGTGGCGTTCTGCGCAGCAGGCTCACCGGCCTGGACCGCACCAGCCCAGCCACACGGTTGAGCGTCACCTCCGCGCTCGACTGGGAGGCCATGCTCTGGGCACGGCGCAACGGTTTCCGGGAGTTCGACCTGGGCGGGCTGTCCGCCTCGGCCGCGGCGGCGATACGCGCCGCGGGGTTCAGCTCCCCGGAGTTGGACGGGCCGGACCGATTCAAGGCGGGATTCGGCGGGCGACTCCACACCTATCCGCCGGCCGTTGAGTTGATCTCCTCCCGGCTGCTCCGCGTCGCCTACGACATGCTCGATTCAGCCTCTTTCGGCCGCTCAGTGCTGAACCAGGTGCGCTACTGGATGCGCCAGAGCGGTCGCCGGCGCGGCCAATGATCGTGATCTGGTGTCGGTGGGTGCGGAGTCGTTATGGCACGCGCGATGGTCGGCGACTGATCCAGCCCGAACAAATGCGCCGGCGCGATCACCTATCCGGCGTGCCGACAGCCCGCTACGCTTCGCGCCGGGGGGTCGGGAGGCTACCGAATTGGTCACGCCTAGGACGTTCCAACCCGGCGGCCGGCCTACTTCACCCGGCCCGTTAGTTCGCTTTGCAGTACCCGGTGTCCTGCTCGCATTGGCCGCAGTCGGCTGGTGGTGGTCAGCGTGGATGTCCGACGACATGACCGGCGGGTCGGGCTCCTCGATGGGGATGGACGCGATGGGCTCGCACGAGGTGATGAGCCTCGGTGGGTTCCTGCTCGCCTGGCTGGCGATGATGACGGCGATGATGTTCCCCGCGGTAGCGCCGGTGGTGAGGCTCTACGGCCGGGCGGCAACAGCCGGTCGGGTTGCGCCGCTGCCGTTCTTCGTCGTTGGTTACATCGCGGTTTGGACATCGATCGGATTGCCCGCCTACTTCGCGTGGCGGGAACTACTAGATCCGATTGACCAGGGTCGGGCGTGGGCGGGTCGGTTGGCGGGGCTGGTGCTGATCGTCGCCGCGGCATGGCAACTATCGCCGCTGAAGTCAGTGTGTCTGCGCCATTGCCGTTCACCGCTGTCCTTCTTCCTGCGGTTCGGGACAAAGGTGAGCCGTCCATGGGGTGCGCTGCGGATGGGCAGCACCCACGGATTGTTCTGCTTGGGCTGTTGCTGGGCATTGATGGCCGTGCTCATCTCCGTCGGCACCATGAACCTCGCCTGGATGTTGGGCCTGGCGACTCTGATCCTGCTGGAGAAGAACGCACCCGCTGGGCAACGCATCGCTCATATCGCCGCGGCGGTCTTGGTCGGGATCGGCCTGCTGCTGCTCCTGCATCCCAACTCCATCACAGTGCTGACCTGAGGAGGCACAGATGAATGCAACCCAGACCATGACCGCCTGGCGGCTGAAGGGCAAAGGCTACGAGTTCTGCAATTGCCAGCCCGGCTGCACCTGCAACTTCTCCGGGTTCCCGACCTCGGCCGACGGCAGCTGCAAGGCGGCAATAGGCGCGCACATCATCGAGGGTCATTGCGGCGACGTCGACCTCGCAGATATCAAGGCGATCGCCGTTATCGACTGGCCCGGCGCGATCCACGACGGCAACGGCAAGGCGGTCTTTGTGGTCCCGGAGGCGGTCACCGAAGAGCAGCTCAACTGCCTGGCGCAGATCTTCACCGGTCAGCTCGGTGGGCTCCCCTGGTCGATCCTGGGTACGACCTACGAGGTCACCGGTGTGGTGCGGACCGATGTCGAGATCGACGACGACGGCATAAACAGCGGCTTCCGCGCCCCCGGAGTTGGTGAGGCCAAGGGCACCACCCTGAAGAACCCCGTGACCGGCGAGGATCACAGTGTCGCGATCGTGCTCGAAACCGGCTTCATCTGGACCCGAGGTGACTGCGGTCAAGGCAGCTTCCGCGTCCAGGCCGAGGGCATCGACCTCAACTTCGAGAACAGCAACTGGATCTACTACGAATTCGACTGGACCAATCAGGACTGAGATCCCGACGACAAGCGTCAGGGTCGGGTCGACGCCAGTTCAACCGTGAAACCGACGCAGCTGCCCACTCCTGCTTCGAGCCCTTGTCCGTGCTCTGCATCAACGCTGCTCGATCCCTCGTTCTGATGCTGCGGGCGGACCTCCCAGCTGGGCGGCCCGCAACTCTCGCAGCTCTTGTCTCAGCCCGGCGAGTTGCCGGTGAGACTCGTTCTCGGCGTCGCTATTGGGCCCGGTGTGGTGGCTCGCGCTGTTGCCGCATTGGCCGCCACGCAGGGTCGGCCGCACGCAGAACAGATAGGTCGTGGCGATAGCGGCCGCGGCGATGAGCGCCGCGATCCAGGTTGATGTCACCGTTGCCCCTGGGCGTGCTGCGCGACCTGCTGCGCCTTGAGTTGATCGATCTCCGCGCGCAGCGCGGTCACCTGATCGGCGTTGGCCTGGCCAGCATTGCTGCTGTCACCGGCGCCGGAGCGTTGGCCGCGCATCATCATCCACATCATCAGGCCCATTCCGACCGGACAGGCCACCGCTGCGATGCCGTAAAACAACGCTTGCATCAGTTCTCCTTCACATCCGGGTACTCGGCCTCACTGGGGAGTCAAGACCCATCTACTGTCTCCGTACCGAGATAGTAGATGGTCTACAGGGTGATGTCACTGGTCGGCAGGCTTCGACTGGCGGGCGAGTTCGCGGCGTAGGCGTCGCTCCGATAGCCGTCCGTAACCGACCAGCTTTCCGTCGAGCAGCACTCCGGGCGCGAAGAGCACGCGGTGGTGTTCGGCGAGTGCGCGCCCCTCTTCGCTGCCCAGCGCGATGTGGCGCACCGCGAGTGGATACTCCTGTTTGACTCGGGCCAGGACCGCGGTGGCGTGTTCGCAGAGTGGGCAGTCGGATTGGGTCAGGACGGTGATCTCGATCGTCGGCGGGGTGCCTGCAGGCGCGGTGCTCATGGCTTGGGTCACGTGCCTTGCCGCCCGGTGCGCAGGTCGGTAGCCAGCTGATCGGGCGTCACGTACATGGTGTAGTTCGGTGGGCCGCCGTAGTCGCCGCGCCACTGGATGCGCCCGTCGGGTCCGACGAGGATGAAGCTGTGTCCGTCGCGGGAGTCGCCCATCATCCCGTACTGGTTAGCCTGGTACTGGGTGGAGACACGCAGGTCGGTGTCGACGAGGGCGGGCGCGGTGAGCCCGTCGTCGCGCATCTTCTGCCCAACCAGATCGAGCGGGCCGCTGGTGATGGTGAGTAGCTGGTTGACCCCGAGCGAGGAGAGCAGTGCGGGGTTGTTCTGCAGGTCGCGGATTTGGTTCCAGCAGGGCTGGCAGCCCAGTCCCTCGTGGAAGTACAGCAGCACCGTTTTGCCCCGGTAGTCGCTGAGCCGGGTGGTCGCCGGTTGGCCGCCTGGGGCGGCGGGCCCGGTTGCGTTGGGCAGGGTGAAGTCCGGGGCCATCGCTCCGACACCTGGTGAGCCAACGGCGTAGCGGTCGCTGGCTGCGGTGCCGGCGGTGCGGGAGTTCGTGTGGTAGATCGCGAACAGTGCGAGCACGGCGAGCACCACCACGCCGGCGATGACCCACGGGGCGCGGGAACGCCGCGACCGCGCCGCCGCGACCGGTGTGCGGCCCGCTCGGGGCCGGCTGGACTTGGTGCCGCTCGTCGAGCGGACTGTCGAGCGGTTCGCGTTCATCGAGTCTCCCTCAGTGGGGAAGTGCCGACCGGCGGCGGTGGCTCCGAGGTATCTGAGGTGGGGTTGCGCTGCTCCAGGTCTGGGTGCGGCGCGTCGGACGCTCGGGTAGAGCGTTTCGTCAGCGCGCACATGACGATCGCGGCGGCGCCGGTGAGCAGGACGACGGCCACTGCCCATCCGGGTATCCAGGACAGCGTGTGGGCGGTCAGGGTGGCGACGTGCTGCAGCCAGGCGCTGACGCGGGTCTGCCAGCCGTCGGTGGACATGCCCGGCCCGGTCAAGGCGAGCACCCCGGCCAGCAGCCCCATGCCGATCATCAACAGTCCACTGACCAACGTGCCCAGCGGCAACCGCCGCTGCCAGCCTCCCACGCTCAGCCGTACCGTGCGCGCGGTCAGCAGCTGGGTGGCCCGGTCGCGGTGGCGATCCCACAACAAACCCGCCAAGGCGAGCGGCGCGACCATGCCGGCGACGTAGACCAACCCGATTGCCAGCGCGACCGGGAACGACGCCGCCGCCCCGGACAACACCGCCACCCCGGCGAGCACCGGCGCGCAGCACGCGCTGGCGATCCCGGAGAACGCCCCGAGCAGATACGCCGAACCGAAACCGCTCCCGCCCGAGCCTCGCCCCGCGGGCATCGGCAGTTTCGGTGACCACCCGGCCAGCACAGCCACCCCGGCCGCCAGCATCACCGCCCCGCCCACCAGGTAGATCACCAGGTGCTGCTGCACAAACAGCCGGCTCAACGCCGCGGCACCCAAGCCGATCGGCAAGATCACCGTGCCCACCCCGGCACCGAAGACCAGCGAGGCCGCCAACACCCCACCGCGATGGCGAAACCCGGTCGCCAGATAGGCCGGCAGCATCACCGACACACAACACGGCGCCAGCAATGCCACGACCCCGCCGAGGAAAGACACCAACAACGTGGTGCCCACTAGTAGCTGACTCATCGCCGAACGATCCACCCCTCAGCCGTATCTACTATCTCCGTACGGAGATAGTAGCAACGGAGCTCCGGGATGCACTCCAGCCGGCCCTCAGGCTGAGTCGAGTCGGGCTATCGCCAGGTCAGCGCGGCGAGCCGGCGCTCGAACTCTTCTTCGTCGATCTCGCCCTCGGCGTAGCGCTGGCGCAGCTTGTCTCGCGCCGGGTCGCCGCTCACCGGCCGCGGATCAGCTCCCGGGCCGCTGCCCCGGCGGCCGAGCCACACGCCGCCGAGCACGGCCAGAGCCAGCATCGCCACCACGACCAGGAGCCCGAAGGCACCCCCCAGTCCCATCCCGGCCATGCCCCATCCACATCCGCCCATCATCGGGGTGACCTCCACTCGATAGTTCGACCTCATCGGGACGTCGTCGATCGCGCATTGATGTCATGCGGAACGACGGCACCCCAATCTACGGTCTCCGTACGGAGATAGTACCTTTATGATGAGGTCGCGGTCTGGGCATCGCGGGACGGACAAGCAACCTGGGGTTGCGGCCACGGGGCCCTGGCGGGTGAAGGAGGCGGCGTGCGCGGGTTCGGCGAGCTAGAGACAGTCGTGATGGATCAGCTGTGGTCCCTGGGCGGCACCGCCACGGTGCGCGAGATCCTGGAAAAGTTGCAGGTCGAGCGTGCCATCGCCTACACCACAGTGCTCTCCACCATGGACAATCTGCATCGCAAGGGGCACCTGACCCGGGAACGGATCGGGAAGGCGCACCGCTATCAGGCTGTGCTCAGCCACGCCGAACACACCGCGTCGCTGATGCGCCAGGCGCTGAACAGTGATGAGGACTCCGAGGCGGTGCTGACCCATTTCGTGGGCGAGATGAGTGAGGACGAGTTGACCCGTCTGCAGCAGGTCCTGAGCAGTCGTCCCGGGAAGCCGCGCCGATGAGCCTGGCGGTGTGCCTGTTGGCTTACAGCCTGGTCGTGCTGGTGTTTGCACCGCCGCTGTTGCGCCAGGTGACCCACGAAGGGGCTGTTCCACGCCTGGGTATCGCGGCGTGGCTGGCCGCAATGGCCAGCGTGCTGGGCGCCTGGCTCGCCGTGGCGGTGTTGCTCGTCGTCGAACTCACCCGGTCCTGGGGCCACCTCGATGAGCTCCTCGCGGGCTGTTTCGCCGCACTGCGCGCACTCGCGCAGCAGGGCCACGGCGGGCTGGTGCGGGCGAGCCTGGCGGCGTTGGCAACCCTGACCGTGGTGGCCATCGCCCGGCTAGCCACCCGACTCCTGGCCACGGTGCGCCGCGGCCGAGTTCAAACTCGACGCCACGCCGAGGCGGCCATCCTGGCCGCGCGAGGCGGCCGGCCAGGGCCAGGGGGCTCCCTCATCGTGGACGACGAGCGGCGCGGCGTGTACTGCCTAGCGGGGCGGCCACCCACCATCGTGATCACCCGGGCGGCGCTGACCGCGCTGAACGACGAGCAGCTGGCCGCGGTACTGGCTCACGAACGCGCCCACCTGCACGGGCGCCACCACCTGCTGCTGACGTTCACCGGGGCGCTGGCCAAGATCCTGCCCGGGTCGCGGCTGTTCACCGAGGGCGCCGCCGAGATCGCACGGCTGGTCGAGATGTGCGCCGATGTTGTCGCCGCCCGCCGCCACGGCGGCGACACGGTCGTCGACGCGCTCGTCGCGCTCACCCTCGGCACACCGAAGGGGGCCGCGGCGGCCGCGCTGGGCGCGGCCGGGGTTGGCGTGGCCGACCGGGTACAGCGGTTGTTGTTCCCCCCGAACACCACCAGAGCATGGTTCGCCCAGACACTGACTGTGGGCCTATTGCTCCTCGGACCGATCGTCGCCGCCGAGCTGATCATGACACAGTCGTCGTTGTGTCTGTCCGCGAT
>DATHIT010000641.1:0-10188 GCA_035489915.1 Pseudonocardia sp. | reverse complement strand
TGACCGCGAGCTCAACGAACTCATCGGCGAGCTCACGGTGAAAAGCGCGGAGTTCCGGTCGGTGTGGTGCGAGCACCGGGTCTACGAATGCACCTTCGGCACCAAACGGTTTCACCACCCGATCGCCGGCCCCATGCAGCTCGACTACGAGGCCCTCGATCTTCCCGGAGCCGGTGGCCAACGGATCATCATCTACACCGCCCCGGAAGGGTCCCGTTCCGAAGAGGCACTCAACCTCCTCACCAGCTGGAGCCTGAGCCCCCGAACCAGCCGCACGGAACCCGCCGCCGAGATCCAAGCGGAGCGCTGAACCCGGGCGGCCCGTCGGTCAACTGCGCCCCGCGTCGCCGAGTTGGCCGGCGATGGCGGACGGTACCGGGACACCGCGGCGGCGCACATCCGAGTCGAATCGGCGGGCCAGCGGGTCGCTGGGGTTGGCCACCAAGGTCACCACGTCCCGGGTCAGCGGCGGGTCCAGCGGCCGCACCGCACCGGGAAACGCCGGGGGCAGCGCGGTCGTGGGCACCAGTGCGGCGCCCAACCCGGCGGCGGCGAGGTGAGCGGCGGTGCCCGCCTGCCGGGTGCGGGTGACCGCGCTGAGCGTGACGCCCCGCTGGGCGGCGATCTCGTCCAGCCAGACACCCAGCCCGTTGTCCGGGTGGTAGCCCACCACCGGCTGGTCGGCGAGCTGAGCAAAGGTGATCGGCCCAGGGGCGGCGCCGGTCGGCAACGCCACCACCACCTGTTCCCGACCCACCAGGCTGGCCGGACCGTCCCACCGCGACGGCCTCGGCCCAACCCCGACGTCCGCCTGCCCGGACAGGACCAGGTCGGCGAGGGAGTTCGCGCTGGTCAGCTCGGTCAAACCGAGGTGCACCTGTGGCCATCGGCGGTGCCAGGCCCGCAGCACCGGCGCCAGCAGCCCGGCGGTCATGCTCTCCGCGCAGCCGATCCGCAGTTGACCGCCCGCGCCCGTGGCCACTGCCCGGCCGGCGGCCACCACCCGCTCCGCCGCGGCCAGTGCGGCCCGCGCGTCCGCCACGATGGCCCGCCCCGCCGTCGTCGGGCGCACCCCCCTCGGCAGGCGCTCGACCACCGCGGTGCCCAGCTCCCGCTCCAGCGCGGCAACCTGGTGCGAGAGTGCCGGCTGGGACATGTGCAGCCGGGCCGCCGCCTCGGTCACCGACCCGAACTCCAGTACGGCGACGAAACACTCCAGCGCTCGCAGCGTAGCCATTCGCTAACCCTATGGCAGCCGCCCAAAGCCGTCACATCACGACGGGGGCGACGGCCCACTTCGGGCCGCACAACCTGTACGGGAACCGGCCCGGTTCATTCCAGAGCAGCAAGATCATCTTCGATGAGCTGCCAGAACGCGGGCATCCGGGTCTACGACATCTCGAACGCCTACGTGCCCAGGGGGATCGGCGCGTGGGTGCCTCCCGCGCTGCGCACCATGTTCGACGTGCACCCGAACCGGCCACAGGTCATCCAGAGCGCCGACGTCTACGTCGAGCCCCACGGTGTGGTCTACCTGACCGAATACAACGCCGGCTTCTACGTGCTCCAGTTCGGCGAGTAGTCGGCGCCGGACACGGCGGCCGCGCTTGGCTCGCGCAGACCTGCCGCGGCTGACACAGACTCTGCAGGCTCTGCGCCAGCGGTACGGGGTCTGCGCGGGCTGCGAGCAAGTCGCGGTCGGTCTGCGCCGGCTGCACCAGGTCTGCGTGGGCAGCGAGCGCGTTGCCGGTTGACGACCAACTGACATTCGATGGATCTATAGGTTCGAGCTAAAAGCTTCATGTCGCGACGGGACTATCCAGCCACTGCTATGCGCTGATCTTGGTGAATCACCAACCAAGGAGGCACGCAGTGACAGTCTCGATCAACGGCAAGAATCTGCTCATCATCGGCGGCGGGTCGGGCATCGCCCAGCGTCTAGCGAGTGATGCCGCCGCCGAGGGCGCGAGCGTGGTCCTCGCCGGGAGGCACCCGCTCAAGGCCGCGAGCGCGCGGGGCGGCGGCGACATCAGCACCGCACAGGTCAACCTGGGCGACGAGGAGTCCATCAAGGCGCTGGCCGCACAGGTCGGCGAGTTCGACTACCTGGTCTCCCTCGCCGCCGACCACGCCAACGGCCCGCTCGCCACGCTGGACCGCGACGCCGTGCTCGGCGCGTTCGACGCCAAAGTGATCGGCCCGATCCTGCTGGCCAAGCACCTGGCACCGCGGATCCGCGAGGGCGGCGCAATCCTGCTGTTCTCCGGTGTCGCGGCGTGGCGCCCCGCGCCAGGCCTGGCCGTGATGGCCACCACCAACGGCGCGGTGAGCTTCCTCGCCGAGGCGTTGGCCGTCGAACTGGCCCCGATCCGGGTCAACGCCCTGTCCCCGGGCATCGTCGATTCCGGCGCCTGGGACCGCATGGGCGAGGGCCGCGATGAGTTCTTCAGCAACGTTGCGGCCAGCAACCCCGCGCGGCGCATCGGCCAACCCGCCGACATCTCCTCCGCCGCGCTTCTCGCACTCACCAACCCCTTCATCACCGGAACAACCCTGCACGTCGACGGCGGAGGCCGAGTCGCATGAGCACCCAGACCGGGACCCACACCTACGACACCACCGTGTTGCTCGCAGCCGTGATCGCGGCGGCCGCCTTCGCCCTCTCGGCGTGTGCCGGCGCACCCAGCGCGCCCGTCGCCGCGCCGAACACCGCGGCCAGCGCGCCAGCCAATGATCTCGACCTCGCCGACCACACCCCGGGCCTGGTCGTACCCGGCGCGGTGCACGTGGCGGCCGGCGCCGATATGCAGCAGGCCCGCACCGTGGTGCGCACCTCCCAGGTGCTCTACACGTTCTGGAACACCGGCGACACCAGCTACCTCGACCAGGCGGTCACCCCGGACTTCAGGGACAACACGCTGCCCACCGGGCGCCCGCAGGGCCCGACCGGACCGCGCGTCGCCTCCGCCGGATTCCGCGCGGCGGTACCCGACCTGACCTGCGAGGTGCCCGAGCTCTACGTCACCAACGACACCTTCTCCGCGCACCTGGTCTTCCGGGGCCACTTCACCGGCACCTACAACGGCATCCAGGGCCACGGTCAGACCATCGACTTCAACGCCTTCGACATCCAGCACGTCGGCGCCGGCACCCGGATCAACGAGGACTGGCACCTCGAGGACAACCTCACATTCCTCCAGCAGGCCGGCCTGGTCACGGTCGCCAGCGCGAAGTAGCGCCGAGACGGCGACCCGCCGCCCTGGTGACCGACTCGCCGGCGGAGAGGCGGTCGAGCGAGCCCAGGATGTGGGCGCGCCGACGCCACGCGCCAAGGCTGAGACCGGTCTGCGCGACGAAGATTCGTTCGAGCGTTCGCCGGCTCGCCCCCACCTGCTCGTCAAATTTAACGCCAGGGTCGTCAACTCAGTGATCAAAAAGCCTGGCGTTAAATTTGTGGCGCCCACCCCGCGTAAGGAGCCGCGCGTCGGCGGCGACCAGCCGGGCTCGCGGCCAGCTGGCAGGCGAAAGGTAGCTCGTACTCGTGCCGCAGCCGGGACCCGAGGGGGTCTCGGCCGACTCCGCACCGTTGCAAGCCCATTGCAAGCATCTGCTGGCATCGTCATCGGCGGTCGGGGGACCTCTAGTTAGCGCGCGCGAACGAGGGAACATGACCAAAAACAGGCCGTTGGCCGACGCCCGACCCCGGAGTGCCCGATGACCGGTCCAGCTGGCGCGGCGGTCACCGCCTCGACTCACCGTGAAGACGGGCGCAGTGCGGGCTACAGCCTGGGGGTCGATCTCGGCACCACGTTCGTGGCCGCCGCGATATCCCGGAACTCCCAACCCGAGATGTTCACCCTCTGCGACCGCTCGATGGTCAGTCCGTCGGTGGTCTACCTGCGCGAAGACGGCGTCATAGTGACCTCGGAGGCCGCGGACCGGCGAGCCAGCAGCAGTCCGGACCGGGTCGCCCGCGGTTTCAAGCGGCGACTCGGCGACCCGATGCCGGTAATTCTGGGCGGCCAGCCGCACAGCGTGCTCCAGCTGCTCGGCGCCCTGCTGCGTGACGTGTTGGCCAGGGTGACCGAGACCGAGGGCGCGCCCCCGGACCACGTCGTGCTCACCCACCCAGCGAACTGGGGCCCGTTCCGCCGTGCCTTGTTCGAAGAGGTTCCGTTGATGGTGGGCCTTCGACACAGCCGGATGATCACCGAGCCGGAGGCCGCCGCCGCGTACTACGCATCGACCCGGCGGTTGGACGAAGGGGAGATCGTCGCGGTTTACGATCTCGGCGGCGGCACCTTCGACGTCACGATTCTGCGCAAGCGGGCCACCGGGATCGAGATTCTCGGTGTGCCGGAAGGCATCGAGCGGCTCGGTGGGATCGACTTCGACGACGCCGTCATGAACTACGTCAACCACGCCGCGAACGGGGCCCTTGACGAGCTCGACCAACGGGATCCGGCGATCATCGGCGCGCTCGGCAGGCTGCGCCAGGACTGTGTGCTGGCGAAGGAGACGCTCTCGATCGACGACGAGGTCGTCGTGCCGCTCATGCTGCCGGAGCGGCATCTGGAGGTCCGCCTCACCCGCGCCGATTTCGAGGAGCTGGTGCGGGCCCAGGTCGAGTCGACGATCGGGGCGTTGTCCCGGACCCTGCGGTCGGCGCAGATCACGCCGGCGGACCTGACCGCCGTTCTGCTGGTGGGTGGTTCCTCGCGGATTCCGCTGGTGGCCCGGATGGTATCTGAGGAACTTGGCCGCCCGACGGTGGTGGACACCCATCCCAAGTACGCGGTCGCGCTCGGAGCGGCAAGCCTGGCGGACGTCGCCGACGGGCCGGCCGACCGAGGACCGGCCTTTCCCGGGGTACCGGTCACCAGCGGCCCTCGTAGCCCGCTGCCCGTCACGCCGGCCGACCCAGCCGACGCCCAGCCGCCCATTACCCAGCCGCCCATCGCCCACCCGGCCATCGCCCACCCGGCCGTCACTCACCCGCCGGCGGCCCTCGCCGAAACCGCCATCAGCCCGACAGACATCAGCCCGACCGCGCCCGCTGTGCACACCGCGGCCGCGCACATCCCGGCGATCGAGGCGGGGGACGCCGTGGCGCGACCGAGCCGGGTGCGGCCGGCGATCATCGCGGCGGCCGTCGCGCTGGTCATCGCCTTGGGCGTGGGCACCGTGCTGTACCTGAACAAGGCGGCACCGGCGGCCACGCCCGAAGCCGCATCAGCGGCGGCGCCAGCGGCTCCGGCTCCGGCTCCGGCTCCGGCTCCGGGTCCGGCACCCGCGGAACCGGCGGCGGCCACGCCCGCCGTGGCGACGCCGGTGGTGACCGCGGCGATCACAGTCGGCTCGAGACCAGCCAGCGTCACATTCGCACCAGACGGCCGGCACGCGTTCGTGATGAACTACGCCCAGGAAACGGGCCTCGTCTCCGTCGTCGACACCGCGAACCACACGACCTCGATCAAGATTGCGGTGAACCCAGGCACCGGCCGTGCGGTGTTCACCCCGGACGGCCGGTTCGCCTCCGTCACGAACTTCGCCGAGGCCGGCGTCGTCTCGGTGATCGACACCGCCACCAACAAGGTGACCGCCACCATCGCGGTGCCGCCGAAGCCCAACGGACTGGACATCACCCCGGACGGCCGGAAAATCTACCTGGCCAGTTCCACACCCGGCGTGGTCTCGGTGATCGACACCGGCAGCAATAAGGTGACCGCCAGCATCCCGGTGAACAAGAATCCGGACGGGGTGGCGATCACTCCGGACGGCCGCCGCGCCTACGTCACCAACTACGGGTCCGATTCCGTGTCGGTGATCGACACCGCCAGCAACAAGGTGACCGAGACGGTGCGCGTGGAGAACCAGCCGGTCAAGGTGGCGATCGCCCCGGACGGCCGCCACGCCTACGTGACCAACCGTTCCTCCGACACCGTCTCGGTCATCGATACCGCCACGAACAAGGTCGTGTTCACGGTGCCGGTCGGCCGGAACCCGAGCGGGGTGGCGGTCACCCCGGACGGCCGCCACGCCTACGTAACCAACCGCGCCTCCGGCACCGTCACGGTCATCGACACAAACACCAACGCGGTCACCCACACCCTGCCGGTCGGCGCGGCCCCGGTCGACGTGGCGATCTCGCCGGACGGCCACAACGTCTACATCACCAACCGTGACTCCGGCACAGTCGCCGTGATCTACACCGGCCTACCGGGCCGGTAAGGGCCGCTGGCCAGTAACAATTGGGGCTCTACCCGGAGAGCGCCGTCTCCAGGTCGGCGAGGACCCGGTAGCAGGGCAAGACGGCCGCCGCGCTGGAATTCGGCTCGCGGCCTTCGCTAATCGCGTCGACGAACTCCCGGTCCTGAACCTCGATCCCGTTGCTGGAGACCCCGACCGTGGACAGGTCGATCTTCTCGTCGTGCCCGGTGTACAGGTCGTCGTAGCGCGCGAGGTAGGTGCCGTTGTCGCAGATGTAGCGGAAGTTCGTGCCGAACGGGCCGTCGTTGTTGAAGCTCAGCGAGAGCGTGCAGATCGCGCCGCCGCTGCCGCGCAGCTGGATGGACATGTCCATCGCGATACCCAATTCGGGGTGCACCGGGCCCTGCACCGCGTGCGCGGTGACGATCTCCTGGCCGCTCTGGTAGCGGAACAGATCCACGGTGTGCGCGGCGTGGTGCCAGAGCAGGTGATCGGTCCAGCTGCGCGGTTCATTGAGCGCGTTCAGGTTGCTCCGGCGGAAAAAGTAGGTCTGCGCGTTCAGCTGTTGCAGCGCCAGCTCCCCCGACTCGACCTTCTGGTGGATCCACAGGTGCGATGGGTTGAACCGGCGGGTGTGGCCGACCATGCAGACCAGGCCGGTGTCCCGCTGTACCCCGACGACCTCTTCGGCGTCCGCCCAGCTGTCCGCCAGCGGGATCTCCACCTGGACGTGCTTGCCCGCGCGCATCGCGGCGATGGCCTGCGCGGCGTGCAGTTGGGTCGGGGTGGCCAGAATGACCGCGTCCACGTCACCGCGGTCAAGCACCTGTGCCAGGTCGGTGGTGGCGTGGCCGACGTCGTACTTCGCCGCAACCTCCTTCGCCTGCGCCAGCCGCCGGCTCACGATCGAGGTCACCTGCACGTCCTCGATCTGGGCCAACGCGTCCAGATGCTTGATGCCGAAGGCGCCGGCGCCGGCCAGCGCCACCCGCAACTGACCGGCCATCAGGGCGCCGTCTGCAGCACGATATGGCCGACGGCGGTGTTCGACGCGGGCACGTGGTAGAAGCGGTACAGCTCCTTGGCCACCTCGCCGAGCGCGCCGCGCATGATCAGCCACATCACCATCTCGATGCCCTCGGAGCCCGCTTCGCGGAGGTACTCGATGTGCGGCATCCGGCGCAGCGCCTCCGGATCGGCGGTGAGTTTGTCCAGGAACGCGGCGTCAAACTCCTTGTTGATCAGCCCTGCCCTGGGCCCCTGCAGCTGGTGGCTCATCCCACCGGTGCCCCAGACCTGGACGTTGAGGTCCTCGCCGTAGCTCTGCACGGCTCGCCGGATCGCCTCGCCGAGTGCGTAGCAGCGGTTGCCGGTGGGCGGCGGATACTGCACCACGTTCACCGCGAGCGGGATGACCTTCACCGGCCACGCCTCGGGTTGGCCGAACATCAGCGACAGCGGCACGGTGAGCCCGTGGTCCACGTCCAGCTTGTTCATGATCGTCATGTCGAACTCGTCGAGGATCAGCGATTCCGCGATGTGCCACGCCAGATCCGGGTGCCCTTCGACCACCGGCACCGGCCGAGGCCCGAATCCCTCGTCGGCCGGGGCGAAGGTTTCCGCGCAGCCGATCGCGAAGGTGGGGATCATCTCGAGGGAGATCGCCGACGCGTGGTCGTTGTAGACCAGCACCACCACGTCCGGGAGCTCCTGGGCGATCCATTTTTTCGTCCAGTCGTACCCGGCGAACATGGGCCGCCAGTAGTCGTTGCCGGCGTTCCCGTGATCGAGCGCGGCGCCGATCGCCGGCACGTGACTGGTGGTGACTCCGGCGGTGATCCTGGCCATCTCTAGCGACCTTCCTTGATCGAACGCTGGCCTTCCGGCGAGCGCCCGCCGGCCACCATCATCGCCACATAGTCCTCCGGACTCATGCCCACCATGGTGCTCACCGCCGCGGCGAAACTCGTGCCGTCTGTTGCGAAGATCTTGGCCAGGAAGTAGATGTTCCCGCCCTCGGCGATGGCGGCATTCCAGTCCCGCTCGAGAACGGCCTTGCGCTGCGCGGCGGTCAGCGGCCACTCATCGAGATAAGCGCCCTCGTCGGCCTTGAACCGGGCCCGGTTCTCCGGCTTGAGCAGGCTCATGCAGAACTGGTTGAGGTGAAAGCCCCTCCGGCTCTGCCGGCCGGTGAAGACAGTCGTGCCGGGTATGTCATCCAGTTCTGACTCGCTCATTCTTACCCCCAGTAGAGCCGCGTCGGGTTGTCCACCAGCAACCGCTGCCGTGCATCCGCAGTCTCGGCAATCCTCGGGATGAAATCGACGAGCCTTCCATCGTCAGGCATATGACTTTTGAGATTCGGGTGCGGCCAGTCGGTGCCCCACAGCACCCGGTCCGGGAAGGACTCCACGAGTGTCCTGGCGAACGGCACGACGTCGTCGTACCCGGGCGGCCCGGCCACGGTCAGTCGTTCCGGGCAGGTGACCTTCGCGTAGAACTGGGGGTGGTCCCGCATGAGGGTCAGGAACCGCCCGAACTCCGGCCCGTCCACCGGGGCGGTGACGTCCGGCCGGCCCATGTGGTCGACCACCACGACGGTCGGCAGCGAGGTGAAGAATTCCCAGCGCTCAGCCAGGTCGGCGGCTTCGAAGTAGAGGACCACGTGCCAGCCCAGCCGGGCGATCCGCTCGACGATGCCGTGGTAGTACTCGTCGGGTTTGGGATCGACGAGCCGTTTCACGAAGTTGAACCGGACTCCCCGCACCCCCGCCTCGTGCAGCTCCGCCAGCTGCTCGTCGGTGACGTCGGGCCGGACCGTGGCCACCCCCCGGGCTCGGCCGTCGGAGGCGCGAAGCGCGTCGACCATGGCACTGTTGTCGGCGCCGTGACAGGTGGCCTGGACGACGACGTTCCGGTCGAAGCCGAGGAAGTCCCGCAGCTTGAACAGCTCGTCCTTGCCCGCGTCACACGGCGTGTACTTCCGCTCCGGGGCGAACGGGAACTCGTCGCCGGGGCCGAACACGTGACAGTGCGCGTCCACCGAACCCGGCGGCAGCACAAACCGAGGCTGGCTGGGGTTCGGGTGGAACGGCAGCCAGTCGGGGTCCATTTGGAAGCTCATAGTCCCCTCGCCTTCAGGCTGGCGTCCAGGCGCGGGTACACCCGCCGGGCGTTGTGCTCGAACACCTGCGCCCGGTCCCCTTCGGGAAGGTCGAGCGCCTCGACGTACCGCTTGGTGTCGTCGAAGAACTGGCCGGTCTCCGGGTCGATCCCGCGCACCGCCCCGACCATCTCCGAGCCGAACAGCAGGTTGTTGTGGTCGATCACCTCGAAGAGCAGGTTGATCCCCGGCTGGTGGTAGACGCAGGTGTCGAAGAAGACGTTGTTCATCACGTGCTGACGCAGCGCCGGCTTGCCCAGCATGTCGGCCAGGCCGCGGTAACGCCCCCAGTGATAAGGCACCGCACCGCCGCCGTGCGGGATCACGAACCGCAGCTCGGGCAGATCCCCGAACAGGTCACCCTGGATGAACTGCATGAAGGCGGTGGTGTCCGCGTTCATGTAGTGCGCGCCGGTGGCGTGGAAGTTGGGATTGTCCGAATCGGACACGTGGATCATCGCCGGCACGTCGAGCTCGATCATTTTCTCGTAGAACGGGTACCACGAGCGGTCCGTCAGCGGCGCCGAGGTCCAGTGCCCGCCGCTCGGGTCGGGATTGAGGTTGCAGCCGACAAACCCGAGCTCCGACACACAACGCTCGAGCTCCTTGATGGAGTTCTCGATCGGCACGCCCGGTGATTGCGGCAGCTGGCAGACCCCGATGAAACGCTCCGGGTAGAGCTCGACCACCCGCTTGATGAGGTCGTTGCACACCCGGGCCCATTCGGCGCTCATCTTCTCGTCTCCGATGTGGTGCGCCATCGCGGACGCCCTCGGCGAAAAGATGGTCATGTCGATGCCGCGCTCGGCGAGCAG
>DATHIT010000640.1:0-6358 GCA_035489915.1 Pseudonocardia sp. | reverse complement strand
GGCGCTGATGTATCCGGACGCCTACGAGGTTGGCCTGCCCAACCAGGGTGTCATGATCCTCTATGAGCTGCTCAACGAGCAGCCGGACGTGCTCGCCGAGCGGGCCTACGCGGTCTGGCCGGACCTGGAAGCGCTGATGCGTGAGCACTCCGTGCCGCACTTCAGCGTGGACAGCCACCGCCCGCTCGGCGCCTTCGACGTGCTCGGCGTCAGCTTCTCCACCGAGCTGGGCTACACCAACCTGCTCACCGCGCTGGACCTGGCCGGCATCCCATTGCACGCCGCCGACCGCACCGACGAACACCCCATGGTGGTCGCCGGCGGCCACGCGGCCTTCAACCCGGAGCCGATCGCCGACTTCATCGACGCCGCCGTCCTCGGCGACGGCGAGCAGGCCGTACTGGACATCACCGAGGTGTTGCGTAGAGGTACGCAGAGCAAAGCGGGCCGGGCCGAGGTGCTCAGGCGGCTGGCCGAGACCGAGGGCGTGTACGTGCCTCAGCTCTACGACGTCAACTACGCCAAAGACGGCCACATCCAGAACGTCACCCCCAACGACCCCAGGGCCCCGAAACGGGTCACCAAGCGCACCACCACCGACCTGGACGAGTGGCCCTACCCGAAGCAGCCGCTGGTGCCGCTGGCCGAGACGGTGCACGAGCGGATGAGCGTGGAGATCTTCCGGGGCTGCACCCGGGGCTGCCGGTTCTGCCAGGCCGGCATGATCACTCGTCCGGTCCGCGAGCGCTCCCTCCAAGGCATCGGCGAGATGGTCGAACGTGGGCTCAAGGCCAGCGGGTTCAACGAGGTCGGCCTGCTGAGCCTGTCCAGCGCGGACCACAGCGAGATCGCCGACATCACCAAGGGCCTGGCCGACCGGTACGAGGGCACCAACACGACGCTGAGCCTGCCGTCCACCCGGGTGGACGCGTTCATCATCGACCTGGCCAACGAGATCTCCCGCAACGGCCGCCGCTCCGGGCTCACCTTCGCCCCGGAGGGCGGCTCGGAACGGATCCGCCGTGTGATCAACAAGATGGTCTCCGAGGAGGACCTGATCCGCACCGTCAGCGCCGCGTTCGCGCAGGGCTGGCGGCAGGTGAAGTTGTACTTCATGTGCGGGCTGCCCACCGAGACCGACGAGGACGTGCTGGAGATCGCCGGCATGGCACACCGGGTGATCAAGGCCGGCCGGGAGGCCAGCGGGCGCAACGACGTGCGCTGCACCATCTCCATCGGCGGGTTCGTGCCCAAGCCGCACACCCCGTTCCAGTGGGCCGCGCAGTGCGACCCGGACACCATTGACGACCGGCTGCGCAAGTTGCGCACCGAGGTCAACTCCGATCGGCGGCTCGGGCGCAATATCGGCATGCGCTACCACGACGGCAAGCCGGCGCTGATCGAAGGCCTGCTGTCCCGGGGCGACCGGCGGGTCGGCCGGGTGATCGAGCGGGTCTGGCGGGACGGCGGCCGGTTCGACGGCTGGAGCGAGCACTTCTCCTACGACCGCTGGGTGGCTGCCGCTGAGGCCGAGCTCGAGCCGCGAGGGGTCAGCCTGGCCTGGTTCACCACCCGGGAGCGCTTCCGGGACGAGGTGTTGCCCTGGGCGCACCTGGACTCCGGGCTGGACCCGGACTGGCTGTGGGAGGACTGGCAGGACGCACTGGCCTCCCGGGAGCAGGACGACTGCCGCTGGACGCCGTGCTTCGACTGCGGCGTGTGCCCGGCGACCGGTACCGACATCCAGGTCGGCCCGAGCGGGACGGTATTGCTTCCGATCACCCCCATCACGGCCGCCGGTGGCTGACCCGGTTCCGCCGGTGAGTGTGCGGGTGGCCGACGACCGAGATTTGCCCGCGCTCGCCCGGCTGCGGCGGGAGTGGACCGCCGAGCGCACCGGTGGGCCGGTGGACGACGACCACTTCGACCGGTCCTTCGCCGCGTGGTGGCGGACCGAACTGCCCAGGCGGACGTTCTGGGTGGCCGAGGCCGGTACCGACCGCAGCGGATACACCGTGATCGGTTCGCTGAACGTGGTCGAGATCGGCAACATGCCCCGCCCCGGCGCCCGCCCTGGCCGCTGGGGGTACGTGGGCAATGCGTTTGTGGTGGCCTCCTACTCCGACCGGGGGGTGGCCGCGGCGCTGCTCACCGCGGCGGTGGAGCATGCCAGGGCGCGCCGGTACCAGCGGCTGGTGCTGCGGCCCACGCCGAGCAGTACACCGTTCTACCTACGGCACGGGTTCGCGCCGGCCGGAGAAGGGATGTTGATGTTGCTGCCCCATGCGGCGCCCGCCGAGGGTGCCGGGCCGGACGGGCCGAGCTGATGGCGGCCGGCCGGAAGGGGGTGGCGCCCAACCCGGCGCCACCCACGTTGTGCAAGGTCAGGGTGCGGTTCGCCAAGCGCGGCCGGCTGCGTTTCGGTTCACACCGGGACGTGGCGCGGGCCTTCGAGCGGGCGGTCCGCCGGGCTGGGCTGCCGGTGGCCCGATCGCACGGGTTCAGCCCGCACCCCAGGTTGTCCTGGGTCGGCGCCGCGCCCACCGGTACGGCCAGCGAGGCGGAATACCTGGAGATCGGGTTGACCTGTGCGGTGGACCCCGACCGGTTGGTCGCCGACCTGGACGCGGCGCTGCCGGACGGGCTGGATGTGCTGTCCGCCGTGCAGGCCGTACCGGGGGGACCCGGGCTCGCCGAGTTGATCAACGCGAGCCACTGGCGGATCCAGCTACCCCAGGTGGCGCCCGCCGAGTTGGCCGCCGCGGTGGCGACCTTCCTGGATACCGAGACGGTCATCGTGCAGCGCACGACGAAGAACGGGCCCCGGCCGGTCGACGTGCGGGCGGCGGTGGTCAGCGCCGAGGTGGAGACCGTGCAGGTCCAGCCGTCCACGGAGGGTGGTGATCATGTTCTCGGCCGGACAGCGCATGCGGCCGAGCCAGCTTGTGCGATAATGACGGCGGTCGTGCGGCAGACGACACCTGCCGTGCGGCCCGACGACGTGTTGGGCGCTCTTCTGGCCGTCGCGGGCTTGCGGCCGCCGGTACCGGCAATGGCGGTCCGGCTGGCTCAAGGTCTGCTCGACGACCGAGGCCGCCTGGCCGATCCGTTCGACGCCGGAGGGTGACCACCTTGACGGCGCCGGTCGGGTCCGGTGCGTGATGCGTACCGGCGGTGGGCGATCAGCGCGACGTTGTAGGTGAGTTCGTCTCAGGCGCGGGTGACGCTCTCGACGCGTGAGTCGTTGTGGTCACAGGATTGCTGTCCCCCCGAATGTCGGGGGAGGCAGACAAAGCTAGGTCCCTGAGCGGCCGCCTTCTTCCGAGGGCGCCCGGGGGCGAAGGAGCTGCATGTCCGATATCGACGTGCCCGCCGGCCAGCCCGGCGGGCTCAGCAACGTATCCGAAGCACCGGAGCTGCCTGAGCGACTGCGGGTGCATGCGCTGGCCCGGCTGATCGCGGTGACCAGCCGCCAGGTGCTCGATGCGTTGGAAGAGCTGGGAGCGCCCGCGAAAGGCGCGCAGTCCAGCATCGACCGGCCGACCGCGCTGCGGGTGATCGAGTCGCTGGGCCCGGTTGCCGGGTCCAGCTCCGCCCCTGGTGAGGCCGGCGAGCCCGCCGAGTCCGGGTCGCCGAGCTCGGTGGCGGCTCCGCTCACGCTGAGCAACCAGGCCTCTCGGCCGGCCGCGATCGCCGCGCCGGAGAGCCCGGCCGCGCCGCTGCCGCTGTTCGCCGCGCCGAGCCCGATGTTCCTCCCGCCGGAGCCCCCGGGCCCGGCGCGGGTTCCACCGGCCAGGGCAGCGGCCGCGCCAGCGAGCACCGAGGACGAGATCGACGACACCGACGACGCCGACGCGGGCGACTCGGTGGACGGCGAGGACGCCGCGGAGACCAAGCGCCGCCGCCGCCGTGGTCGCCGGGGCCGGGGCCGCGGCAAGGGATCCGAGGATGCCGAGGACGGTTCGTCGGACACCGGAGACAGTGAGGACGACGAGCGCGAGCCGGAGCGGGCCGAGCGCGGCCAGGGCGACGACCAGGCCAGCGAGGACGCCTCCGACGACGACCTCGAGGAAGCCGAGGAGGCAGCCGACGAGTCGGCTGAGGACGAGACCGGCGGCACGGTCCGCCGGAGGCGGCGCCGTCGCCGGCGCAAGGATACCTCGGACAGCGGCGGCGACGCGGACACCGAGGACGACCCGCCCAACACGGTCACCCGGGTCCGCGAGCCCCGGACCAGAGCCGACAGAGCCGACAGGGCCGACAGCGGCGACAGCTCGGACAACAGCGGCATCCAGGGCGTTCGGGGTTCCACCCGGCTGGAGGCCAAGCGGCAGCGCCGCCGGGACGGCAGGGATGCCGGGCGCCGGCGCGCCCCGGTGCTCTCCGAGGCCGAGTTCCTGGCCCGCCGCGAGTCGGTGGAGCGGACCATGGTGGTTCGCCAGCACGGTGAGCGGTCCGAGATCGGCGTGCTGGAGGACGGCGTGCTGGTGGAGCACTTCGTCACCAGCTCCGGCGGATCCTCCCTGGTCGGCAACGTCTACCTGGGCCGCGTGCAGAACGTGCTGCCCAGCATGGAAGCCGCGTTCGTGGACATCGGCCGGGGCCGCAACGCGGTGCTCTACGCCGGCGAGGTGGACTGGGACGCGGCCGGGCTGGCCGGCAAGGCGCGCCGCATCGAGCAGGCCCTGTCCAGCGGGGACAGCATCCTGGTGCAGGTCACCAAGGACCCGATCGGGCACAAGGGTGCCCGGCTCACCACCCAGATCAGCTTGCCTGGCCGATTCCTGGTCTACGTGCCGTCCGGCGGTACCCACGGGATCAGCCGCAAGCTGCCCGACACCGAGCGGCGCCGGCTCAAGGACCTGCTCAGGGAGATCGTCCCGGACGACGCCGGAGTGATCATCCGTACCGCCTCCGAGGGCGTCAGCCAGGAGGCGTTGGAGCGGGACGTGCGGCGGCTGCAGGCGCAGTGGGAGGTTGTCCGCACCAAGGCGGACGCGGCCGCGTCCGCCAAGGGATCGAGCAAGTCCAAGGCCCCTGAGCTGCTCTACGAAGAGCCGGACTTGATGATCAAGGTCGTGCGTGACCAGTTCAACGAGGACTTCGCCAAGCTGGTGGTCGAGGGCGACGACGCGTGGGACACGCTGCAGGCCTACATCGGCCACGTGGCCCCTGAGCTGGTGGAGCGGGTGCGCCGGCACGTCGGCACCACCGATTCGTTCACCGAGTACCGGATCGACGAGCAGCTGATGAAGGCGCTGGACCGCAAGGTGTGGCTGCCCTCCGGCGGCACGCTGGTGATCGACCGCACCGAGGCCATGACGGTCGTCGACGTGAACACCGGCAAGTTCACCGGCTCCGGCGGCAACCTGGAGGAGACGGTCACCCGGAACAACCTGGAGGCCGCCGAGGAGATCGTGCGGCAGCTGCGGTTGCGGGACATCGGCGGAATCATCGTGATCGACTTCATCGACATGGTGCTGGAGTCCAACCGCGACCTGGTGCTGCGCCGGCTGACCGAGTGCCTCGGCCGGGACCGCACCCGCCACCAGGTCGCCGAGGTCACCTCGCTCGGCCTGGTGCAGATGACGCGTAAGCGGGTCGGCGTCGGGCTGCTGGAGGCCTTCTCCACCCCCTGTGAGCACTGCCGTGGCCGCGGCGTGATGGTGTCCAACGACCCGGTCGAACCGAAGACCGACCACGCCGTCCAGCACGGCGCCGGCGGCGGTCGGCGCAGCCGGGGGCGGGGCACCGAGAACCGCCCCGGTGACAGCCGCGGCGGCGACCACGCGGATCAGGGCGGCAACAACGGCAACGCCGGCAACGGCGGCGGCAACGGTGGCGGCAACGGCGGCGGCAACGGTGGTGGGAACGCCGGCGGGGGCCGGCGAAACCGGAGCGGGTCCCAAGGCGGTGCCCAGGGCGGCGGTGGCGCGCACGCTGGGGGCGGCGGCTCGGCGAGCGAGGTGCCGAACGGGCGCCGGGTCCCGGAGCCGGGCGCGCCGAACGGCCGGCCGGTGCCGAGCGCGCCGGCCCGCCAGTCGGAGACCGATCCAGGGTCGGCCGAACCCGTCTTGGATGAGCCCGCCGCCGTGTCCGGTGTCGAGTCGGTCACCACGGAACCGACCCCGGCGGAGCCGGCTGAGATAGTGGTTGATGTCACGGAGCACGCTCCGGTGGAGGATCCGCTGGCCGTGCCGACCGAGCCGTCCCTGATTCCGGACGACGCGTCCTCGGCACTCGATCCGATCCGGCCTTCCACCCCTGGCGTACGTGCTGACCAGGAGATTTCCTCTGAGGACTGGGAAATCTCCTGGTCAGCACGTACGCCAGGGGTGGAAGGCCGGATCGGATCGAG
>DATHIT010000639.1:0-4869 GCA_035489915.1 Pseudonocardia sp. | reverse complement strand
GCCCGGGGACAACCAGGAGCTCGCCGCGACCCTGACGGCGCTGGCCGACACCTACCCATGGACGAACCGCGGCTCTCACGGCGATGCCCAGCAACGCGTCGCCTCGTACAACCTCGGCGTGGGGCAGGGCGTGCAGGCCTGCATGGCTCGTTAGGTCTACGCCGCCCACGAGGGAGGGAGCGGCGGGCGAGCGAGCGGCGTACGCACACCAGCCCGGAGGGCACCACCATCCAGGCCTATCTGCCACTGGCCTAGTGCCGCACCGGTTCGACCAGCTCGGGTCCGTTGTTGTCCGGAGAGTTCACCGCCGTGGAGACTTCACGCGGCTGCAGCCTCGGTTCCGGGATGGACGCGAGCAGCTCCCGGACCTGGTCGGGCTCGGTGAGCGAGGGGTCCAGCCACCGCCCGCGCAGCTCGCCGGGCGGGATCACCACCGGCGAGCGGTCGTGAATGTGCCCGAGGGTGTCTGAAGCGGGGCTGGTCAGGATTGTGTAGCTGCACAGCCACCGGTCCGGGTCTTCCTTGTCCCGGCTCGGGTCCGGCCACAGTTCGTACAGCCCGGCGAAGGCCAGCAGCTCGTCGGCGTTGTGCAGAAAGTGTGGAACCTTCTTGCCGTCGACCTTCTCCCACTCGTAGTAGCCGTCCGCCGGGATGAGGCAGCGCCGCCGCACGGCCGCGGCCTTGAACGCCGGCTTCTCGGTTACGGTCTCGCTCCTCGCGTTGATCAGGCGATTACCGATCTTGACGTCCTTGGCCCACGACGGAATCAACCCCCAGCGCGCGTTGCGCAGCGTGCGCTGGGCCACCTCGTCGTCGCTGTCCCGGGGGACCCGCTCCACGATCACCCGCGCGATCTGGGTCGGGGCGACGTTCCAGGACGGCGCGGGTTCCTCACCCACGATCGCGTCCACGTCGAATTCCTTGGCCACATCCGAGTCGGGCCGGGCAACGCTGTATCTACCGCACACCGGACAGTTCTACCGCTAACTTCGCGCTCGCGGCGCCCGAGCTAGAGCGTGTCCCGTGGATCTATGCCGGCTTCGCGGTGATCCAGGTGGATGCATCGCAAGGCGGAGGAGTGGCCGATACCGGGGTTGTATCGGCCGCGACGACAACGCCGCGAGGCGCCGCCTGGGCGCCGCGAAGCCGGCTGGATGATCCGCGGGACACGCTCTAAACCAGGCGGTAGCCGCCGTCCACGCCGAGTACCTGCCCGGTGACCCAGTCGGCGGCGGGGTCGGCGAAGGCAACCACCCAGCGAGCCACGTCCTCCGGCTCGCCGCGTCGGCCCAGCGGAATGAGGCTGCGCTCCTCGGCCTTCAGCTGCTCGATGACCTCGGGGGACACGCCGGCGCCGCGCAACGCCCCACTCTCCGTGGGCCCTGGAGCCACGGCGTTGACCCGGACTCCCCGATCGGCCAGCTCGACTGCCCAACTACGGGTGAGCTGCTCGAGCGCGGCCTTGCTGGCGCCGTACTGGCTCACCCCGGGGGCAGGCTTGCCGCCGAACGTGCTGGACACATTGATGATCACGCCCCGGGTCCTGAGCAGGTACGGCAGCGCGGCCTTGGCCAGCAACGTGGGCGCGAGCACGTTGGTTCGCCAGACCGCCAGCGCCGCGCCCTCCTCGATCTTCTCCAGCGGCGCGGGGTTGATGATTCCGGCGTTGTTGACCACCACATCGATCCGGTCGTGCGCGGCGGCGGCGACCCGCACGGCGGCGGCGACATCCGCCGCCTCGGTGATATCGCCGACCAGGTACCGAATGCCGGGATGCAGGTCGGCGGTGTCCCGCAGCGACTGTTCCCGCCTGCCGATCACCAGCACGTCCATGCCACCGGCGGCGAGCGCGACAGCCGACGCCCGGCCGATACCTGACCCGCCGCCGGTGATCAGCGCGGTTCGGCGGGCAGGCTGGGCTGCCAAGGAATCCTGACTCATGGCTCGAGGTTACGTATCTGACACAGGTGTCAAGGTCAAGGACGGGTGCGGAACATGCGTATTGGCGAGCTGGCCAAGCGGACCGGGGTGAGTCAGCGCTCGCTGCGCTACTACGAGCAGCACGGCCTGCTGCGGTCCTCCCGGGGGAGCAACGGTTGGCGGGTGTACGACGAGTCGGCGGTCGGCAGGGTGGGCAGAATCGCCACGCTGCTGGGCAACGGCCTCAACCTGGAGGGGGTCAAACGGCTGGCCGAGTGTCTGGAGATGGACGATTCGGATAGCTGCGCCGACCCGAGCCTGGCTCTCCGCACATATCGGGCGCGGTTGGACGTCCTCGACCGCCGGATCGCCGAGCTGCGGGGCCACCGCGACGAGCTGGCGAAGGCCGTGCGAGCACTGGCCGCGGGGCTGCACGACGTGCCCGGCCGAACCCCGGGACTGTTAGGGGCGGGGGGATCGGTGGGCTAGGTGCTCGATCTGGTCCGCGGCGCGGGTGACTCCGTCGCTGGCCTGGACCTGGGCGCTGATCCGGTCCAGGCGATCGCGCAGCGAGCGGTCGCCCAGCAGACGCTCGATTGACGCGGCCAACTCGTGGTCGGCGAACCGGTAGGTGTCGAGCCGTTCCCCGAACCCGGTCTCCGCGACACGCTGGGCGTTGTCGTACTGATCCCAGAACAGCGGCAGGACGATCATCGGCTTGCCGAAGTGGATGGCCTCGGTGGTCGTGTTGTTCCCGCCGTGGGTGATCACCAAATCGACCATCGGCAGGATCCGGGTCTGCGGCAGGAACTCCGCGCCCCACATGTTCTCGGCGAGTTCAAGCTCGGCATGGCAGGGGCCCATGGAGACCACAAAGCGGTGCTTGGTGTCAGCCAGCACCCTGATCAGCCGCTTCATCAGGTCCACATCGGCGCTGCCCAGCGAGCCGAGCGACAGGTAGATCAGCGCGGAGCCCGCTGGCCGGTCGGTGAGCGCATCGGGCAGCGCGACGTGGGCGTCGGTATGCCGCACGCTGGAGTCGAGCCGCTGCCAGGTGTGGTCCAGAGGGCGGCGGTCGGTGTAGTCCAGCGCTTCTGGATAGACGTAGAGGTTGAGCTCCGGCGAGGAGTGCACGAACTGCAGGTCAGGTAGCGGCGGAGCGCCCTGCTCCCGTACCCAGGTGTTGAACGGCTCCCAGACCGGGCGGAGTACACGTTCGGCCTCGGTGCGGAACGCCGACCATTCCGACCGGTCCTCGGCGGGCAGTCCGGAGAACGCTGGGGCGATGTCCGGGCCAGGTATCTCCAGGGGGTTGCACGAGACGATCCGGACGAACGGCGCCCCGGCGGTGAGCAGGGCGGGAAAGGCCACCACGTTGTCCTCGACCACAACGTCGGGAGCCGCGTCGGCGAGCACCGTGCGCAGTCGCGGCTCGCAGTAGCGGGCCCCGTCGATGAGTGCCTCGAAGGTCGGCCGGATGAAGGCCTCCAACTGCTGCAGCGTCGGCTTGCGAAACTCCGGAGCGGTCTGCCGGATGAACTCCTTCCAGAATTGGCCGGCGTCCTGCTCGCCCTCGCCCTCGCCCTCGCCCTCGCCCGCCGGCGGCGCCAGGTCGACCAGCGCCTCCTCGAAACCGAGCGGCGCAAGCCTGCCCCGCCACGATGCCTCGGCGGCGAAGATGACCCGGTGACCGCGGCGGCGCAGCACGTCGCCGATACCCGCACAGTTATTGGTCGGCCCGTAGGCCGACTCCGGCAGGAACAGCACGGTGAGCTGGCGGTCGCCTCGTGGCACCCGCCGGAGTTTAGGAGGTTCAACGCTCCCGCTGACCTCTCTCAGCGGGATGTTTACCCACCGTTGCGAGTGGCAGGCATGATCGGCGCGTGACCGTTCATGCCATTCGTGTCGCGGGCGACCCGGTACTGGACCACCCAACCCGCGAGATCGTTGACTTCGACAGCGTCCCGCGGGAGCTGATCGAGGACATGTTCGAGACCATGTACGCGGCCGGCGGGGTGGGCCTCGCCGCCAACCAGATCGGCGTCGACCTGCGGGTTTTCGTCTATGACTGCCCGGATGAGGAGAACGTCTGGCACGCCGGCGTGGTAGTCAACCCGGTGCTGGAGACCTCGGAGATCCCGGCCGTCGCGGATCCGGAAAAGGACATGGAGGGCTGCCTCTCGGTACCGTTCGAGGCGTACCCGACGAGGCGGGCGGGGTGGGCGAGGGTCACCGGCTACGACCTGTCCGGTGAGCGGATCGAGGTCGAGGGCACCGGCACCCTGGCACGCTGCTTCCAGCACGAGACCGGCCACCTGGACGGGCATCTCTACCTGGAGCAGCTGGTGGGAGAGTACGCAGAGGCGGCTCGCCTGCTGATCGAGGAGAAGAACTGGACCGGGCCGGGGCACAGCTGGATGCCCGATGTGCCGGAGGACACCCCACACCCGGTGGGCCGAGACTTCCCGACCAAATCGGGCCGGGTCCGAGGGCCACTCGCCGAGTAGCAATCTTCGACCCGGCCTCCGGAATCTAGTGACTCGCTAATGTGGTGGCGAGTAGTCGCGGGTTGGGTTTTCGGCGGGGTGTTTGGCTGGCGTCCAGCCATTTCGGTGGAATGAATTCCGGTTGCCCTTCGTGCATGCGGACTTTCCAGCCGGATCGGTGCACCATTCGATGGTGAGTCGGCGGCGGGAATTTCACCCGCCGCCGCTCTTAGAACCGTGCGTGACACTCTCGCGTCACACGGCTCCCGTTGTCGAACCAGACGGGTGTGCGCCGTGTCGCCAGTGCGCGAAGATTCCCGGGTACTCGGTAGCGATCTGGGCTAGTCGCTTTCGGGCCTTCGCCGGCGCACGGTGCAGGTGTTTGAACTTCCGAGATGCCCACTTGACCAGGTGTGGATTTATTCGGTCAGCAAGGAAGGCGATCAACATGGATTTGTAGAAG
>DATHIT010000638.1:0-3877 GCA_035489915.1 Pseudonocardia sp. | reverse complement strand
GATCACCTCGATCAGCGCCGTCCAGCCGTCCTTGCCGTGGCCGGCGGCGATGGCCCGGTCGTAGTGCGACTTCACCGCCCTGGGCAGCTCGAGGTCGATCCCGGCGGCCCGGCTCGCGTCCAGGAGATGCGCCGCGGTCGCACCCATCATCGCGGTGGCGGCCTGCTCGCCAGGGTGATCGTGCTTATCGAGCTGCCGCGCGGCCTCCGGGAGGTAAGAGGACACGGTGTCGAAGTTGTTCGCCGCCCAGGGCAGGAACCGGGTCGCGCTCACCCCGGCCGCGCCGAGCAGCGCGGTGGCGTGCAGATAGCCCGCCAGCGAGGACAGCAAGATATCCAGCTGCGCCTGGTAGAACAGCTGGGCGAGGCCGACGTCGGCACCGAGGTAGTCGGTCCGGCCGAATAGAGCGAGCGTCGCCTGGTGCGCCTCGAACGGCTCTTTCGGCCCGCTGTAGAACACGTAGGCCTCTTCCGTGCCGACCAGGTTCTCCATGGTCATCACCCCGCCGGCGAGGAAGTGTGCCCCCCGCTGGGTGGACCACTCCGCCGCCTCCCGGGTCCGCTCCGGGGTGTCGGAACTCAGGTTGACGATGGTCCGCCCGTCGAGCGCCGCGCCGGCAGTACCGCCGGCCCCGTCGAGGATGTCGTACATGGCCTGGTAGTCGGTCAGGCTGAGGATCACCAACTCGCTGGCGGCCACCGCCTCGGCCGGCGTCTCGGCCCGGATCGCACCCAGGGCGACCACGGCGTCCGCCCTGCTCGACGTCCGGTTCCAGACGGTCACCGGGTGGCCGTTGTTCAGCAGCACCCGGACCATCGCCTGGCCCATCGGACCGAGGCCGATCAGCGTGACCGGCGCCTTCTGCTCACTCATTACCGTGCTCCCTTGCTGAGATCGTGGCTCGTGCTACCCACCCTGCGCGGCCGCGCGCACGATCGGCCGACGGTCCGCGCACGGCCCGCGCACGGCGGGCGGGCGGGAGTGTCGGGGTGGCTGGTTAGAGTTCTAGGCGTGCGCTTCGGGGTGCTGGGGCAGCTGGCGGTGTCAACGGAGGATGGCCGCCCGGTCCGTATCCCCGAGGCGAAGGTGCGGGCCCTGCTCGCCGACCTGCTGGTCCATCGGGGGCACCCGGTGCCGGTGCGCCGGTTGCTCGACGATCTTTGGGGCGCCGACCTGCCGGGCAACCCCACCAACACCCTGCAGACCAAGGTCTCGCAGCTGCGCAAGGCGTTCGAGGAGGCCCAGCCGGGCGGCCGTCAACTGGTCGTCCACCAGGGCGGCGGCTACGCCCTGCACGTCGAGCCGGACTCGGTGGACGTGGACCGCTTCCGATCCCTGGTGGACAGCGCCCGAGGGGCCGGTGATCCGAAGGCCAAGGTCGCGCTGCTGGCCGATGCGCTGGCGCTGTGGCGGGGCCCGGCGCTCGCCGAGTTCACCGACGAACCGTTCGCGGTGGCGGCGTCCCGGCGGCTGGAGGAAGAGCACTTGGTCGCCGTGGAGGAGCAGACCCAGGCCCGCCTGCAGCTCGGCCAGTACGGCGAGCTGACCGTCGAGCTCGGCCAGTTCGTGGAGCAGCATCCGCTGCGCGAGCGGCTGCGCGGGGGGTACGCCCGGGCGCTGTACGGCGCGGGCCGCCCGAGCGAGGCGCTGGACACCCTGGCGGAGTTGCGACACCGGCTGGCCGAGGAACAGGGCCTGGAACTGAGCCCCGAGCTGGTGGCGCTGCGGCAGGCCATCCTCACCCAGGATCCGTCGCTGGGCGTGGCCGAGGTACCCCGCGCTCCCGGCAACCTCCCGGTTCCGCTGGTCGAGCTGGTCGGCCGCGCCCAGGCGGTCCGGCGCACCCGCGACGCCCTGGCCGCGTCCCGGCTGGTCACCCTCACCGGTCCGGGTGGCGTCGGCAAGACAGCGCTGGCCGTGGAGTCCGCCCGGCAGCTGGTCGAGCAGTTCCCGGACGGGGTCTGGCTGGTCGAGCTGGCCGATGTGAGCGCGATCGACGGGGCGGGCGCGCTGGCGCAGGCGGTGGTCGCCGCGTTGGGCATCCAGGAGCGCGCGCCCGGTGCCCGGGCCGATCCGGCCGACCGCCTGGTCAGCTTCCTGGCCGGCAAGCGGGCGTTGCTCGTGCTGGACAACTGCGAGCATGTGATCACCGCCTCGGCCGGGCTGGCGGCGCGGCTGCTGAGCTCGGTCGAGGAGCCGCGCATCCTGGCGACCAGCCGCGAAGCGCTCGGCATCGCGGGTGAGGTGCTGCTCGAGGTGCCCCCGCTGGAGCTGCCGGAGCCCGCCGAGAAGCCGGACGTTCAGGCGGTGACCGGGTCCAGCGCGGTGCGGCTGTTCACCGCGCGGGCGTCGGCGGCGTCCCCCGGGTTCACCGTGGATGAGGACAACGCGGCGACGATCGCGGCCATCTGCGCGCGGCTGGACGGGATTCCGCTGGCCCTGGAGCTGGCCGCCGCGCGGGTGCGGGTGCTCGGCCCGGCGGAGCTGCTGTCCCGGCTGGACGACCGCTTCGCGCTGCTCACCACCGGTCATCGCGACGCCCCCGCCCGGCAACGCACACTCCGCGCGGCGATCGACTGGAGCTGGCGGCTGCTCAGCCAGGCGGAACAGGCCGTGCTGCGCAGGCTCGCGGTGCACCTCGGGGGATGCACGCTCGACGCCGCCGAGCAGGTGTGCTCGGGCGGCGGGGTGGCGGCCGCCGAGGTGCTCGACGTGCTGACCCGGCTGGTGGACCGCTCACTGGTGGTGGTCGTCGCGGACCGGGCGACCGGGCAACACCGGTACCGGCTGCTCGAGTCGATCGCGGCGTACTGCCTCGAGCGGGTGCGCGACGCCGGTGAGCTGGAGTCGGTGCGGGACGGGCACCTGCGCTACTACCTCGGGCTGGCCGAACGAGCCGAACCTCGGCTGCGCGGCCCCGAGCAGCGGGAGTGGCTGCGCCGGCTGGACGCGGAGCGCGCCAACCTGCGCCGCGCCGCCCGGACGGCCCGTCAGCAGGGCCACTCGGAGCTGGCATTTCGCCTGGTCAACGCGCAAGGGTGGTACTGGTTTCTACGCGGCCGGCTGGTTGAGGCCGAGCGGTCGATCACCGAAGCGATGTCCACGGCGGGCACCGCCGCGCCGTCCACGCGGGCGTGGGCAGCGACCTGGCGAGCTGTCGTGGGGCTGCTCGGCGGCGACGTCACCGAGCATGCCGGCACCGTACCCTGGCGGGGTATCGAGGATCGGCTCGATCGAGCTCGGGCCCGCTGGCTGGTGCTCAATGCGCGGTTCACCCTCGGACAGATCGCCGCCGAGCACGTCGAGGTGGACGAGTTGCTGGCCGAGTTCCAGGCCGTGGGCGACCGCTGGGACATCGCCGCCGCCCTCGCGGATCGGGCGAACCGAGCCATCGCCCGCGGTGACCTGGTGGCGGCCCGGCGCGACGCCGCCCACAGCGCGGAGTTGTTCGACGCCCTCGGCGACCGGTGGGGCCAGCTGCAGGCTTCCTTCGCCCTCGGCCACCTCGCCGAGATCGCCGGCGACTACGACCGGTGCGGCCGCATCCACCTGGACAGCCTGCGCTTGGCCGAGCAGCTCGAGCTGTGGCCCGCGGTGTCCTTCCAGCTGTCCTGGTTGGGGCGCACCGCCCTGCTCGCCGGGGATCACCACGCCGCCCGTGACCTGCACGAGCGGGCGATGCGGATGGCCGGAGAACACGGTTTCCTGCCCGGCGCGATGTACGCCGAGACGGGGCTGGCACTGGTGGCGCGTCGGCAGGGTCGGTTCGACGACGCGCGCCGGCACCTGCACAGCGTCCGGGGTTGGCACCGCCAGGTGAGGTACGAGCCGGGCAACGCGCTGGTCCTGGCCGAGCTGGGCTTCATCGCCGAACAGC
>DATHIT010000637.1:0-7249 GCA_035489915.1 Pseudonocardia sp. | reverse complement strand
GCGCAAGGCGCCCGCCGGCACCCGAACGGAGAAGTTGCGCATCGGCGGTTTCCTGGTGGAGTGGGTCAAGGCGGACGGCGTGGCGCCGGGGCTGCCCAACCCGGCGGCCGGCGCGGTGCTGTACTTCCACGGCGGCGGGTTTATCGGCGGCGGCGTGGGCACCCACCGGCGGTGCGTCTCCGCCTTGTCCCGCACCTCCCGCAAGCCGGTGCTGTCCGTGGCGTACCGCCAGTACCCGGCCGCCCGGCTGGACGGCTCGGTGAGCGACGGGGTGTTCGCCTACCGCTGGCTGCTCGACCACGGCTACCCGGCCGAGCGGATCGTGCTGGCCGGCGACTCGGCCGGCGGCTACCTGTCGTTCAGTGTCGCGCTGGCCGCGCGCGCCGCCGGTCTGCCCGCGCCGGCCGGGATCCTGGCCATCTCGCCGCTGCTGGACTGGGACTGCACCGACAAGCAGGCGCACGTGAACCTGCGCAGGGACGCCTACATCCCGGGCCGCCGGCTGCCCGCGCTGTATCAACTGGTCGCGCCGCTGGCCGGCCCGGATCCCAGGCTCTCGCCGATCAACCACGACCTGCGCGGGCTACCCCCGGTGCTGCTGCAGGTGGCCGCCCGGGAGGTGCTGCGCTGCGACGCGGAGGCCATGGCCCAGCGGCTGGCCAACGCCGGCGTTCCGTGCACGCTGCAGATCTGGGCCGGCCAGGTGCACGCGTTCCCGGTGCTGGCCGGGCTGCTTCCGGAGGCGATGGCCGCGCTGATCGAGGCCGGCGCGTTCATCCAGGAGGTCACCACCGCGGCGGCCCGCGAGCTGGACGACACGGCCCGGCTGGACGACACCGGCGTGCTGGAGGACACCGACCGGCTGGATGACACAGCCTAGTTAGCGCAGCGCCGCCCGGACCCTGGCCGACCCCAGCTCGAACACGGTGATCAGGGCGAACAGCACGAGCAGCAGCATGCTCGCCTGCCGGTACTGGAACTCCTCCATGGCGCTGAGCAGCTGGAAGCCGATGCCGCCGGCGCCGACAAAACCGAGTACCAGCGAGGAGCGGACGTTCTGCTCCAGCCGGTAGAGCGCGAGCGAGCCCAGAGTGGGGAGCAACTCGGGCATCACGGCGTGGCTGAAGACCTGCACCCGGGTGGCCCCGGCGGCCAGCAGCGCCTCCGCCGGGCCGCTGTCCATCTCCTCGATCGACTCCGCGAACAACCGCACCAACATGCCGACCGAGTGCACGGTGAGCGCGAGCACGCCGGCGAACGGGCCCAGGCCGACGGCGGCGACGAACACCAGCGCCCAGACCAGGTCCGGGATCGCGCGCAGGAACGCGGCCACCGCCCGGATCGGCGCGGACAACAGCTGGCCACCGGTGCGCGGGCGGGCCGCGACCGCCCCGAAGGGGATGGCCAGCAAGGTGGCGACCACCGTGGCGACCAGCGCGATGTCCACCGTCTGCAACACCGCCAGCCCGGCCGAGGGCAGCGCCGCAGGGTCCGGCGGGAGCCCGTCGGCGACCAGGCGGGCCACCCCGCCGAGCCCCTCGACCAGCGCGCTCGGGTCCACCTCGGCCACCACCAGCGCCTGGCCCAACACCAGCAGCGCCACGAACACGACGAGCCAGCGCCCCAGCCGACGCGCCAGCGAGAGATGCTGTGCGGGTCTGCTCACCCGGCGCCGGCCAGCGTCGCCAGGTCGGTGTCCGAGCAGGCCTGGTCGAGCACCACCCGGCCTCGGTTCAGCAGCACCACCCGGTCGGCGAACTCCAAGGCCAGCGCAGGCTGGTGCAGCACGCACAGCACGGCCAGCCGCTCGGTGTGTGCCAGCTCGCGCAGCAGCGCCATGGTGGCGGCCGCCGCCTCCGGATCCAGGTTGGCCACCGGCTCGTCGGCGAGCAGCACCACCGGCCGCTGGGCCAGCGCCCTGGCGATCGCGGTGCGTTGCGCCTGACCGCCGGACAGGGTGTCCGCGCGTTGCCCGGCGATCTCGCTCGCGCCGACCCGGGCCAGCAGCGCGGCGGCGCGCGCCCGCTCGCCAGGCGGCAGCCAACCCAGCGCGGTGCGCGGACCTGGGTGGTGCGCCAGCGCGCCGGCGGCGACGTTGTCCAGCGCGCTGCGCCGGCGCACCAACCGGGCCTGCTGGAAGATCAGCGCCACCCGGGTGCGGGCCCGGCGCAGCGCGGTTCCGCGCAGCCCGATCAGCTCGGTGTCGGCCACCCGCACGCTCCCGGAGTCCGGCTCCAGCAGCCGAACCGCGCAGCGCAGCAGGGTGGACTTGCCGCTGCCGTTCGGCCCGAGCAGCGCGACCAACTCACCGGCGCCGACCCGCAGCCCGACCGAGTCCAGCGCCTGGGTGCCGTTCGGGTAGCGCTTGCTGAGCCCGGTGATCCCGAGCAGTGGCTGGCTCACCGGTGCCCGGGGTCAGCGCACCGTGGACGCGGTCAGCCCGAGCGTGTTCACCACGTCCCGCACGCCGGCGTAGGTGCTGTCGTCGGCCGGGACGAACCGCTGGGCCGACACGGTGTGCGCGAAGAACTCCCGCGCGCTCGGCGGCAGCGTGCCGAAGTCCAGGTTGAGCAGCGCGCCGGTCAGCCGGGCGCGGAACTCGGGGGTGAGGTCGGCCCGCACCACGATCGGGTCGGACGGGGATGGCGCGGAGGTCCACAGCAAACGCAAGCGGGACGGGTCCCACACCCCGGCGGCCTTGGCGGCGGCGATCTGCGTGGAGACCAGCTCCGCCGCATCCACCTTGCCGGCCAGCAGGGCCTGGTAGGTGGCGGTGTGGGTGCCCAGGTACACCGGCTTGATGCCGGAGTTCGGGTCCACCCCGGCCTTGGCCAGACCGGCGGCCGGCAGCAGGTGGCCGGAGGTCGCGGTCGGCGCGGTGAACGCCACCGAGTGCCCGGCCAGCCCCTTCAGGTCGGTCACCGGGGAGCTGGCCAGCACCGCGATCCCCGCCGTCCCGGTGCTCACCTTCCCGGCGGCGTCGCCGAAGGTGGCCACCGGCACCAGGCCGGCCCGGTCCTTGGCCAGCACGTAGCCGAACGGCGGGAACTCGGCGATCTCCAGCTGCCCGGCCCGCATTGCCTCGGTCTCCGCGGCGTAGTCGGTCGTCACGGCCACCGTCACGGCGCAACCCAGCGCGGCGGACAGGGCCTTGCCCAGCTCCTGGTAGGCGGGCGTGAGCTGGGTGGCGGCCAGGAACGGCTGCACGCCCATGCGCACTGTCCCGCCGTTCGGGCAGGCAGCCGGGTCGGCCCCGGGCGCGCCAGCGGTCGAGCCGCCGCAGCCGGCCAGGGCCAGCGCCGCCAGCAGTACCGCCAGCACCGCCGCGACGAGCGCCGGCCGCCCGGCGTCCTGTTCGTTCCCGCGGAACCCGACGCGCACCCAGACCTCCCCGCCCAAGACCCGAGGTCGACCCTAACCCACGGATACGGGTCAAGGAGCCGCTCGTATCCGCTCTCGCGGTGTTCTCAGAGGCGTCGGACCGCTTGCACGGTTTTCTGCTCGGCGGCCCTGGCGGCGGAAAAACCACGGCGCGGAGTTATGAACTGGTTCACAAACCTAACTTCTATGGTTGAGATTGCGGGCGCGGCGGGATTAGCGTCGCTGGCGTGGCGCGACGGCTGATGCTGACCAAGCGAGGCCATATCGACCTGGCGCGGGTCTCGTCCGCCCTCTGTTCGCGCTGATCCCGCCGGTGCCGGGCGCGGGCGGCTTTCAATGGCCGCCCGCCGGGTCCATCGCCCGAGCACCGCGCCATTCCTCGGGCACCATCGTCGCTGAGCGGGAGGACATCCATGGCCGTCGAGTTCATTGGCATGATCGGCACGCAGCACGTCTCGGAGATCCACCCAGCGTCCGGACAGGTGGTGAACCCGGAGTTCGTCCGCCGGTTCACCCGGGCGCACGAGGACGGCGGCTTCGACAAGGTGCTGGTCGGGCACAGCTCGAGCACGCCGGACGGCCTGCAGGTGGCGGCCTACGCGGCGGCGCACAGCGAGCGGCTGGGTTTCCTGGTCGCGCACCGGCCGGGGTTCGTGGCGCCCACGCTGGCCGCCCGGAGCTTCGCCACCCTGGACCAGTTCTCCGGCGGCCGGGTGGCGATGCACGTGATCAGCGGCGGCAGTGACGTGGAGCAGCGCCGGGACGGCGACTGGCTGGCCAAGGACGAGCGCTACGACCGCACCGACGAGTACCTCGAGGTGCTGGTGCGCACCTGGACCGAGGAGGGCCCGTTCGACCACCACGGCCGGTACTACCGGGTGGCCGACGTGAACGCCGAGATCCGCCCCCTGCAGCGCCCGCGCATCCCGATCTACTTCGGCGGATCCTCCGAGGCTGCCTACCGGGTGGGCGGCCGCCGCGCGGACGTGTACGCGCTGTGGGGCGAGCCGCTGGCCGAGACCGCCGAGCAGATCGCTTCGGTGCGCGCCGCCGCCGAGGCCGCCGGCCGTACCGAGCCACCCCGGATCAGCGTGTCCTTCCGGCCGATCCTGGGTGCCACCGAGGAACTGGCCTGGGAGCGGGCGCACCGGATCCTGGACCAGATCACCACCGCGCGGGGCGGGCACGGTTCGTTTACCGGCAAGCGGATGCACTTCGGCGCGCCGACCAACGTGGGCTCCCGCCGGTTGCTGGCCGCCGCGGAGAAGGGGGAGCGGCACGACCGGGCGCTGTGGACGCCCACCGCCGCCGCGACCGGTGCCGCCGGCAACTCCACCGCGCTGGTGGGCACGCCGGAGACGGTGGCCGCCGCGCTGCTGGACTACGTGGACATCGGGGTCAGCACGCTGCTCATCCGCGGCTACGACCCGCTCGAGGACGCCGCCGAGTACGGCCGTGAGCTCCTCCCGCTGGTCCGCCAGGAACTGGCCCGACGTGAGGCCGGCCTGGCCGGGGCGCCGGTGTGATCCCTCCCGGTGGTGCCGGCCGCCACCGGAGCTGCGCTCAGGCGCGACCGGTGCGAGGGTGGCCGGGGGCGGCCACCGACCGGGCCGCCGGAGCGGAGGAGACACGGTGAGCACGACCGACGGGTTCCACCCCGACCTGACCGCGCGGGCTTCGGAGGGCGCCGGATCGCTGCGCACCCGGGTGCACCACGTGCGCGCCGGTGAGCTGGACGGCGGCACCGCGCAGACCGAGGGCATGCGCCGGCTGGCCGCGATCAGTGGTGCGCGGGTCGGCTCCGAGCGGATCTGGATGGGGGAGACCCACGTCGCGCCGTCCACCGCGTCGGCCAACCACCACCACGGCGAATCCGAGACGGCGATCTACGTGGTGAGCGGCCGTCCCGAGTTCGTCTTCCACGACGGCACCGACGAGGTGCGGCTCAAGACCGGCCCCGGCGACTACATCTTCGTCCCACCGTTCGTGCCGCACCGCGAGGAGAACCCCGACCCCGACGACCCGGCCGTCGTGGTCATCTCCCGCAGCACCCAAGAAGCCATCGTGGTCAACCTCCCCAACCTCTACCCCCTAGAAACCCCAGCTCAGGAGTCGTGAGTGGCGATGGTCGCTATAGCGACCATCGCCACTCACGACCTCTGACCAGCACCTGGAGACCTATGAGCGGCCTGCGTCGACTCCTGCCCGTCCTGGCCGCCGCTGTGCTCGTCGCGCTGGCGGCGTGCTCTGGTGCGCCGAGGGCGGACGGGCCGGTGGACCTGTCCTCGGTGACCTTGCGGGTCGGTGACCAGGCTGGCATCCAGCAGGCGCTGCTGCGGGCCTCGGGCGCACTGGACGGGGCTCCGTACCAGATCAGCTGGGGGGAGTTCCCGGCCGCCGCGCCGCTGCTGGAGGCGCTGCGGGCCGGCGCGCTGGACATCGGGGTGGCCGGGGACGCGCCGACCCTGAACGCGCTGGCGGCCACCCAGGACATCACCGTGGTGGCGGCCAACAGGTCACCCAAGTACGGCGGGCTGGCCATCGTGGTGCCGGCCAACTCCGCGATCAAGACGGTGGCCGACCTGCGCGGGCGCACCGTGTCGCCCACCACCCAGGGCAGCATCGGGCACTACCTGCTGCTGCGGGCACTGGGCGAGGCGGGCATGAGCGGCTCCGACGTGAAGATCACTTTCCTGCAGCCGGCGGACGCGGTGGCCGCGTTGCGGTCCGGGGCCATCGACGCCTGGTCGACCTGGGACCCGTACACGGCGATCGCGCAGAGCGAACAGGGCGATCGGGTGCTGCGGGACGCCTCGGGATTGGCCTCCGGACTGAGTTTCCTGGACGCCAACAACAAGTCGCTGGCCAACGCCTCCACCCGCGCAGCGATGGCCGACTTCGTGCGCCGCTACAACGACGCGCTGCGCTGGGCCCAGGCTCATCCGGACGAGAACAACCGCGTCTATACCCAGCTGACCCAGCGCTCCCCGTCGGTGGCCGCGCTGGTCGCGCAGCGCTCCCTGCGCGACCCCACGCCGCTGTCCCCGACCGTGGTGGCCGAGCTGCAACAGGTGGCCGACAACTACCAGCGCTACGGCGTGCTGCGCGGCAAAGTCACCGTCGCCCAACGAGTCACCGACCTCAGCGTCCCCACCTCCTGAACCCCGTCGTACCGGCCCGAGAGATAGTTGACTCATTTGGTTGAGTTTCGGGCGCGGGGCTGATTAGCGTCGCCCGATGGCCATGGACGTCGAGACCACCAGCGCAGCGAAGGCCCAGCCCCGACGGGCGGCGGTGGCCAGCCTGGTTGGCACAACCATTGAGTGGTACGACTTCTACCTCTACGCCACCGCGGCCGCGCTGGTGTTCGGTCCGCTGTTCTTCTCCAACGTGAACCCGACGGCCGGCGTGCTCGCCTCGTTCGCCACCTACGCCGCCGGCTTCGGCGCCCGCCCGGTGGGAGCGCTGGTCGCCGGGCACTGGGGTGACCGGGTCGGCCGGCGCACCATGCTGGTGGCCGCGCTGGTGCTGATGGGGTTGTCCACGGCGGCGATCGGTGCCCTGCCCACCGGGCGGCGCGGTGCTGATGGCGGTGGAGCACGCGGAGGGCTCTACCGGGAATCGTCGGCGCGGGCTGTTCGGCAGCTTCCCGCAGATCGGCTCGCCGGCCGGGATGCTGCTGGCCTCCGGCACCTTCGCCGCGGTGCGCGGCGGGATGGACCGGCAAGCCTTCCTCGAGTGGGGCTGGCGGGTGCCCTTCCTGGTCAGCCTGGTGCTGGTGGGGGTGGGGCTGGCGATCCGGCTGAGCCTGTCGGACGCGCCGGTGTACCAGCGGGCCAAGCAGCGTGCCGAGATCGCCCGCCGGCCG
>DATHIT010000636.1:0-12036 GCA_035489915.1 Pseudonocardia sp. | reverse complement strand
AGCATGGTGGCCGCCACGCACTGGCTGGCGCCGCAGGCCTGACCGGAGTTTGTGTAGTAGTAGAGCATCGGGCGCAGGCCCATCGGCCAGGTCCAGGGCTTGGACTCCCACGGGTGCGGATTGGTCGCCGAGGTCTTCAGGCTCTCGTGGAAGCCCAGCACGTGGCCGCTGTAGTACCAGAGTGACCGCAGCCCGGCCGGCACGAAGGAGAAAGGGCCGCCGGTGCCGACTGACCGGCCCACCTGGTAGCGGTCGGTGGCCGCCTCGCTGGCGAACCAGGCCCACCAGGCAGCCAGGTAGGTCAGCGTGGGAATGGCCGCCAGTGCCCACAGCGCCGGCCCCACGTCGCGCACCCAGACCCCGGCCCAGGGGCGGCGCACCCCGGCGGCCCGCCGCGCGGACACGTCCCAGGCCAGCGACAGCACGCCGAAGGCGACCAGCCAGTACACCCCGGACCACTTGACCGCGCAGTCCATGCCGATGAGCACCCCGGCGCCGAACCGCCACCAGCGCACCCCGAGCCGGGGCCCGAACGGCGAATCGTGGATGCGGCCCTCCGCGACCACCACCGCCATCCGGCTGCGCACCTCGTCCCGGTCGACCACCAGCGCGCCGAACGCGGCCACCACGAACAGGGTCAGGAAGATGTCCAGCATGCCCATCCGGGACTGCACGAAGCTGACCCCGTCGCAGATCAGCAGCACCCCCGCCACCACGCCGAACAGGGTCGACCGGGTCATCCTGCGGGCGATTCGGACGATCAACAGGATGCACAGCGTGCCGGCGAGCGCGGCGGATACCCGCCAGCCGACCCCGTCATAACCCAGGAACCACTCGCCCACCGCGATCAGCTGCTTGGCCAGCGGCGGGTGCACCACCAGCTCGTAGGCCGGGTTGTCCTCCACTCCGCCGTTGCGCAGCATCTGCCAGGCCTGCGGCACGTAGTGCTTCTCGTCGAATACCGGGGTGCCGTCGTCGGTGGGGTAGCCGAGCCGGTAGAACCGCAGGATCCCGCCGATGATGGCCAGCATGATCGCCAACAGCCAGCTGCGCAGCCGATCCGGCGGAAGCGGCCGGTCCAGCGGGAACGCGCTGCCGCCCGGACGTACCGGATGGGGTGGTCGCCCCACCGGCCATGCGCCGTCTCGAGCCGTCCGCTGCACCACACTCACCACGGCACCCGATGGTAGGGGGTGCCGCCGGTCAACCTGAGGGTAACGCCAGCCTGATTCGATCAATCGGATGGCCGGCCTGGCGTTACTCTCAGTCGGTGCCCTCCTCGCCGTTCGATCCGGCCGCGGAGGTCCTGGCTGGGCCGTTCCGGGGTACGGCGGTGTTGGCCGCCGGTCTGCTGACCCGCGCCCAGCTGTACGGCCCCCGCTACCGCCGGGTGTATCCGGACGTCTATCTGCCCGCCGGCCTGGAACTGAACCTGGCCACCCGGTCCCGGGCGGCGTACCTGCTGGTTGGCGACCGTGGTGGGGTGCTCGCCGGCTACTCCGCCGCGGTGGCGCTCGGCGCCGACTGCGCGCCGCCCGACGCTCCGGCCGAGGTGCTGGTGGCGGCCAACACCCGCGCGCACCCGAGGCTGCGGATCTGCCGGGGCACCGCCGCCGAGCGGGATGTGACCACCGTGGACGGCATGCGGGTCACCGCGCCACTGCGCACCGCATGGGACCTGGCCCGCCGGTTGCCGCTGGTGGAGGCGGTGGTCGCGGTCGACGCGCTGGCCAACACCGGATCGTTCGCCCCGGCCGACCTGCTGGCTCGGCGGGCCGGGACACCCGGCGCGCGGGGCAGCCGCCGGTTGGCCGAGGTGGTGGCGCTGGCCGAGCCTAGGTCCGAGTCGCCACCGGAGACCCGGCTGCGGGTGGGTCTGCTCCGCGCGGGGTTGCCGCCGCCCGCCGTGCAGTACGCGGTGTGTGATGGGCGCGGGTTCGAGCTGGCCCGGGTGGACCTGGCCTACCCCGAAGCCAAGCTGGCGATCGAATACGAGGGAGCCGACGAGCACGGAGCCGAGGACTTCGGTGCCGACGAGTTCGCCCGCCGGGTGGCCCGGGACCGGATGCGGGACGGCGAGTTGGCCGGGCACGGGTGGCAGACGCTGCGCCTGGGCGCCGACGACGTCGACATCGAGCTGCCGAGGACGGCGCGGCGGGTGGAGCAGCTACTCGCGCTGCGGGGGTGATTCGCCGCCGAAGCTAGTGTCTGTGGGGTGCGGGACGGTGACGGGGTGGACGGGGGACGGCTGCTGCTGGCGGCCACCCCACTCGGCGACCCCGGCGATGCGTCCGCCCGGCTGGTCGCCGCGCTGGGCACCGCCGATGTGATCGCCGCCGAGGACACCCGGCGGGTGCGGCATCTGGCCAGTGCGCTCGGGGTCACCATGCAGGGCCGGGTGGTCAGCCACTACGACGCGGTGGAGGCCGCCCGCGCGCCGGTGCTGCTGGACGCCGTGCGGGACGGGCAGACCGTGCTGGTGGTCACCGACGCCGGCATGCCCTCCGTGTCAGACCCGGGATTTCGCCTGGTCAGTGCGTGTGTGGCGGCCGGGTTACCGGTGAGCTGCCTGCCCGGTCCTTCGGCGGTGACCACGGCGCTGGTGCTCTCCGGGCTGCCCTGCGAGCGGTTCTGCTTCGAGGGGTTCGCGCCCCGTCGGGACGGTGAGCGGCGGCGTTGGCTGGCCGGATTGGTCGCCGAGCCCCGGGCGGTGGTGTTCTTCGAGTCGCCGCGCCGGCTGGCCGCCACGCTGGCGGTGGCCGTCGAGGTGCTCGGCGCCGAGCGTCCCGCCGCGGTCTGCCGGGAGCTGACCAAGACCTACGAGCAGGTGCTCCGCGGCCCGCTGGGCGAGCTGGCCGAGTGGGCCGCCGACGGCGAGGTGCGCGGCGAGATCACCGTGGTGCTGGCCGGGCAGGTCGGCCCCGTCCCGGGCGCGGCGTCGATGGACGAGCTGGTCGCCCGGGTCCAGCAGCGGGTGGCCGACGGCGAGCGGCTCAAGGACGCGGTGAGCGCGGTGGCCGCCGGCACCGAGTTCCCCAAGCGCGAGCTCTACGCCGCCGCCGTGGCCGCGCCCGCTGCCTCCCCGCGACACTAGCCACGTCGCCCACCGAACCTGCATTTCACCTGCAGAGTCAGGGCTTGAGCGTGGGGTGGAGGTCCGGCGGTGCACCGAGGGTGTGCCGGGCGGACGGAGGGGTGCGGCCGTCGAGGTCGGTGACGCCCAGCTCAGCACCTAGTTCAGCACCGATCATCGCCCGACCGGAGTACTCGAGCAATCCGCTCGAGGCGTAGAGCGCGGCGATGACTCGGCCGGTGAACCGCGGCGTCTCACGGCCGGCCAGCGCGGCGGCGGGGAGCAGCGCCCGCACCCGCTCGGTGTCGAGGCCGCCCATCCAGATGGAGACGGCGGCGACATTGTGCGGGCGGAGTTCCTTCGCCATGTCGGCGGCCATCTTGTCGGCGCCCGCCTTCTGCGCGCCGTACGCCGGGCCGACGTGGTACGACACCGCGCCGTAGTGGCCGGTGTTGACGATCAGCCCGCGCCCGTTCGCGATCAGCAGCGGGGCGGCGTAGTACGAGGCGACGTAGTGCGAGCGCAGTCCGACCGTGATCAGGTCGACTGTCTCCAGTGGCCGCTCCCAGAAGTTCGCGGACGAGGCCAGCACCTTGGCGGCGTTGTTGACCAGCAGATCCAGCCGCCCGTGATCCTTCTCCACCCGCGCGAACAGCTCGGCGACCTGTGCGTCGTCGGCGTGATCAACCGGTACCGCGATCCCGTGTCCGCCGGCTTCGTCGATCAGCCGCGCGGTCTCCGCGACCGTCCCGCCATACTCCGAGTCGCCGTCGGCCTGGCTGCGTCCGGTCACGTAGACCGTCATCCCCGCGGTCCCCAGGGCGTGCGCGATTCCCTTGCCCGCGCCTCGGGTGGCTCCGGTCACGACTGCGATGGGTGCACTCAAGTTCGTCATCGTCCCTCGCAAGGTTAGTGCCATTAACCAAGTTAGTGCTATTAACCTAGGTCGGGTGAGCAACGACGTCAAACGGCCCAGTGGGCGGCATCACGGCGATCTGCGGCGCGTCCTGGAGGAGGCCGCGCTGGAGCTGGTCGCGGAGGGCGGACCGAAAGCCTGCACCCTGGCGGAGGTGAGCCGGCGCGCCGGGGTTAGCGTCGCGGCGCCGTACAAGCACTTCGCGGATCGGGACTCGCTGCTGGCCGCGCTGGTCCAGAAGGGCTATGCGGAACAGCGCGACCGCTATGTCGCCGCCATGAAGCGCAAGGTCGAACCGGCGGAGCAGCTCGCGGCCTTCGCGCGGGCGTACGTGGAGTTCGCGGCGGAGCAGCGCCCGATGTTCGAGCTGACCTTTGCGGCAGGCCTGGACAAGACGAAATACCCAGAGCTGCTGAATGCGGGAGCCGAGCTCTTCGAGGTTCTGCGGGAGCCGGCCCGCAACCTACGCAACACCGAGGCCGGATCCCGCGACCTGGTCCTCGCGGTGGCCGCGGCGGCGCACGGACTCGCCGTATTCGTCCTGGAAGGCGTGCTGCTCAACGTCTCCCAAGCGAAGGACCTGGCCGCCTCGAGCGCTCGCGCCATCGTCTAGCGTCTCGTGTCCCGTCGAGGTGTCAGGCCTTGGCGGTGGTGTTGGGGAGCTCGGCGAGCTCGGCGACCAGCTCGTAGCTGCGCACGCCGTCCGCCGGGTTGTGCACCATGGTGGCCACCATCAGTTCGTCGGCCTGGGTCTGCTCCAGCAGCGAGGTGATGCCCTTGAGCACGGTGTCCGGGCCGCCGATGATCTGGTTCGACATCCGGTCGGCCACGAACGCCTTCTCCACCTCGGTGTAGTCGTACGCGGCGGCCTCCTCCGGCGTGGGCATCAGGCCGGGGTTGCCCTGGCGCAGCCGCAGGAAGGACAGCCCGCCCGGGCCGGCCAGGTAGCGCGCCCGCTCGTCGTCCTCGGCGGCCACGATCGACGCACACACCATCGCGTACGGCTCCTTCAGCCGCGCCGAAGGCCGGAACCGCTCCCGATACAGCGCCAGCGCGGGCAGCGTGTTCGCCGCGCTGAAGTGGTGGGCGAACGCGAACGGCAGCCCGAGCAGCCCGGCCACCTGAGCGCTGTAGCCGCTGGACCCGAGCAGCCAGACGTCCGGCGGGTTGCCCAGCGCCGGCACCGCTTGCACACCGCGCTCGCTCGGCGCGGTGAAGAAGCCCATCAGCGCGGTGAGCTCCTCGGGGAAGTCGTCCACGGACAGGCCGTTGGCGCTGCGGCGCAGCGCCTGCGCGGTCACCGGGTCGGTGCCCGGTGCCCGCCCGATGCCCAGGTCCACCCGGCCCGGGTGCAGCGCCTCGAGCATGCCGAACTGCTCGGCGACGACCAGCGGCGCGTGGCTGGGCAGCATCACGCCGCCGGAGCCGACCCGCAGCGTGCTGGTCGCGGCGGCCAGGTGCGCGATCAGCACGGACGGCGCCGAGCTGGCGATGCCGGGCATGTTGTGGTGCTCGGCCACCCAAAACCGCCGGTAACCGAGCTGCTCGGTGCGTCGGGCGAGGTTGATTGTGCTGTTCAGGGCGGCGCCGGCGTGTGAGCCGGCGCCGATCACGGCGAGATCGAGTACGGAGAACGGGATGTCAAAGCGCGCCACCCAGGTATCAACGCCCCGCCCCCGCCGAACCTTCCCTCGGCCGTCAGCTCCCGGCTCGCCGGGTCGGCTACTTCGGCCCTGCCCGGAGCAGCAGCAGCTGGGATTGCGCCCCGGAGTCCTGCACACGGCCATCGGAGCCGAACGCGTGCTTTCCCTCCGTCATCCCGAAGTCGTTGTCGTTGGCCACCGCGATGGTGTGGTCGTCGCGCACGGCGATGCCCTCGATCTTCTTCGGCAGGTTGGGCACCGAGGCGGTCAGGTCCACCAGCAGCGTCTTGGCCAGCGGGGTGACCGAGGCCGCCCGCAGGTCAGCCTGCTCCAGCGGCGGGGAGTGCGCCGGATCGTCGAACGGCCCACCCAGCACGTTGGTGGCCCCGGCCAGCTTGGCCACGTAGAGCTTGGCCACGTCGTCGGTGCGCTCGTCGACCAGCAGCTCGTCGGGTCCGTACCAGGCCAGCGCGCTGATCTTCATATCTGACTCGTCGCCATCCGCGCCGGGGTCGAAGCCGGTCACCTTCTCCAACGAGTAGACATACTCCGCGGTGGCCTTGCCGGTGGCCGTGTCGAAGGCGATCAGCCGCACCGCTCGGGACTTCTCACCCGCGTCCGTGCTCGGCAGCGCCAACGGGCTCTGCAGCATGGTGTACAGGGTGTGCCCGTCCGGGCTCATCGCCAGTGACTCGAAGCCGCGGTTGATCTGCCGCTTGCCCAGGATCGCCGGCAGTGTCGGATTCACCGGGTAGTCAGCGCCGGGCAGGGCCAGGCCCTGGGGCACGTACCGGGCCAGCACTTTGCCGGTCGGGGAGATCCGCAGGATCGACGGGGAGTACTCCTCGGACACCCAGAACTCGCCGTTTCCGGCGCGCACCAGCCCCTCGCTGTCCACGCCGGACGGGTTGACCGGCAGCTGATTGGCGGCGGTCCAGTCATACGGGGTTTCGTCGCGGCCCACGGTGTCGGACAGCCCGGTGATCGGCCGGCCGGCCGTGGTGGTCAGTGGGATCGCCTGCTGCACCCGCAGCGTCGAGCCGTCCACCTTGACCCGCAGGATGGCCGGGTCGAATCCGGGCACCGGGAACGTCCGCCGCTTGTCGCCGTCCACCTTGACCTGCCCGTTCGGGCCACGGTCGGTCACCACCCAGTACTCGTCGGGAGCCTGCGCGGGATAGATGTCGCTGCCGGTGCCGCCCAGCGCAATGCCATGGTCGTCGCCCACCGTGCCGGCGAGCAGGCCGTTGGAGAACTGGGCGAGCGGGGTGCGCGGCAGGGTGGCGTCGCTGACCACGGTCGGCTTGGCCCACTCGGCCGGCGCCGAGGGGGCGGCTGGTGACGAGTCCGGCGCGGCGGCCGGCGCGGACACCGGTGCCGCCGGTTGGGCCGGCGGGCTCGGCTGGGTCGCACAGGCGGCGGCGACCAGGCCCGCCGCGGTCAACAGCGCGGCGGCTAATAAGGGGCGGGAGTTCATGGTCAGCCACCTTGACACTTTTTGTTGAACTTCAGATGACGTCGGGTCCAGGTAATCCGGTGTTCGGCGAGTGTTTCCCATCTCATCGCTGCCCAACACCAGAGCCCAACGGCTGACCCGCTGAAAAGCCGGCGAAGGTTGTCGGTGGCCGGTGCTTTGATGGCCACCCATCTCTCGAAAGGTGCCCGTCATGCCCACTCGCGACACTGCCTGGCCAGCCGGAACGCCCAACTGGGTCGACATCGCGGTCCCGGACGTCGAGGCGGCGCTGGCCTTCTACGGCCCGGTGCTCGGCTGGAGCTTCGTCGACTCCGGCCCAGACCTCGGCAACTACCGGCTGTGCCGGATCGGCGACCGGAACGCCGCGGGTATCGGACCCCAACAATCGCCCGATCAGCCGATCGCATGGCTGGTGTACCTGGCCTCCGACGACGCCGACGGCACCGCGAAGCTGATCGCGGACAACGGCGGGAACGTCGTGTGGGGCCCGGAGGACATCGGTGAGGTCGGCCGCATGCTCGTCGCCACGGACAGCACCGGCGGGGCGTTCGGTGTGTTCCAGGGCAAGCAGGCGAACGGCATCGAGATCTTCAACGAGCCCGGGTCGCTGGCCTGGGAGGACTGCCAGCTGACCGACCCGAAGGCCGGGAAGGAGTTCTACGCCGCGGTATTCGGGTTCGGCTACGAGCCGGTACCCGGCGCCCCGGACGACTACGCCGGGTTCACCGTGAACGGTCAGCTCGCCGGAGGCATCGGGCCGATCATGGGCGCGCCGGAAGGCACCCCCAGCAGTTGGTTGGCCTACTTCACCGTGGCGGACGTGGACGCGGCGATCGCGACTGCCCAGTCCGGCGGGGGTGGTGTGGTGATGGCGGCGGAGAACACTCCGTTCGGGCGGATCGGCGTGCTGACCGACCCGTTCGGCGCCGTGTTCGGGGTACATGGCGAGGTGCCGTCCGAATGAATTGAGTGCTTTGATAGCGGCCCTTGCTCGGTGAAGGAAGGTGCACACCATGCCCACCCGCGATACGCCATGGCCCGCCGGTACCCCGTGTTGGCTCGACCTCGCGGTGCCGGATGTCCGAGCGGCTACCGAGTTCTACGGCCCGGTGATCGGCTGGACCTTCCTCGACACCGGGGAGGATTTCGGGAATTACACGATGTGCCAGGTGGACGATCGCGTGGCGGCGGCGATCGGGCCGCTGCAGGCCCCCGGGCAACCCTCGTTCTGGACCATCTACCTCGCCTCCGACGACGTGGAAAGCACCGCGAAGTTGATCGTTGAACACGGCGGAACGGTGCTCGCCGAGCCGTTTGACGTCGCCGAGTTCGGTCGGATGCTGGTCGCCCAGGACAACACGGGCGGCACGTTCGCGGTATGGCAGGCCAAGGGGGAGATCGGCGTCCAGGTCTACAACGAGCCCGGCGCGCTGGCCTGGGAGGACGCTCGGCTCACCGATGTCGAGGCCGGCAAGCGGTTCTACGCCGAGGTCTTCGGATACACCTACGAGCCGGTCCCCGGGACGCCCGAGGACTATGCGACGTTCGCGGTGAACGGCGAGGTGGCGGGGGGTATCGGCGGGTTGATGGGCGCTCCGGAGAGCGTCCCGAGCCACTGGATCGCCTACTTCGCGGTCGACGATGTGGACGCCTCGCTGGCCGCCGTCGAGCGTGGCGGGGGCACCGTGGCGCGCGGGGCCGAAGACACCCCGTTCGGCCGGATGGCCACCGTGGTGGACCCGTGGGGTGCGGTGTTCTGCGTGCACAGCGAGGCGACGGACGACTGATTGGAGGGACGCGTTACCGAGCTGCGCTGGCCGCCTCGACGGTCCGGCGCAGCCCGGCCGGGTCCGGTGCCGGGTCATCCCGGCCGGTGAGCTGGCGCAGCGCGGCCCAGAGCGCGTCGAACCGCTCCGCGCCGAGCTGTTCCAGCCAGCTCAGGTGCACCCGGGCGGACGCGGCGCGCATCTGCTGCTCCAGTTCCCAGCCGGTGGTGGTGAGCCGTACCCGCATCGCCCTGGCGTCCGCCGGGTCCGGCTCGCGGCGCAGGTAGCCGTGCCGCTCCAGGTGCGCGATCAGCTCGTGCATGGACTGCTTCGTCATGCCCGAGCGGGTGGCCAGCTCGGTGACCCGGACGGCGTCCAGTGAGCCCATCCGGAACACCCGCACGTGCGCGGGTCGCAGCTGGGGATGTCGAGGTGCCACCTCGGCCATCGTCTCGGCCATCCCGCGCTCCAGGGCGAACTGCATCAGCCCGAGCACCCGCACGGACCATCCGCCGTCGCCGCCTCCGCGACCGTTGTCGCGGTTTGCCGAGGGCGGGGGTGCTGGGGAAGTCGCTGGGGAAGTCGCTGGGGAAGTCATTGACACCTGCGTCAGGCTACCTTACGGTCTTTCGTCAGGAACCCTGACGGAGGAGGTTCGGTGGCGACGAGTCGTACCGCTATGGCGGCCCTGGTGGATGCGCACCTGGCCGCCGAGAACCAGAGCGACCTGGACGCGGCGGTCGCGGTTTATACCGAGGACGTCGAGCACGATGTGGTCGGCGCGCCAGGTGGCCCGCTGCGGGGCCCGGCGGCCGCGCGCCAGCGGTACACCCAGCTACTGGAACACGTGCGTACCGACCGGCTGTTCGAGCTGCGCCGGTTCTACGGCGACGACGTGTGCGTGGTGGAGCACGAGTGCTCGGCCACGGTGTTCGGCGAGTTCGCCGGGCTGCCGGGTCGGGGTCGATCAGCGACGTTCCGGATGCTGCATGTGTTCGAGTTCCGCGGCGGCTTGATCAGCCGGGAGAACGTCTGGATGGACACCGCGTCGGTGACCGCCCAGCTGGCGTGACGAGCGGGGCCCGCGAACCCAGTGGTGTGGTGCGCATAGGCTGGTAACCATGAGTTCCCGCGTGCTGACCGCTGTGGCGTGGCCATACGCCAACGGCCCCCGGCACATCGGCCACGTTTCCGGTTTCGGTGTGCCCTCCGACGTCTTCTCCCGCTACCAGCGGATGGCGGGCAACCGGGTGCTGATGGTCTCCGGGACCGACGAGCACGGCACCCCGATCCAGGTGCAGGCAGACGCCGAGGGGGTCTCCGCTCGGCAGCTCGCGGACAAGTACAACCGGGTCATCGTGAACGACCTGCAGGGCCTCGGGCTGTCCTACGACCTGTTCACCAGGACCACCACGACCAACCACTACGAGGTGGTCCAGCAGCTGTTCCTCGCGCTGTACCGCAACGGGTACGTGGTGGCCAAGACCACGATGGGCGCGATCAGCCCGTCCACCGGGCGCACCCTGCCGGACCGCTACGTCGAGGGCACCTGTCCGATCTGCGGCTACGACAGCGCGCGGGGCGACCAGTGCGACAACTGTGGCAACCAGCTCGACCCCGCCGATCTGATCAACCCGCGCTCGAAGATCAACGGGGAGACCCCCAAGTTCGTCGAGACCGAGCATTTCTTCCTGGATCTGCCGGCCTTCGCCGAGTCCTTGGGCAAATGGCTGTCCACCCGCACCGACTGGCGGCCGAACGTGCTCAAGTTCTCCGCCAACCTGATCGAGGATCTGAAGCCCCGCGCGATCACCCGGGACCTGGACTGGGGTGTGCCGATCCCGCTGGACGGCTGGCGGGACCAGCCGATGAAACGGCTCTACGTCTGGTTCGACGCGGTGATCGGCTACCTCTCGGCGAGCGTGGAGTGGGCCCGGCGCGGTCCGGACCCGGACGCCTGGCAGCAGTGGTGGTGCGACCCGGCGGCCACCGGCTACTACTTCATGGGCAAGGACAACATCGTCTTCCACTCGGTGATCTGGCCGGCGCTGCTGCTCGGCCAGAACGGGGCGGGCGACCGGGGCGGCGAGCCGGGCGCGTTCGGCACGCTGAACCTGCCCGATGAGATCGTCTCCTCGGAGTTCCTCACCATGAGCGGGTCGAAGTTCTCCACCTCCCGCGGCACGGTGATCTACGTCGGCGACTTCATCCGGGAGTACGGGCCGGATGCGCTGCGCTACTTCATCTCGGTGGCCGGCCCGGAGAACCAGGACACCGACTTCACCTGGGACGAGTTTGTCCGCAGGATCAACTTCGAGCTGGCCAACGAGTGGGGCAACCTGGTCAACCGGTCCGTCTCGATGGCGCACAAGAACGTCGGCGCGATTCCCAAACCGACCGCGCCGACCGCCGCCGACCACGAGCTGCTGGCCGTGTCGAAGGCCGGCTTCGAGACCGTCGGCGGGTTGCTCGCGCGCAGCCGGTTCAAGCAGGCGGCCGGTGAGGCAATGCGTGTGGTGTCGGCGGCGAACAAGTACCTCTCCGACCAGGAGCCGTGGAAGCGCAAGGACGACCCGGACCGCCGGGACACCATCCTGCACACCGCGCTTCAGGTCGTGTCGGATGCGAACACGCTGCTCACGCCGTTCCTGCCGCACGCCTCGCAGCAGGTGCACGAGGCGCTGGGCGGGTCCGGCGTGTGGGCCGCGCAGCCGGAGATCCACGAGGTGGACGACCTCGGCGACGGCCCCGGGTACCCGGTGCTGACCGGGGACTACGCCGCTGAGCAGGCGCGCTGGGAGTCAACGCCGATCGAGGTCGGGCGGCCGCTGGAGAAGCCGTCGCCGCTGTTCAGCAAGCTGGATCCGAAGCTGGGTGAGACCGGCCCGGAGTGGGCGCCCATCCAGCCGTGACCCCCAGCTCAGAGGTCGTGAGTGGCGATGGTCGCTATAGCGACCATCGCCACTCACGACTCGCCGCATGACTGGGGCGTACGGGCGGCGGGAGCGGCCGCCGGCACCGGAACCGCTGGCCGGCGCCGGCACCATCGACTCGCACACCCACCTGGACGCCTGCGGCTGCGTCACCGCTGAGGACGTGCGCGCCGCGATGGACCGGGCCGAAGCGGTCGGGGTCCGCGCGGCGGTCACCGTGGCCGATGA